>NZ_CACSIS010000014.1:0-165357 GCF_902705905.1 Klebsiella sp. 18074 | reverse complement strand
ACATCCTGAGCGCTGGTCAGGGAAGACAAGAAACTGGCAACCGGAAGGCCCGGTAACGTTGAATCCGGAACGGGAAAAACAGGCGGCTTAAATTAACCAAGGGTGCCAACTACCTTGACACTTACCGTCACTATTGGGCTGGTATCTGTTCTCAAGAACAGATTCAATTGACGTCAGCTTCTCGCTCATTGCCACCACAAAACTCCTGGCGAAAGTTTAGCAACAGACTATCCCCGGCCAGGATCGCGGTGAATCGCCAGAATAGCCCGCGCTAGTCGTGGGTCACACAGTGCTATAAAAGCCCCAGAAGGGGCTTTATATCCAACAGAAGGTATACCCAGGATCTGTACTGATTTAGAACCGATATTGCAGACCAGCTGTAATAGTATAGTTTTTATTTGAAATTCCAGCAGCGTCGCCACCAATTGAGGCCGACTCGCCGCTGTTGGTATCAATAATCTGAGTACCTCCCTTGCCTTCTTCATATTTGCTGTATGTGAATTCGGCAAAAACTTTGGCATTAGGCGTGACGTAATATCCGGCATCAATCGACGTACCGTAATAACGCGAATTAGTCGTTTTCTCACGGAAGGTCAGATCCCGCATATAGTGTTCATCGTTATCATGTGCCCGGACCCAATCACTGAATTTAAACAAGGCATTAAATTCAAAATCATTAATACGATACTGACCCGCCAGACCAATGTATGGCATAGAGAATCGCTGACTGTAACCAATACCACGCTCTCCGGTTGGGAAATTGCCGGTATAAACACCGTTATCATAGTCGTAAGAACCACCGGTAGCCGTCCAGCTGAAACGTGTTTCCTGATAACCGGCGATTACACCAGCTTTGTAGTTTTCGTCCTGGAATATCCAGCCTTTCACATTGAGATCGTATTCATTGGCATAATTAACATTCGTGCTGGGATGAGATGAGTGGTCTGTCCATCCGGACTGGTTATCATTCATCCAGTCGTAATCATCCATATGACCGGATCCCGAAGCCAGAGACGTCCAGCCGCGGGCGTTCAGCGTCAGAAAGGAGTACGCATCCCAGGAGATGTCACCTTTCAGAATAGCAACATTCTTTATTTTCCAGTCCAGCTGACTAACTTTTCGACCTGTATCCGCGTCATAAACCATCTCATGAGATTTTCCGCTTAGCATCCCTGCAGAGGTCGATACAGTAAAACTTTCTGGAGAGAAATTCGGGGTTAACTGCGTTGACTCCGCATAAGCTGTTCCTGAAAGAGTAGCCATCATCATTACTGCAACAGTACTTTTTTTCATTTTTTTTCCATAATCAAAAGGGAATCCATAAGTTGCAGATGAAGTTTAAATCTCATACAAATGTGAGGCAACTGTCAATTTTTGTAATTGTTTTTTTCAGTCGCCAGGAATTCCAACCTCCTGACGGGTTACATTCCTCTTTTTTAGAGAGGAATAGCCCGTACTTTGCAGATATCCCTGATGTATTTGCTGGCTAATATCGATCACCTGCTGCAGCAAAAAACTGTGTTTTTCACTCGATTCTCACTCAACCAGCAGGTCTATTAATTATCTATAGCGAATCATTTAACAACTAAATTATCAGGGTGCTAATAATTATATTTTAATCCTGGTGCACTGCTTTTAACTGACAAAAGATAGCCTCGAAAAATTTAAGTTTCTCTGATCGAGTTGCCAGCACCGCCCCTCGACTCAGGTCGAGTTTTTTATTACTTCTCGTTTACCTCAGGCAAATATTTATAGATGGTTTCCCCCTACCCCAATCACCTCTGCATTCTGCTACCGGGCAATTAGATGCCTGAACCTGCGCGGGAAGCTTTGCAAGCACAACACGCACCGACTACCTCGCAATCTCTGACGAAAATTACTTTTCACCGCAGGTGAGTACGGCGCTCGCGAACCACAAAAACTGCGCTTTGTTTTTATACCCAGGAAGCGGAACGAGGTGCAGAAGCCGACTACTCTCACAGCAGTATCGGTAGTAGATGAGAAGTCGCAGTAAAACGCGCTGGCATTCGTCGTCGGAATCCGTACCATACCCGACATACTTTTGCCTGCTGGCTGCTATCAGCCGGCGCTAACCCGTCTTTTATTGCTAACCAGATGGGGCATGGAAACGCGAAAATGGTGTCTGAAGTCTACAGTTCATGGACTGAAGAAATGAACGGCGATCGGGTATCGATACTCAACGCCAGGCTTGAACTGTGATTTAACTTTGCCCTACATGCCCTTTTTGTTTCAGAGAATGTTAATAATGCTTGATAATCAGCAAGTTACAAAGAAAGAAAAGTACAACATCGATAAGTTGCAGAAGCGCCTGCGCCGCAATGTCGGCGAAGCCATTGCCGATTTTAATATGATTGAAGACGGCGACCGGATTATGGTTTGCCTTTCCGGCGGGAAGGACAGCTACACCATGCTGGAAATCCTGCGCAGCTTACAAAAAAGCGCCCCCATCTCTTTCTCTCTGATCGCGGTAAACCTCGATCAGAAGCAGCCCGGCTTCCCTGAGCACATTCTGCCTGAGTACCTGCAGCAGCTCGGCGTCGAGTATAAGATTGTCGAAGAGAACACCTACGGGATCGTCAAAGAGAAGATTCCTGAGGGTAAAACCACCTGTTCGCTCTGTTCGCGCCTGCGTCGCGGGATCCTCTATCGCACGGCCACCGAGCTCGGCGCGACTAAAATCGCCCTCGGCCACCACCGCGATGACATCCTGCAGACGCTGTTCCTCAATATGTTCTACGGCGGCAAGATGAAAGGCATGCCGCCGAAGCTGATGAGCGACGACGGCAAGCATATCGTTATCCGCCCGCTGGCCTACTGCCGCGAAAAGGATATCGAGCGCTTCTCGCAGGCGAAGGGGTTCCCAATTATCCCATGCAACCTCTGCGGCTCCCAGCCTAACCTGCAGCGTCAGGTGATCGGCGACATGCTGCGCGACTGGGATAAACGGTATCCGGGGCGCATCGAGACCATGTTCAGCGCCATGCAGAACGTCGTGCCGTCGCATCTTAGCGACGTCAGCCTGTTTGACTTTAAAGGCATTACCCACGATTCTGACGTGGTTGACGGCGGCGACCTCGCGTTCGATCGCGAAGAGATCCCGCTTCAGCCTGCCGGCTGGCAGCCGGAAGAGGATGATGCCCAGTTGGACGAGCTGCGGCTGAACGTAGTGGAAGTGAAGTAAACCGCGAACAGGCGTCTCAGCGCGGTGGCTGAGACGCCCTTGTCTACTCTATTTCAGTAAACGAACCCGGCAGTTCTTGCCCTTAATCTTGCCGTTCTGCAGCAGCTTAAACGCTTTGTGGGCCACGCCCTGGCGCAGCGCCACGTAGACGTGCGCCGGATGAACGTTGATCTTGCCGATATCGGCGCCATCGAATCCCAAATCCCCGGTCAGCGCACCCAGAACGTCCCCTGCGCGCATTTTGGCCTTCTTACCGCCGTCAATGCACAGGGTCGTCATTTCGGCTTCCAGCGGTACGATCGTGCCGCCGGCCGGTGCGTTCATCCAGTTCAGCTTCAGCTGCAGCATTTGTGCAAGAATATTGGCGCGCTGGGCCTCTTCCGGCGCGCAAAGGCTGATCGCCAGCCCGCTTGCGCCGGCGCGTGCGGTGCGGCCGATGCGGTGAACGTGAACTTCCGGGTCCCAGGCCAGCTCGTAGTTAATCACCAGCTCCAGGGATTTAATATCGAGACCGCGCGCCGCCACGTCGGTTGCGACCAGCACGCGCGAGCTGCCGTTCGCAAAGCGGATCAGGGTTTGATCGCGATCGCGCTGCTCGAGATCGCCATGCAGCGACAGCGCGCTCTGCCCGGCAGCGTTGAGCGAATCGCAAACGGCCTGGCAATCCTTTTTGGTATTACAGAACACCACGCAGGAGGCCGGCTTGTGCTGGCTGAGCAGCTTTTGCAGCAGCGCGATTTTGCCTTTCTGCGAGGTCTCGAAGAACTGCTGTTCAATTGCCGGCAGCGCATCAACGGAATCGATCTCGATGGTTTGCGGGTCGTTCTGCACGCGTCCACTAATCGCCGCAATGGCCTCCGGCCAGGTCGCGGAGAACAGCAGCGTCTGCCGCTCGGCGGGCGCAAAGCGAATCGCTTCATCAATGGCGTCGCTGAACCCCATATCGAGCATCCGATCCGCTTCATCCATCACCAGCGTCTGCAGCGCGTCCAGTGAGACGGTGCCCTTCTGCAGGTGATCGAGCAGGCGTCCCGGCGTGGCGACGATAATGTGCGGCGCGTGCTGGAGTGAATCACGCTGGGCGCCAAAGGGTTGGCCCCCGCAGAGGGTGAGAATTTTAATATTCGGCAGAAAGCGCGCCAGCCGACGCAGCTCGCCAGCGACCTGATCCGCCAGCTCCCGCGTCGGGCACAGTACCAGAGACTGCGTCTTGTACAGCGTGGCATCAACCTGCTGGAGCAGGCCGAGGCCGAATGCGGCCGTTTTTCCACTGCCGGTTTTTGCCTGCACGCGCACATCTTTGCCGGCCAGAATCGCCGGCAAAGCCGCTGCCTGGACCGGGGTCATCGCAAGGTATCCCAGCTCGTTCAGGTTATCGAGCTGGGCGGCGGGCAAAACGTTTAGTGTTGAAAAAGCGGTCACAATTTTTTCTCGTGTTAAAGGGCGCGCAATTGGCAGGCGCGTATCCTCGCAGAATTGCGCCTCTGATGCGACAATTTAATCGGTTCGTCGTCCGGCGGCGGGTCGGGTAAAGGATGCGGACGAGGCCGCGGGTCCGGCACTGGCGTCGGGTCGTTGGGTTCAGGTGAAATGGGTATTGAATTTAAAGGCTGATATCGCATTTTGACTCTCCCGGTTATGAGCGGGTGTACCACCCATTAAGCGTAGAAGCTGGCCGCAGGAGAGCAAAAAAAAAGCCGACTCAATAAAGTCGGCATCGTACGAATCAATTGTGCTATGCAGTAATTCAAAAAAGGAAGTAAGACAATATGGAGCGCAACGCCCATCGCTTGACGTTGCATTCACCTGCGAGAGAGATATTGCCCCGAATGGGTAGATGGTTTATTGATTTCGCTCAAACATTGCCGGGTTTTCGCCATCAGATGCTGATAAAAGGCGATTATTTACAGCCATTTACTACGATGTAACCACCACGCAACACCGCCAATCAGAACAACTAACATCACGCAAAAGATGGAGAAGCCGAGATGCCACTCGTTGCCGGGGATCCCGCCGAGGTTAACGCCAAACAGGCCGGTCAGGAAGGTGCTGGGCAGAAAGACCATTGCCATCAGCGACATGGTATAGGTTCTACGCGACATCGCCTCCTGCATAATTTGCGCGATCTCATCGCTCATTATCGCCGTGCGGGCAATGCAGCTATCGATCTCATCCAGGCCGCGGCCGAGGCGATCGGAGATATCCTGCATGCGCCGACGCTGGTCGTCATTCATCCACGGCAGACGTTCGCTGGCCAGCCGGGAGTAGGCATCGCGCTGCGGAGCCATATAGCGGCGCATCACAATCAGCTGCTTACGCAGCAGAGCCAGGAAGCCGCGCGGAGGGACCTGCTGATCCAGCAGATTATCCTCAAGGTCGATTATCCGGTCGTGCAGCTGTTCGATGAATTCGCTGGCATGATCGGTCAGCGCATCGCAGATATCCACCAGCCAGCTGCCGCAGTCCGCCGGGCCGGTGCCTTCGCGCAGGTCACCGAGCACGTCGTCCAGCGCCAGCACTCGCCGCTGGCGGGTAGAGACGATGAGGCGCTCGTCCATATATAAGCGCATCGCCACCAGCTGATCCGGCCGTTCGTCGGTGCTGCCGTTAATGCAGCGCAGCGTAATCAGCGTCCCGTCGCCGACCCGCGTCACCCGCGGCCGGGTGCTTTCGCCCGCCAGCGCATCCCGCACGCTGTTCGGCAGCAGCGGCGTTTCCGCCAGCCACTGTGCGCTGTCGGCGTGGGTGTAGTTGAGATGCAGCCAGCAGGGATGCTCTTTATCGATAGTGTCGCTATTCGTCAGCGGTTTTACACCGCCCTTGCCGTCAAACTGCCATGCAAAAACGGCATCCGGTACATTCAGTTCCGCACCTTTAATCGCCTCCACCAGACCTCCGTCAACTCAGGCTTAATTTTCGTAGTCTAGCCTGACGCCTCCGTTAAGCAAGGGCTAAAACAAGCAGGGTGCTGAATTCGCTGATAAAAGCCGCTGCCCGAGAATGCTGGCGCCGATAAGGCCGCCGTCGCTCGCGTGGCGACCCGCAACGATCAGCGGCCGAGCGGTTTTCAGCAAAATCTTACGCCGCAGGGCCTCGTCAAGGCGGCTAATCAGTGCCGCCTCGCTCGCCATGCCCCCGCCGGCCACTATTCGGTGCGGCCCGAGAATATTGACCGCGTGGGCCAGCGGCTCGCTCACCACCTCCAGCCACGCGGCGAGGGTCAGGGCCTGCGGTTCGCGGCCCGCCAAACCCTGGGCAACAATCTCCCGGCTGCTCAGCGCCTGGCCGCTCAGGATATGATGCAGCCGCTCAATGCCTCTCGCCCCGCCTAAGGTGTCGAGGCACCCAGTCTGCCCGCAGCCGCAGGGCAGGCGCGGCAGGCTTAGGCTGTGCTCGCCCACCTTCAGCGCGGTCTGCACAATTGGCGCGTGGCCCCACTCGGCGCTGATCCCCTGATTACCGTAAAGAATATTGCCATGAATCGCGATGCCGCCGCCGATGCCGCTGCCGAGAATAATCCCCAGCACCACCGGGAACCCCTGCGCCGCGCCGCCGCTCGCTTCCGCGAGGGTAAAGCAATCGGCGTCATTGGCCATCACCGCCGGACGCCGCAGCTCCGCGCTAAGGGTCCGGGTCACGCTGACGCCCTGAAAAGGCGGCACGTTGCTGGAGAGAATGCGATCGGTGGCGACATCCACCACCCCGGCGCAGGAGAGCGCCAGCGGGCTTTCTACCGATAGCCTGTCGCCGTAGTCGGCAATAATGTCGCCAACGGCCGCCGAAAAATCACCCCAGCTGCCGGTGGGAACGGGACGCTGGCGGATATCGCCGATAGCGCCCGCGGTTTCGGCGATCGCGCTTTTGATAAACGAACCGCCAATATCGAGGCAGAGCACCCGGGCGTTCATAGGCGAGTGTCCAGCAGGTCGCGCAGGCCGTCGCCGAGAATATTAAATCCGAGAACCGAAAGGACGATAGCCAGCCCTGGCCAAAGCGAGATCCCAAGGCTGATCCCAAGGAAGTTGCGCCCGTCGCTCATCATCGTGCCCCACTCCGGCATTGGCGGCTGCACCCCCATGCCCAAAAACGACAGCGAGGCGGCGGCCAGAATCACCGAACCGCCGGTCAGGGTGGCCTGCACGGTAATCGGCCCCAGCGTGTTGCGCAGAATATAGTGAATAATCTGCCGCCGGTAGCCGATCCCCAGCGCGCGCGCCGCTTCCATATACTCCATATTTTTAATGCCCAGCGTCAGGTTGCGGCTCAGACGGGCGTATACCGGCACCGAGAAAATGGCGATCGCCAGCAGCATGTTTATCAGCCCCGCCCCCAGCACGCTCACCAGCAAAATAGCCAGGACGATCCCGGGAAAGGCGAAAATCACATCCATAATCCACATAATGATGTGGTCGACGCTTTTGCCGCACAGCGCCGCCATAATGCCCAGCGGCAGCCCCATCGCCAGCGACAGCGCCACGCTGACCACCACCTCGATAAGGGAGATCCGCGCGCCGTATATGATGCGGGAAAAAATATCGCGCCCGTAGTCGTCGGTGCCCAGCCAGTGTTCCGCCGAAGGCGCGGAGAGAATATTGAGGAGATCCTGGTCATAGGGATCGTAGTGGCTCAGCCACGGCGCAAAGAGCGCGCCGAGAACAATTAAGGCCACGATAAAACCGCCAATGGCGATCGACGGATGGCCTATTCCCCAACGCAGGCCGTTCATCAGGCCATTACGCGATTTGGCGAGTGAGATTTCAGACATATTAATCAAACCTTATTTTCGGGTTGATTCTGGCGATAATCATTTCGCCCACCAGATTCATCACCACCACGCTGGCGACCGTTATCATCGTCACGCCCTGAATAACCGGATAATCGCGATAGCGCACGGAATCCACCAGGTAACGTCCGATGCCCGGCCAGTTAAATACCGACTCCGTCACCACCGCGCCGCCGATCAGGCTGCCAAAGTTGAGCGCAATAATGGTCACGATGGGGATGAGAGCATTGCGCAAGGCATGCTTAAAGTAGACGTAGAACGGTGCCAGCCCTTTGGCCCTGGCGGTGCGAATATAGTCTTCACCGAGCACGTCCACCATGCTCGATCGGGTCATGCGTGACATCACCGCCATCGGGAAGATGCCGAGACACACCGAGGGCAGAATATAGCTTTTCCAACCCTCAGCCCCCAGGAGCGGCAGCCAGCCCAGCTTCACCGAGAAGGTGTCCATCGCGATCAGGGCCAGCCAGAAGTTGGCGATGGAGGCGCCGGCAATAGCGATCAGCATCAGGGCGTGATCGGCGGCATGATTGCGATAAATCGCCGCGCACATCCCCATCGGAATGCCGAGCACTACCGCCATCAGCCACGCCAGCAGCGCGAGGCCGAGGGTATAAGGTGCCCGCTCGCCGAGCTCGACGGAGACCGGCTGCCCCGATTTTAGCGAGATGCCGAAGTCACCTTTGAGCATCCCGACCACAAAGTGCCCGTACTGCAGCGCCAGCGGATCGTCAAGCCCGAGGCGGGAGTGCATTCGGCTCACGTCGTCCTGAGTCGCCTGCGGGCCGGCCATCAACCGCGCAGGATCGCCGGGGAGCATCCTGATCGCCAAAAAGACGATCAGCGACGCGCCGAGCAGGATAAGCGGCAGGGAAAGCAGTTTTTTGATGACGTAGGCTTTCATAACGACTCCAGTCAGGCCCTTGCTTTACGGCTTCTGGGCGTTGATAACGATAATTTCGCCGCCCGGCTCCATCCGCACGCCTTTAATATCCGCGCGGGTGGCATAGAGATCGTCCTGGAAGTAGAGCATCACGTGCGGCGCATCCTGCATGATGACCTTCTGCGCCTGCACGTAATCCGCGATGCGCGCCTTGTCATCCATCGTGGTCGCCGCTTTGTCCAGCAGGTCGTCGAGGGTCGGGTTTTTATAGAAGCCGAGGTTGGCGCCAACCGGTGCGGCGCTCTGGGAGTAGTACAGCGGGCGCAGCTGTAAATCGGAGCCGTTGAGGCCAGAGGACCAGGAGGCAAGCACGGAATCGGTGCGGTTCGCCAGCTTTTCAGCGGCCGGCGCAAAGGCGGCCTTGCTCCAGACGCCGCTTTCCATCTGCTGAATGTTCAGCTTAATCCCCACCTTGCCCCACATCGCCTGCAGGATTTGCGCGGTCCGGGCATCCGGCCCCTGTACGGCAATATTGATGTCAAATCCCTGCGGATAGCCGGCATCCTTGAGCAGCGCTTTGGCTTTGTCGATGCTGTAAGCGTATTCGTTGAGCGACTTATCGTAGCCTTCATTCACCGGCGCCAGCGGCGAGTTAGCTGCGGAGGCGTAACCGAACATCACCGCCTTCAGCAGCGCGTCCTTATCCGTCGCCAGATTCAGCGCCTGGCGCACGCGGACGTCGTTGAGCGGTTTCTGCTCAACGTTGAGCGCCACCCAGAATACCGACGCGCCCTCGCCCTGCTCCAGCTTCACCTGCGGATTGCTTTTCAGCTGCATACCGAACTGCGGCGGCACCGGGTTAATCACGTCAACCTGGCCGGAGAGCAGCGCCATATTCATCACCGAAGGCTCCGAGCTCCATGTCCACTTGATTTGCTCCGGGCCGCCGCTTTCTCCCCAGTAATGCGGGTTCTTTTTCTCTAAAACATACTCCCCGGTTTTATATTCCTGCAGCATATAGGGGCCGGTTCCGTCCGCTTTGCGGCCAATGGTGCCGGCTTTGTCCGCCGCCGGGCTGACCATTTTCGCCGCGCCGCCGGTGAGTAAATTGAGGAACGAGGGATAGACTTTTTTCAGCGTAATTTCGACGCTGCCATCGTCAATTTCCTTCACCGACGCAATCACGTTGCGCATCCTCGAGCTGGCTGCCAGGCTGCCTTTGGGATCGATATGGCGCTGAATGTTGGCCACCACCGCGTCGGCGTTAAACGGCGTACCGTCATGGAAGGTGACGTTCTTGCGCAGCGTGAAGGTCCAGACCTTGCCGTCCTCGCTCACCTGCCAGGCCGTGGCCAACGCGGGGGTGATTTTGTAATCGGGGGAGAGATCGACCAGCCCTTCATACATCGGCTTGAGGACCGTATCGGTGAAGGTCGCCGTCTGGTCGCCGGGATCCATGCTGCGCGGCGCTTCATTTTGCATCACATTCAGCGTCGCCGCCTGCAGCGCCGTGATATTGCCTACCGCCAGAACGCCTGCCAGAACGGCAAGTCGATATTTGCTCATCAATACCTTCATCGCGTAACCCCTTCCCGTATGTTATTTCGCCAGTTGTGGTCTTTATGTTGCTATTAAGTTTTGTTTTTACACATAACAAAATTCTTTAAATGTGATATTAGCCACCATTAGCGCTTAATTAGGTAATAAATTTAACTTATATGCGATCAGTTAGTTATTTTTGTGAAGAAACTGATTGCTAAATCAGCAGGGCGCAATTATGTTCAGAAAAAAGCGAAGGGTCGGGGCACTATGCTGAACAAACTCCAACAACAACTGGTTCATCTGGTCTGCAGCGAAGAGGGAGCCAGCCGGGCCGACCTCGCCCGCCTGACCGGCATGAGCAAGCCGGCCATCGGCGCGCTGGTCAAAGAGCTGCTGGCCGCAGGCGTCCTGCAGGAGAGCGCGATGGCCGCCTCCAGCGGCCAGGGGCGGCCTTCGGTTACCCTGTCACTTTCCCCGGATGCCGCCTGTGCGATCGGTATCTCCCTGATCGACCATCAGCTGGTGGTGGTGCTGATGAACGGCATCGGCGAAAAGATTGCCGAGCGCCATCTCACTCCCGAGGTCGAGATCCTGGCGCTGATCCAGCAGCTGGCGGCGGAAATTGCCGACCTGCTCAACAGCGCGGTCGTTAACCGCCAGCGCCTGGCCGGCATCGGCTTCGCGCTCTCCGCCTTCGTTGACGCCGCCCAGTCGGTTTGCGTGCAGTCCGCGCTGCTGGGCTGGCATCTGGTTCCGCTGGCAGAGCTGCTGAGCCGCGCCACCGGCGGGATCCCGGTGGTTATCGAAAACGATACCCGCGCCCTGGCGACCTACGAGAAGACCTTTGGCCATCTGCGCAAGTACGAAAGCGCGGTCGCAATCTCCCACGGCAGCGGCATCGGCAGCGCGGCGGTGATTTACGGGCGCATCTGGCGCGGCGCCCACGGCGGCGCCGGGGAAATCGCCCACTGCACAATCGTGCCGGCCGGTAAGCCCTGCCGCTGCGGGAAGCGTGGCTGCCTCGACACCGTGGCCTCCCTGACCGCCATCTTTGAACAGGCGCGCATGGAGGGCATCGAGGCCACCAGCCTCGCCGAGCTCGAGGCGCTGGCCCGCAAAGGGCACTCCGGGGCGATCCATATCCTGCACCAGGCCGGCGACGCGCTCGGGATGGCTATCTCCCATCAGATTCAGACCCACGATCCGGCGGCGATCATGCTGGCGCATCAGCCCGAGAGCTTTCAGGGGCTGCTCAATACCGTGATGCAGCAGGCCATCGAAACCTATCTGCTCCCCGGTATGGCGGGGAAAACGCCGCTCATCTACCGGCCGCTCGAGCAGGACAGCTGGGCGCTTGCTGCCGCAAGCGTGGCCCTTACTCACGTTTTATTTCCTGAATATTAACGAGGTCCCTATGCGCATTGCCGTTGGCGGAATACACATTGAATGCAGCACGTTCAATCCCGTACTGACTCACGAGGACGAATTTCGCACGGTCGAAGGTGACGCGCTGCTGGCGGCACCCTACTTTCAGTTTCTCAAGGACTATCCGGCGACCTTTCTGCCCACCCTACACGCCCGCGCCATTCCCGGCGGCCCGGTCGCGCGTGCCGCCTATGAGAGCTTTAAGACCGAGTTTCTGACCCGCCTGCAGGCGTCGCTGCCCGTTGATGGCCTCTATCTGGCGATGCACGGCGCGATGTACGTTGAAGGGCTGGAAGATGCCGAAGGCGACTGGATCGCCGCCGCCCGGGCCTGCGTCGGCGACGCCTGCCCGATAGCCGTTAGCTACGATCTGCACGGCAACGTGACCCAGCGCATTATCGACGCCATTGATATGTACTCAACCTACCGTACCGCGCCGCATATTGACGTTGAAGAGACCATGCGCCGCTCCGTCACCATGCTGGTCAACAGCATCACCACCGGCGTACGGCCCGGCGTGGTCTGGGCACCGGTGCCGGTGATGCTCCCCGGCGAGCGCACCAGTACCGAAGATGAGCCGGCGAAAAGCCTCTACGCCACCCTGCCGGCAAGCGATCGCCTTCCCGGCGTGCTCGATAGCTCGCTGATGGTGGGCTACGTCTGGGCCGATGAACCGCGCGCCACCGCCGCCGCCATTTTTACCGGCACCGACCTGAAGGTGCTGAAACAGCAGGCGGAGAAGCTGGCGCAGTCCTACTGGGACGCGCGCGAGGCGTTTGCCTTCGGCTGCCGCACCGGCAGCGTGGCGGAGTGCGTGAAGGAGGCCATCGCCAGCCCGACGGCGCCGGTTATTCTGGCGGACTCCGGCGATAACCCCACCGGCGGCGGCGTGGGCGATCGCGGCGACGTGCTGGCCGAGCTTCTGCGCCAGAACGCCAGCAATACCCTGGTGGCGGGCATTGCCGATGCCCCGGCGACCCAGGCCGCCTTTCGCGCCGGCGTTGGCGCAGAGCTTGAGCTGACCGTTGGCGCACAGCTTGACCCGGCTGGCGAAAGCGTCAGCGCACTCTTTACCGTGAAGCATCTTCTGCCCGCGGGCGCGCACGGTAGCGCTAATCAGGCCGTGTTACAGGTCGCCGGCATCACCGTGGTGGTTGCCGACCGTCGTCGCCCCTATCACGATCTCGCCGATTTTAGCGCGCTCGGCTTAGACCCAGGCCGGGTGCAGATTCTGGTGGTCAAATCGGGCTATCTGTCGCCGGAGCTGGCGCCGCTGGCCAACCCCAACCTGATGGCCCTTTCCGAAGGGGTGGTCGATCAGGATATCGAGCGCGTGCCGCGCCGGCGGATGCTCACCCCGACCTGGCCCTTCACCGGCACGCTTGAGTTCACGCCGCAGGCGTTCGTTTCCGCCAGAGCCCCTTTTGCCAGGGGGTGCTGATTGATGAATACCCCGACGCCTTCTCCGGTGCTGAGTGTAGATAATCTGTCGGTCTCGTTTCGCCGCGGCGATAGCTGGCAGAAAGTGGTGCGTAATATCAGCTTTACCCTTAATCCGGGCGAAACGCTGGCCATTGTCGGCGAATCGGGTTCGGGGAAAAGCGTCACCGCGATGGCGATTATGCGCCTGCTGTCATCGCGCAACAGCCGCACGGAGGGCAGCGTGAGCCTCGGCGGCAGGTCGCTGCTGGCGCTGCCGGAGGAGGAGATGCGCCGCATCCGCGGCGCCGAGGTGGCGATGATTTTCCAGGAGCCAATGACCAGCCTCAATCCCGCCTTTACCATCGGGCATCAAATCGCTGAAGTCTTTATTCATCACCAGGGATTATCCAAATGCGAAGCGAAGCGCCAGGCCATTGCCCTACTGGAAAAGGTCCGCATTCCCCACGCCGCGCAGCGCTACGATGAGTATCCGCATCAGTTTTCCGGCGGCATGCGCCAGCGCGCCATGATTGCGATGGCGCTGGCCCTCAAGCCTAAGCTGCTGATTGCCGACGAGCCGACCACCGCCCTCGACGTGACGATTCAGGGGCAGATTCTCGATCTGATTAAAACGCTGCAGGCGGAAAATAATACCGCGGTGCTGTTTATTACCCACGACATGGGCGTGGTGGCGGAAACCGCGGATCATACGCTGGTGATGTTCCGCGGCGATGCGGTGGAGTGCGCGCCAACGCCGGGGCTGTTTTCCGCCCCCCGGCAGCCCTACACCCGCGCGCTGCTGGCCTCGGTGCCGGCGGCGGGTGAAATGACGGCCGTTAGCGCCCCGTGCCGGTTCCCGTCGGTGGATTTACAGACCGGCGAAACCCGGCGCTACCCGCCCGAGTCCGCGCTACCCAACCGCTCGCAGCCGCCGGTGCTATCGGTAAAGAATCTGGTGACCCGCTTCCCGGTTAAGCGCGGTTTTTTCAATCAGCTAAGCGGCCATATTCACGCCGTGGAGAACGTCAGCTTTGATTTGTGGCCGGGAGAGACGCTCTCGCTGGTGGGCGAATCGGGCTGCGGAAAATCGACCACCGGGCGCAGCCTGATCCGCATGATTCAGGCGCAGTCCGGCGACGTGACGCTCAATGGCTACAGCGTCCTGCAGGCCGACCGCGCGCAGCAAAAGCGCCTGCGTCAGGATATGCAGATGATTTTTCAGGATCCCTTTGCCAGCCTCAACCCGCGGCTAAAGATCCAGGAAACGCTGATTGAGCCGCTGCTGGAAAACGGGCTGGCCACGCGACAGCAGGCGCTGGCGCGCTCGCAGGAGCTGATTGAAAAGGTTGGGATGAGCGTGTCGGTGCTGAACCGCTATCCGCACGAGTTCTCCGGCGGACAGCGTCAGCGTATCTGCATCGCCCGGGCGCTGGCGATGAACCCGAAGGTGATTATTGCCGATGAGTCGGTGTCGGCGCTGGACGTGTCGGTGAAGGCGCAGGTGGTCAACTTAATCATCGAACTGCAGCGCACCATGCAGATTGCCTTTCTGTTTATTTCGCACGACATGGCGGTTATCGAGCGCATCAGCCACCGGGTGGCGGTGATGTATCTCGGAGAAATCGTCGAAATTGGTCCGCGTCAGGCGATTTTCACCCACCCTCAGCACCCGTATACGCAAAAGCTGATCGCGGCGATCCCCAAGACCGACCCTGCGCGCCGCCATCTGCTGCACGAAGGCAGTAACGACGAGCTGCCGACGCCGTTTCGCGATAAGGCCTGGCAGCCCCCCGCCCGCACCTATGAACAGGTTGGCCCCCAGCACTGGGTAATGCGCTAGCCTCTCTGCCCGCAGGCCCTCTTACGAGGCGCCTGCGGGAGCGGTAATCAGAACCGATAGTTCATGCTCAGCGAAACGCTGCGCGGCTCCCCGTACACCGCGGAGTCATCGAGGTAGGAGTAATATTCACGATCGAACAGGTTGTTGATATTGGCCTGCACGCTAAGCTGTTTCGTCAGCTGATACTGCGTGAACAGATTCACCAGCGGGTAGCTGCCCTGATACAGGCGCTGCGTTTCGCCGTCCGGCCCGCTGACGTCTTTGTAGACCCGATTTTGCCAGGTTGCCCCGCCGCCGACGGTTAGCTCGGGCAGCGCCGGGATACGATAGCGCGTGAAGAGCTTGAGCTGGGTTTGCGGCGCAAAGCTGTTATAGCGGCCGCTGCTGTCGGTGGCGACGTAGCGCGTGGCGCTGAACGTCAGCTGCATGTTGTCGCTGACCGCGCCGTTAACCTCCAGCTCCGCCCCTTTGCTGACCGCGCCCTTTGCCGCACGGTAGGCCTGCTCGCTGGAGCCGTTAACGAACTCGCCGCTTACCGCCTCGGGCGCATTCTCCTGCTCAATGCGGAAGATGGCGAAGCTGGTGGTCAGTCGGCTATCCAGCCAGTCGGCCTTCAGCCCGGATTCGTAGTTCTTCCCGGTTATCGGCGCCAGCCATCCGCCGTCCGCCGAACGCTTGGTCTGCGGGGAGAAGATTGAGGTATAGCTGGCGTATGCCGACAGGCTCTCGGTGATGTCGTACACCACGCCGCCGTACGGCGTGACGTTGTATTTACGCATATCGCCGCTGCTGCCGTTGGCGCTGTACTGGGTGTAACGCGCGCCGAGGATCAGCGATAGCGGATCGGCGAGCGAGAACCGGGCGGCGGTATAGGCCGATTTCTGCCGCACGATATCATCCGCATTCAGATACCAGTCCCCCCACTCCGGCTGCGCCACGCTGCCGTTCCAGCCGTTATTAAAGACGCCGATCTGCGCGCTATCCATCGGCCCGTCCTGGCTGAAGCTGGCGTTATGCTGGCGGCTATAGTTCGCGCCGGCCATCAGCTGATGCTGGCGCCCCAGCAGCTCAAACGGCCCGCTGGCGTAGGCGTCGAAGGAGTCGAGGGTTCGCTTGCCGCGATCCTTGCTTCCCCAGCCGCTGGCCCCCTCGCCGGTATCGGCATCGGGATTCCCCATCACATACAGCAGCGTGTCGTTCAGCGTCTGTTCGCCGTGGGTGCCGTTGAAGCGGAATGACCAGCCGTTATCCCACTCCTGCGTCAGGCTGGCAAATACCTTGCGGGATTCAATCGCGTAGCGCGTCCAGTCCGCCGCCGTGTTGGTGCTGCGGTCGTAGTGGGTCCGCGAACCGTCGCTATACAGGCTGGGGAGTCCGCCCCACGTCGGATTGCCGGTATTCGACTTCTGGTAGTCCCAGCCCAGCGACAGGTGGGTGCTATCCGTCAGGTCGGCATCCACGACGCCGTAGAGAAACTTTTTGCTCTTATGGTAGCGGTCCAGCCAGCTATCCTGATCCTGATAGCCGGCAATCACCCGCCCGCGCACGCTGCCGTCGGCATTGAGCGGAGCCGACAGGTCGCCCACGTAGCGCTGCTTATTCCAGCTGCCGTAGCTGGCGCTCACGTTCCCGGTCAGGGTTTTGCTGTCCGCCTTTTTACGCACCATATTCACCGTGGCGCCGGGGTCGCCTGCGCCGGTCATCAGGCCGGTGGCACCGCGTACCACTTCGATGCGATCGTAAATAGCGGTATCTTCCTGCGCATCGCCGTAGTTCCAGGCATCACCAAGCGAGGTGGGAATATCGTCGTAGGCGAAACTGGTGATTTGAAATCCGCGCGCATAGTAATCCGAACGCTCGCTGTCGATCTGCTGCGAGGAGACGCCGGTCGCGTTGGTCAGCACATCGTCGATGGTCTGCAGATTTTGATCCTTCATCCGCTGCTGGGTCACAATCGTGACCGACTGCGGCACATCGCGGGGAGCCAGCAGCATCTTCGTACCCGCACGGGTGGTTTTGGCCGCGTAGTCCTGCTGCTCTTCGGACGCACTTCCCGCGCTGCCGTAGACCACCATATCCTGCTGCGTGTCGGCCGCCGCGCCTTTATCCTTCTCCGCCGCCTGCACGGGGTGGACAAAGGCCTGGATCGCCAGCGCCAGCAGTGAAACGGTAAATGGTTTAGATAAATTCTGTGCCGGCGGTCTACCGCCCGTGCCCCTGTCGTTGAAAAACATAAATTTTCCCATCAGGAATTATTATTGTGAGTGGTGTTATCTCGCCCGCCGCCGCGCTGAAAAATTGCGCTTTGCCAGCAGGTTGATGACGGCATACGGTGCGAGAAAACAATAAATGAGAATGGGAATAATAATTATTTGCCTTATTTATCGCAGGCTATTTTGTCAGTTAACCGTAAGAAATATGTAAGCAAATGTATGCTCTATGTAAATCAATAGCCTGGCGCTAGCGTGGGGCGGATCTACCGCCGGGCTGCCCTAGTACGTGCGTAGAAATAGCCGCGTCGTCGGCGATCCTCGTGCCGGTTCAGGCGCTCAGGACGGCACCTGAGGCCGGGATGATTTGCGCCCGCAGCATAAATGATTATGATTCTCATTCTTGTTTTTTACGTTTCCGCTGCGGTTTGCCCCGGCGGGAGTGCTTTATCCAATGATGGGGTTCAGAATGAAATCGTTGTTTGGCCCGCGTAAATCAGCGCTGTGCGCTGCGCTTCTCTCCGCGTTAACCCTGACGGCATGGCAGGCTTCGGCCGAGGCCACGCCGCCCGCCAAAGCGCCGGCGTCATTAAGCCAGAGGACGCTGGGGGATGGTTTGTACGAGATGGCCTATTTACCGGCGCAGAGCGCGCTGGTTGTCGCCAGCGCCCAGGGATTTAAAGCGGTTAACGGCGGCATGATCTACCGTCTGGATCCCACCACGCTGGCGACCCGGACGGAAACCCATACCGATTTGAAGAACTTCGGCATGGCGGTCGCGGATGACGGCAAGGCGTTCTACACCACCAACTCGCTGGACGGCGGGGTATCCAAAGTGGATGCGCAAAGCGGTAAGGTGCTACAGCGCCTGATGTTCGTCGGTCAGGATAAGGACGGCGACCCTATCGGCGCCCGTGAAGTGCTGTTCCACAATGACCAGCTGTTTATTGGCCGCGTGGCCGATCCGGGTTTTATCTCCATCGTGGATGCGCAAACCATGACCCTCAAGGGACGCATTGATAACGCCGGGAAGTGGGTGACAGGGCTTATCTACTCCCCGCACACCGATCGTATTTATGCGGCAAACGGCGGCGGTGAAATTCTGGTGATTAACCCGGCCAGCCACAAAATTGAGCAGCGCTGGACGCCGGGTGACGGCAAAGAGTACCTGTTCCTCAATCTGGCGGAAGATCCGGCCACCGGCCGCCTGTTTGTTACCGATGATTCTAAGGCCAAAGCGACGCTGGTCTTTGATGAGCGTACGGGTAAGGTGATCAAGCGTATCGACGGCGATGCGCTGGGTATTAAGTTCAGCGCGAAGCGCAACGAGATTTATATCAGCCAGCGCGAATCGAAGAAGGTGCTCCAGCTGGATGCTGCCACCTATGCGCTGAAAAAAGCCTGGTCGTTCGCCAGCCATCCGAATAGCCTGCTGCTCTCCCCCGACCAGGAGACCCTGTACGTCAGCATCAAGCAGGACTTCAACGAGGATAACTCCACTAAGGGCCCGGACAGCGTCGCCCGCATTAAGCTCAACTGAGTTTTCGCCGCGCCGTGCGCGGCCCGGGTCTGGCCAGGAAACGCCGGGCCTCTCGCCGCAATCCGCGACCGAAGCCCGAAAGACAAACCGGCCGCCAGGGATGGCGGCGCCTCCCCCTCCTCACGCTTCGCCGCTTTAGCCGGTATGGGATTTCATTTGCCGCAAAATGCTGTATTATGCGATTTATTGCAGCAATTTGCAGGATTTAAGACCGTGCACAAAACCGCCAGACAAAAATACCTCCTGGATATCATTAGCGAAAATGGCCAGGTCAGCATCAGCGAGCTGGTCGAGAGGCTACAGGTTTCCGCGGACACCGTTCGCCGCGACCTGACCGATCTGCAAAAGCAGGGGCTGGCGCAAAAGAATCACGGCGGCGCTATCGCCCTCGACCTGTCGGCGATGAACCGCCAGGGCAGAAACGCCCTGCTGCCGAAGACCAAACAGCGGCTGGGTAAAATGGTGGCGGAGAAAATTCCCGCCGGCTCGACGATCTTTTTAGATGCCGGCAGCACTGTGCTGGCCGTCGCCAGCCACATCAAGGGGCCGATGACCGTCATCACTACCTCTTTAGATATCGCCCAGCTCTTCAGCGACCGGGCGGATATTCAGCTGATCCTGCTCGGCGGCAGATGGGATATGCAGCAGCGCCTGTTTGCCGGCAGCGCCACCCTCGCGCTGCTCGCGCGCTATCGGGCTGATATCGCTATTCTCGGCGCCTGCGCGCTGCACGCGCAGCTGGGCTTAAGCGCCAGCCAGGAGGCCGATGCCGAGATCAAGCGCGCCATGCTGGCGGCAAGCACCGAGTGCTGGCTGGTTGCCGACCATATGAAACTGAACCACTGCGAGCCTTATCTGGTCGCCGGATTAGCAGAAATTCATCAGCTATTTTTAGATACGGCCTGGGAAGACGCCGGGGACGACATTTCAACGCACATCAACATTGCTGACGCTCAATAACGTGGAGAGAATAATGAACAAAGTTATCGCCGGTGACGGTAAGAACATTAATATTGCGCTGATCGGTTATGGGTTCGTGGGCAAAACCTTCCATGCGCCGCTGATCCGCTCGATTGACGGCCTGAAGCTGGCCGTCGTCGCATCGCGCGATGAGGAGAAGGTTAAGCGTGACATCCCCGATGTTACCGTCATCGCCTCACCCGAAGAGGCGATCCGGCATCCGGATATCGATCTCGTGGTGATCGCCTCCCCTAACGCCACGCACGCCCCGCTCGCCAAACTGGCGCTAAACGCCGGCAAGCATGTGGTGGTTGATAAACCTTTTACCCTCGATATGCCGGAAGCTCGCGAACTTATCGCCCTGGCGCAGGAGAAGCAGCTGCTGCTCTCGGTATTCCACAACCGTCGCTGGGACAGCGACTTCCTCGGGATCAAGCAGGTTATCGAGCAGGGGCTTATCGGCAACGTGAAGCACTTCGAGTCGCATTTCGACCGCTTCCGCCCGGAAGTTCGCGTGCGCTGGAGAGAGCAGAACGTGCCGGGAAGCGGCCTGTGGTTTGATTTAGGCCCTCACCTGATCGATCAGGCCCTGCAGCTGTTTGGCCTGCCGCAGTCGGTGCAGGGCAATATCGCCACCCTGCGCCAGGGCGCGGAGATCAATGACTGGGCGCACGTGGTCTTAAATTACCCTCAGCATAAGGTCATTTTGCACTGCAGCATGCTGGTCGCCGGCGGCAGCGCGCGCTTTACCGTTCACGGTGACCAGGGCAGCGCGGTCAAACAGAAAGCCGACCAGCAGGAGAGCCAGCTGCTGGCGGGCGTCATTCCCGGCAGTGCAGGCTGGGGCCAGGATGACGATAGCCTGAGCATTTTTGACGCGCAATCGCAGGTTCTGGAAGTGGGCGCGCCGCAGGGCGATCAGCGTCAGTACTACATCAACGTGCGCGATGCGCTCACCGGCAAGATTGAAAACCCGGTGCAGCCGCTGCAGGCGCTCGCCGTTATGGCCGTGCTGGAGGCCGCCGTTCTCTCCGCAGAAACCGGCACGCTGCAGACGTTAGCGCTCACCGCCGACGAGCTGGCCGCGCTGAAGTAATCCTCGTATAAACATGGCCTGCGGCTTCGCAGGTCATTCCCTTCCCCCGGCTTCAGCCCAGGGCTTCGTTTTCCAGCACGATCTCCATCGTTTTCACATAATGCGCGGTAAGCAACGACGTCGCCAGCGCGATATTGCGATCCAGCGCGGCCTGCAGCAGCTGGCGATGCTCCAGCGCCACGTCGCGCCCCTGGCTGACCGGCGACTCCACCGCCAGCGCGCGGTAGCGCAGCGTCTGATCGCAGAGGGTATCGACAAAGTGCAGCAGCCACGGCGAGCCGCAGTTGGCGAGCAGCGCCGAGTGAAATGCCTCGTGCGCCTCTTCCCACGCCGGGTCCAGCTGCTGGCTTTGCGGGTCGCGCATGTCGTGGCGTTCCATACGGTGATGGGCGGCAATCAGCCGGCTTTCCCAGTCGATATCGGCATTAAGGATCGAGAGTTCCAGGGCTTTGCATTCAATGTGCAGGCGAGTCAGGGTGATATCGCGCAGCTCCGGAGCCGAAACGCGGCGCACGCTAAAACCTTTCTGATCGACAGCCGCAACAAACCCGGTGGTCGCCAGGCGCGACAGCGCTTCACGCAGCGGAATAACCCCGGCGTCATAGTGCTCGGATAGCGCCTTCAGGCGCATTTTGCTCCCGGGCTTCAGCTTGCCGTTGATGATATCCCGCCGCACCCGCTCTTCCAGCCGTGACGCCATCGTACGTTTTTCATTCATCTCATCGACTCGCTATAGGGATACGGCAGCCCGCAGGCCGCGCTGAATGGCAAAATTATATACAGATCACACAATAGAACTTAATCCTTAAAAATATATATTTTTTATTGATCATATATTTTATTGCCATTAGCCTGCAACTAACTACTCACCACGACTACAGGAAATGACCTATGCGTTACGTGTATTTTACTCATCGGCAGCGGGCGACTCTCGGCGTGCGCACCGCGGAAGGCGTCAAAATCTTGGGTGAAGAACCGCTGGAATCCCTGCTCGGCCGCGGCGTCGACCTGAGCCAGTACGGCAAAGAGGCGCAGGGCGAAACCGTCGTGCCAGAGGAAGATAGCTACCTGCCGGTGCTGACTCGCCCAGGGAAAATTATCTGCGTGGGCCTGAACTACGCCGACCACACCAGCGAATCGCCCTACGCTCAGCCGGATTATCCGACGGTCTTCCCGCGCTTTAACAGCAGCCTGCTGGCGCATAACCGGCCTATCGTCCTGCCCCGGCTTTCCAACACCCTCGATTATGAGGGAGAACTGGCGGTGATCCTCAAAAGCGGCGGGCGTTATATCAGCCCGCAGCACGCGCTGGAGTGCGTCGCCGGCTACGCGCTGTTTAACGACGCTTCCGTGCGGGAGTATCAGTTCCTGACTCCGCAGTGGACGGTTGGCAAAAACTTTGACGATACCGGCGCCTTCGGTCCCGATTTAGTCACCGCCGATGAACTCCCTCCCGGCGCCCGCGGCCTGCAGCTGGAAACGCGGGTAAACGGCCGGGTCGTGCAGTCGGCCAACACCAGCGACATGCTGTTTGACGTCGCGACGCTTATCGCCACGCTGAGCCAGGCCATCACCCTCGAGGCTGGGGATGTGATTGTTACCGGCACGCCGGCAGGCGTCGGTTTCGGGATGAATCCAAAGCGCTATTTGCAGGCGGGCGATGTTGTCGAGGTGAGCGTGGAGCAGGTCGGCACGCTGTGCAATCCCGTGGTTTTAGAAAAATAACCTAACGTTACCCGACGTACCCTACACCAACCGGGAGGAATGATGACGGAACTACGTGGTGTTCACTCCATCGATCACTTTGCGCTGTTTGTCCCTTCATTAGAGGAAGCCGCGTTTTTTTATGACCACTTTGGCCTGACGACCCGCAGCACGGAGGAGGGCCAGCAGCTGGCCGCCGCCGACGGGCATACCTGGGCCAAAATTTTACCGGCCGAACGCAAGTCGCTGGCCTACATCAGCTTTTTATGCTTCGAGCAGGATTATGACGCCCTGATCCGCCAGGTGCGCGCCAGCGGCGGCGAACCCGAGTTTGTTGACGATGCCGGCTTCTGGTTTAGCGATCCCGACGGCAACCGGCTGAACGTCAGGCCCGGCAAAAAGACGATCCCGGATACCCGCCGGGTGGTGCCTTTCCAGCCGAAGTCAACCGATACGCGCGGCACGGTCACCCGCGATGCGGTCAAAAAAATCAGGCCGCACCGGCTGTCCCACGTGCTGCTTTTCTCGCCGGACGTGCCGAGCGCTATTCGCTTTTATCAGCAGGCGCTGGGGCTGAATCTGTCCGATTTTTCGCAGGATATTATCGCCTTTATGCACGCCCGCCACGGTTGCGATCACCATCTGGTGGCATTCGCCAAAAGCGCGGGCAAGGGCTTTCACCATGCGGCCTGGGAAGTAGACAGCATTGATGATGTCGGCAACGGCGCATCCCAGATGGCCGCCGCCGGCTATAAGGCCGGCTGGGGAACCGGCCGGCACTGCCTCGGCTCAAACTATTTCCACTACGTCCGCGATCCGTGGGGATCGTTTTTTGAGTACTCGGCGGATATTGATTTTATCAGCGCCAACGCCAGCTGGCCGGCGGGCGATTTTCTGCCGGAGAACTCGCTCTACCTATGGGGCCCTGATGTCCCGCCCGACTTTATCCATAACAGCGAAGCGTAAATCCGCCATCAGGCGGCTCCCGTCACAAATACAGGCAAACGTTATGAATAACACTATGTACGATATTGCGATCGTCGGCTACGGGCCGGTCGGTCAACTGTTATCGCTCATTATGGGACGGCAGGGTTATCGGGTGGCGGTTTTTGAACGCTGGGAGACGCTCTACCCTCTGCCGCGCGCCGTTTTCCACGATCACGAGATCCGTCGAATGCTGCGCATGCTGAATCTTGAAGAGGACGTGGCGGCCATTTCCCACCCATCTTCTCTTTATCAGTGGTTCAACGCCCGCTGGGAAATGTTAGTGGAAGTTGACTGGGCGTCAGAATCGATCAGCGACGGGCCCTTTGGCTATTTTTTCAATCAGCCGGAGCTGGAGGCCATTTTTGATAAGCACGTGAAGACGTTAGGCAACGTGCACGTGCAGCATGGCTGGGAAGTGAAGCAGTTAAAGCAGCATCCCGAGTCCGGCGAGCTGCTGATGGTACACACCGCGGATCGCGATAACCCGGATGCGGCGTGCCAGCGCGTGCAGGCCCGCTATATTATCGGCGCCGATGGGGCGAACAGCATCATCCGTCAGGCCTGCGGCATTGAATGGCTGGATTTAGGTTTTGCTGAAGACTGGCTGGTGGTTGACGTCAAGCCGCGCCCGGGCGTGACGCTGGACGTCCCGGAGGCGGCCCAGTGGTGCAATCCGCAGCGGCCGACGACCATGGTGCCGGGAGGTCCCGGCTGCCGCCGCTGGGAGTTTATGCGCCTGCCGCACGAGGCGCTGCACGAGCTGCAGTCAACGGACAAGGTCTGGCAGCTGCTGCAGCCGTGGGCCACGCCGGAGAGCGTGGATCTGGTGCGCCACGCGATGTATCAGTTCCGTTCACGTATTGCCGAAACGTGGCGGCAGGGCCGGGTCCTGCTGGCCGGCGACGCCGCGCACCTGATGCCGCCGTTTATGGGCCAGGGCATGTGCTCCGGCCTGCGCGACGTCTGGAATTTAAGCTGGCGCCTAGATCGCGTACTGCGGGGCGTCTGTTCCGATGAGCTGCTGGATGATTATACGATCGAGCGCAGGCCGCAGATTCAGGCGGTGATCGAGGCCTCTATCGCGATGGGGCGCGTAGTCTGCGTCTCAGACGCGGGGCAGGCAGAGACCCGCGACAGGGCCCTATCTTCGCGGGGATGTTCCCCCTCTCCCGCCTTTCCCGGGGCTAAAAGGAGGGCTGATTTACCTGCAGCCACCCCCCTCTTCGTTACTCAGCGGCGAGCTTTTTGTCCACGGCTCGCTGCGGCGCGGAGGCCAGACTCGGCGCTTCGATGATGCGATGGGGCGAGGGTTTCATTTGATTCTCAGCGAAGCCGTGGCGACGCGCACGCTGCTCGATTTCGCCCACCGCGCGATGGCGCAGATCGGCGGCGAGGTGATAGTGATTGCCGATAGCGCAAATTCACCCGGGTACTGGGAGGATGTCTCCGGTAAATACCGGGAGTTTATGCGCCGTCATCAGGTTAACGCCGTATTAATGCGCCCGGACTTCTATATTTACGGCGCCGAGTCATCCGCGGAAAATATTGCCGGGCTGCTCAGC
Organism: Klebsiella sp. 18074; assembly: GCF_902705905.1. Taxonomy (NCBI): domain Bacteria; kingdom Pseudomonadati; phylum Pseudomonadota; class Gammaproteobacteria; order Enterobacterales; family Enterobacteriaceae; genus Klebsiella; species Klebsiella sp. 18074. Next base: position 140,201 of record NZ_CACSIS010000014.1, on the reverse strand, counting down.
GCGCTGCAGCAGCAGCTCCTTGGTAGCGAAGTGAATGCCCAGGCGGCCTATTTGACGATGGGCAAATCGGCGTAGCGGGTCGTATAGCCGGGCGATAGCATCTCACGCTTCATCGCCCAGCTTTTTTGAATGCCCTGCCCGGCGAACCACACGCTGCCGCGGCCCGAGCGATTCAGGCTATCCACCACCTGCATCAGCGCGGCGCTGTTCGCCCGCGGCTGATACTCATCAAACAGATTGAGCTGCGCCACGCCCTGACTGAAGAAATCACCCAGCATGATGCCGGCTTTCATATAGCGAAAGCCGTCCTTCCACACTCTGTCCAGCGCGTGGATAGCGACGCGAATAATGTCCCGGGTATCGTCGGAGGGCGTTGCCAGCCGACCGCTGGCCTGGGGAGCGTAGAAGGCTTCATTTCCGGCGTGCGGGCTGGTTCGCATAAAGACGCTAACCGCGCGGCAGTACTGCTTCTCAGCCCTGAGCTTTTCCGCCGCGCGTTCAGCATAGGCGCAAACCGCCTGATGCATATCGCTATATTGGGTAATGCGGTGGCCAAATGAACGGCTGCAGATAATCTGCTGTTTGGTCGGCGCAAACTCATCCGTCTGCAGGCAGGATTCCCCCCGCAGCTCGCGCACCGTACGCTCCAGCACGACGTTAAAGTGCTTACGCATCACCCAGGTAGAACTGTCGGCAAGCTGCAGCGCGTTTTCGATGCCCATCAGCTCCAGCTTTTTTGCGATCCGACGGCCCACGCCCCAAACTTCATGCACCGGCACCAGAGCGAGCAGCTTACGCTGGCGATCGCGGTTCGATAATTCGACCACGCCGCCGGTTTTGCTCCACGTTTTAGCGGCGAAATTCGCCAGCTTGGCGAGCGTTTTAGTCGGCGCGATGCCAACCCCAACCGTGAGTCCGGTATGCTTCAGGACCCGATCGCGCATTTGCTGGCCGAAGGTCTCAAGCGGCATATAGCTGGAGACACCGGCTAAATTAACGAAGGCCTCATCGATGGAGTAGATTTCAATCGCCGGCGCCATCTCCGTTAGCGTCATCATTACCCGGTGGCTAAGATCGGCATAGAGCGCATAGTTCGAGCTAAAAACGGCCACCTGCAAACGCTGCAGATCGTCTTTAATTTTGAAATAAGGCGCCGCCATGGGGATACCCAGCGCCTTTGCCTGCGCCGAGCGTGAAATAATACAGCCATCGTTATTTGACACCACCACCACCGCTTTTCCCTGCAGGTCTGGCCGGAAAACGGTTTCGCAGGAGGCGTAGAAGCTGTTGACATCAACAAGCGCGAACATGTCGGTGTGATTTTAAGCTGAAGGTGACCACGCCGAATATTTGCAGCTCCTCCCCCGGCTGGCAGACAACGGGGGAATAGCTGAGGTTACGCGGTATGAGCTGAAGGACAGGCCGGGTTTGCAGCTCCTTGACGGTAAACTCGCCGGCTACGGCAGCAATCACAATATCGCCATGCTCCGCGGTCAGCGAGCGGTCAACCACCAACAGGTCGCCATCATCAATCCCGGCCCCCGTCATTGAATCACCGCTCACCCTGACAAAGTAGGTCGCGTTTGGGTGCCTGATGGCCAGCTTATTCAAATCAAGGGTATCTTCGACATAGTCCTGGGCCGGGCTGGGAAATCCGCAGGGAACAAGATCGCGAAACAGCGGCACCAAAAACCGTGGCGACAGCTCAACCGGCTTGTAGAACGTCAACATAAACTCACCTGACATAATAACTGTGTTTATATACAGTATTAATAAATCATCCGGGTTAATCAAGCCGCTTATGCTCGGTTATCACGAAGGCCTTGAAGTTCGGCACTATTTAGGCGGATGCTGCGGCTCGCCGCGCCCGGCGGCGCTAAAAATAACGCGTCTCTGGCAATCTCACGCGATTCGTAGCAGGATAGATGCTGCAATCAGCGCGTTATGGTGAGGTACCATAACTACAAACTATGGCGATTCGTCCAACATACTGAACGGGAGATTCTTATGTACTACACGTTAGGAGATACCACCCTCCACTTTTATCGCTATCAGTGCCGTTTCTACGTTGCCCACTGGGATGGCGGCAACGTAATGACCGACAAGTTCAGGCAGTTCATCGAGTTGATTACTGAAAAAACGGGAGTTGACGCGAAGAACGTCGAGGCGGTTGCGCGAGACTATTTTAACAACGTCGATTAACGGTTGTTCAGTAGCTGAATAACCGACCACCACTTATTACGTACATGCCCTGTGCTGGCCGGCTGGCGAGGCGGAAACGCGCGCTGTTCTTCCTCTCGCCTTGACACTGTACAAAAAAACAGTATAACTACTGCCTACCGTTACAGGAGCCAAAGCATGTTTGTAGAACTGGTTTATGACAAAAGAAATTTTGAAGGGTTAGCCGGGGCCAGAGAGACCATTATGGCTGAACTCACCAAACGTATTCACCGCATTTTTCCTGAGGCTGACGTTCGCGTTAAGCCGATGATGACGCTGCCCGCAATCAATACGGATGCCAGCAAGCATGAAAAGGAGCAGATCAGCCGTGCCGTTCAGGAGATGTTTGAAGAAGCGGATATGTGGATGACCGCAGACGAATAAGCCAGGCCGCCGCGTTGATATCAACAGCGTTTTTTCAGGGACCGGCGTTAGCATTACCCAATACTGCTCCCTGGATATCAATTTGCCCTGCTAATATTTTCCCCAGCCACCGGCGCAGCCCGCCGGCCGTTTAAATACGCTCTCCTGTTCACCAGACTTAAATTTATCCGCGGCCAGGGAAACAAGCTGCGCGATGAACACCAGACACAAACTGACTCCCTGAATATTACGTAATGTTATATTCACAACCTGAATAAAATGAAACCCACTGCAGATTATCCTGACCATGGCGGCTGAGGAATGACTCCCGTCGTGCCCATTGTCTTTTTTCAGGCAAGTTTGCCGCAAAATATTCTGGCAACGGCCGGCAGGTAGCGCAGGCGTTGAATAAAATGAAACCCACTGCAGATTATCCTGACCATGGCGGCTGAGGAATGACTCCCGTCGTGCCCATTGTCTTTTTTCAGGCAAGTTTGCCGCAAAATATTCTGGCAACGGCCGGCAGGTAGCGCAGGCGTCACCGATCGGCGGCATCCTTTTCCCTACGCATTCCCTACGCATTCCCTCCGCGGCGATTTTCGTCCGAGGGTGGGTCCATGTTTCTAAATTTTTTCAGTCAGTTAGTTTATAAAAACGGTACGGATGATGCTCTCTTTCGGCCCGAACAACCCAAATCCCCTCTAGCATCTTTAAGCAAAATAGCGGCGATTAATTGAAATATTATGCTACAAATCCGCGTAAATATCGATATTAAAACCCAGAATCAATTCATAAACATCATTAAAAAAGCTTTTTTGACAACTATGAAAAATATTTCATTAGGATTTTTCTTAAGGCGAGAGTAAATTTCTTCGCATAAAAGCAAGAATATCCATAAATTTCTCGGGGAATAAATGCGTATGGCGAATTTACTCTTTTTAGCACTGGCGGTCGCACTGCTCCTGGTCGCTGTTTTTTCTCTTATTTCGTATATAAGAGATCGCAAGAAACAAAAGTTTACCTTCAAAAAAAGACGCTAGCGGCAACAACGTTAGGGGGGACGAGCACGCGTTGAGTCCCTTTAACCTACGCAGCCGGGCGAGCGCAGGGCCCACTCTTCACTGTACCTCTTTGAAATAGCTTAAATAGCCTGAATTATTACACTGAGGCCAGACTTCGGGAAACGAGAAATATTATTGTTGCATCACGTCAGGCCATCGCATCCCGAACGGGTTCTGTTTATTTGCGGAACTATTGCTCAGGTACGCAGTCTGATTACTGTCTGTATAAAACTATCGAGACTGCTGTGACCACACTTATGATTGTTGTAACAACGCTTGCCGTGCTTAGTCTGTTCGTATTGAGTCTGGCAAAAGTTGGAATCGCTGTATCCAATAACCCCGACGAGTTCTGATTGCTCTTCGGGCCATCGTCGAATCTCCGGACTCCCTGTCGCTGATCCTACATACCGCACGTCAGCGATTATCGTTTTTCCGCAGCGCCGCCCTCTTCTTTTTGCAGAACCCTCTCCTTTGCAGAAGCGCTTTACCGCTGCGGGTGCCCGACTCTCCCTTCCGCTGCCGTAACCACTCCCCGATCCGTCACCCGGAGCCGCTGACGCGCTGGCCGAGGAGAAAAGCTACTCCTTCGTTCGCTTACGCCGATACTTACGCTTAAATTTAAGGTCGATGGCAAAAATAACCACGATAACACCGACAAGCCATAACAGAGTGGCACCCGTTTCAGCAACGTTCACAACGTCCCTTTATCTATCATTTAATGTTATGGATAACATTAATAACCATATAAAACCAGTAAGCAATCGTTTTCGTTACAATTGTATGGCAAATAAATGGCGGAATGTCGCATCCGCAAGCAACAGGTCAGAAATCCGCCGCCGCCGGATGGAATGAAGCTCCCAGGGCGGAGATTGACGGTTCGCATTCCCTCTTCCACCAGGCTATATCTTAGACACCTTTATGCGTACAGGAGTGATGATGGTGAGCAAGAAGATTCTGATGCTGGTGGGCGACTACGCCGAAGATTACTTGAATGCAAACATATCATGATAATTTTTAAGTAAATTAATTAAAACAAACCTAAAAAATGTACTTAATTATGTACTCACACTCCTAAACAATCCATTTGACTAGTAATCACTCCTTGCTCAATACTGTATATCCAACCAGTGTAAAAGGTGATTATCATGCGTGTAGAAATCAGCATTGCCAAAGAGAAAGCCGGAAAAATGCCGCGGGGGTCAATGGAGGCTCTCAAGGAAGAAATGACCCGGCGGATCAGCAAACATTACGATGATGTCGAGGTGGTCGTTAAGACGGCCAGTAATGACGGCCTGAGCGTACTGTGGGCGACCGATAAAGATGCTGCAAAGGAATTTGTCGAGACAACTCTTAAAGATGCCTGGGAGACCGCTGACGACTGGTTCGTCCGTTAATTGACGTGTAAACTGGCGCCGATTGCTGGCATGAACACCCGCAGCCATCCTCGCCCGGCAGCTATTGCATACGGTTGCTGAGTGGGGAATCACACCGGACAGTCATCCCGACGCAGATCGTTAACGGTGAACGTGACGACGCCGTAAACCTCTACCCCATCCCCCTCGATCGCCTCTCCATCACGGGTAATGAACGATTGCCCCTGCAGTCGGCCAAAATCTGTCATGCTGTCGTATCGGATCAAGACGATATCGCCCTGCTGTGGTCTCAGCGACATATCCAGCACCGCATAACCGGAATCAGTTTTGATAATCTTCGAGTTGCCATCCACGCGGCACAGTTTCGTAACGGTGAGTGTATCCTCGATGTAATCGGCTGCTGGCGACGGAAAGCCCATATCACAGCCCTCCGTTCGGGTTGTAGAGCTGGAACATCCTATCGTCCCCCTCTTGCGTTGAGACGTCTTTGAATGTCGTCACGTAGCCCTCGATCCACTGGTTCGCCTGCCGTGGCGACCAGTGCCAGTTTACCTTCTCCAGTTCTTGCAGAAACCGTCTGGTAGTGATGGTGCGCCTGCCGTTGGGCTCGATGACTATCGCCGCTCGGCAGGCTATTTCGATTTCGTAAAGACGTGGCATGATCTGAACTCCTGAATGATACTGTTTTTATATACAGTAGTTTTATCGAAACTTCAGATCAAGAGAGGTTGCGCCTATCAATTTTCATGACAGGCGCAGTGCTTTGATTAAACGAGGTACTCGTTGGCTAACGTTACCGCCTGGGCAATCAAATCAGTCGCAACAGTTGTTTTCCCTGTGAGATTTACCAGCATCGGGCGGCCAACCATCTGACCACCCCACGGACTGTGAATGGTCGCCGGATAACTGCCAATACGCGGCAGGTTGGTGGGCACTGGCACAACCCCATCCCACGCGCTGTTAGTCGCTGTCGCTACCAGCGTGTTATCAACATAAATGCGCGTAACAAGTGTTCCCGCTGTGGTTTCCCCGTCAGCGTATACGGACACCACATGCACATTCCCATCTGTCAGTGTTGCAAGCTGGGCCGTGGCCGATACCGGTACTGACCCCATCAGTGCGCCCTGTACGGATGTCAGAACGCCGGCAGTGCTGACAATCCCCCAGATACCAAAATTGATACTGGCAGCAGCGGTATTATTAAGGCGGCCAAAAAACATAGGGTACCGGTTAGCAGCTGGCGTGCCATATCCAGATGCAGGCAGTTTTATCGCCACGCTCGCCAGGGCGCGTTTGCATCCGGCAGGTAACGAAAACTCAGCCGTTGGCAGAAGCACATAATCGTTGATGTTTGGTTCGGTGCCGTCGAACTTCAGCATACCGGTTTCCAGTACGCGGACATTCGGACCGTTTGTGGCATTGGTCCCGCCATACACCAGGTTCAGCAGGTTCGCGTAGGCCGGGATTGGTGTGCCGCCGGAATAACAAACATCATTGCTGAAATCCAGCAGGCCCAGCGTGGCGGGACGCATGATAATTTCATCGTTTTCAAAATAGTTCCCGCCGCCAGCCAGGGGCGATTCATCGGATTGTAGAAATATCGCCATTATCAATAGCCTCGTTTTGTTCTGAATTGATAGCTCAGGGCTGCATAAACACCATAGCCGGCTGTGTTGGGATGACGGTTATCGCTGCGCAGCGATGATGGCGTTATATCGTTACCGTAATCAGTTACATCCTGTGCTATAGCAGGGTTGTAATCTGCAACCAGTGTTTCGCGCAGGTCCAGGCCGTTATTACCCCGGACATAATAATCGGGGTATTTTTGTGACCAGTAGTAGTTGAGTTCTAAAATGCGCGGATAGCGAATGCCGCCATAATATTCGACGGCATAATTATCAGCAGTTAAACCAAACAGAAGGATGTTTCGGCCGGATTTCTCGGCAAACGTCACCATAGCGTCAACGTTAGATTTTATACTTGCCACGTCATCATCGTAATCGGCAGATGTCGTCGCTCCGGAGCGAAAATCGTTAATACCGGCATCAATCCACGCTTCAACGTCTGAATAATCCTGCATAGCGTAATCAGGCACGAACAGCGACCCAGGCAGACAACGCACGCCGGCACCCTCCAGCGCCGTCAGCGTGTACGCCTCCGTTTTGGTATTGTCGTTGGCGCCGCTGGCTGTGCGGGTGATGCGACATTTCACACCACAAATCCAACCTTCCAGGGTGCGCGTTGTATTGTCCGAGTTGGTGCTGAGGATGCGGCGGTCCTGGCTCGGGTATGCCGGTGCGGCCGTTGCGCTGGCGCCGTTAAACTGCGCGATGGTAACGGCGCTGTTTGCTGCCGGTATCGCATTGCCGGTGACCGTGATATACGTCGGTATAGCCCCCATCCGCATAGCGATTTGACCAGACCTCTGCCCACCGATTCCATAATTCACAGCAGTAAACCCATTTCCAATGAGTTCTGCTAATTGCGTTGGATATGGTGTGCCGCCGGTGCCGGCCGTTTTGCTGTTACCATGTGCGTGAGCAATAACCGCATGCGTAACGCTGCCGGAATTCTCCTCCAGCCACTTAATTTTCTCGTCAATATTCCCGCTGAGATAGGTAACAAACGCCCCGTCAGATTTTTGACTGCCGTACAGCATCTCGTCATTTTTCCCGGCGGCGCCGGCGATATACCCTGAGCGTTGAAATTTATTCGTAATCTGATTTTCCGTGATGATGGAAAATACCGGAACAGGTGCATTATTGACGTTGGCGTAAAGCGCTGCATCATTATTGGCGTCAACATAGACGAAGCACATATCCAGTGCCGTTTTCGACATTGCCGTAGTAATGTCAGTGTAAACACGCAGCGTACCGATAACGTCCTCTAAAACAGTGCCGTCAGAAATTTCTGTTTTCCCGTCGGACTTGCGGCCGCCGATGCAAATCGTGCCGTCAGCACCAAAAACCCCGGCATAAAGACGACTCCGGCTTGAGGAAGGCAATCTGACGTCTATGTAGGCTTTGGACACCATACTGCGCCCGGTAGCCTCAAGCGTACCACTGTTGTTGATGTACTCGTCCGCCAGCGAAGCATCACCAGCATTTCGTACCCATGTTACCGCACCAACAGGAATTTTTCCGTCATCTGCCGCAGCCTGGGCTTCTGGTAAAGTAGTAAATGGAAGGCCGAGAATGGTGATGCTATCCTGAGTTACTTTGAGAGCCTCGGCATTCTTATTTAAAATTCCCTTCCACGAAACGTTTACTCGTTTTCCTCGATCAAGCCAACTTTCACTGTCGGTATTTAAAGCGATATCTAAATTTTCTACGTTTTCTTTTAAAACTTTAATTCCAGCAGTGCCAAGGGGGGGTGTTAATTCAGGCATTAAGTTGTCCTCACTTTTCTTTGGATGTGCTTATCACCAGAAAAGATAAATTATTTTCAGAAAAAGACTGACAATCTAAATTTAAAATACAGAGAGTGATCGCTCGGTAGATATCAACCTATAGGCTAATTGTTCAGTTTGCGATTTTCTGCCATAAAGTCGTGCGGTGCTGGTCGTTGATGGTTTCTGTCTGCCCCATACAACGCCATGTGCCAGAGAGCGGCGTTGTTGCGTGATTACCATCACCTGTCGAGGGAAACAATGCCGAGCCATCTACAGTGCCCGTGTAACCCATTGCTCCGTCGTACCATGCAAATGCATAGGCCCCTATTTCATTTATAAACGGAGGATTATCTTTTGTGGCCATCGCGCCAAGCCCAAGATTTCCCCTTGCGATTGCCAGATTAGTTAACCCCGCAAAGTTTTGATCTTTCTGTAATGCGCCAGTAATTCGCGAATCGTCCCCTGCAGCCACCGTACCAGCTGTAGTTCCTACCGCTCGTGTAGCAGAATTACCCAGACCGAGATTAGTTCTTGCTGTAGATTTATTGTCAAGGTCACTTAGGTTCAATGACTTTTTAAGATAGTCGCTAATAGAAAATAATTTATTTAAGGCTTCTAATACCTGCGCTGAATTTTCGGGGTCTAATTCAATGCCAGCCCCTTCGACAACGTTAACAAGTTCAGTCTGAATGGCATTAAACCATGCAGCAACCAGCCTTGTGGGAGGAATGCCACCGGATATTTTTCCATCAGTAAAAAGGCCATCAAGAGCCGTAGATTCTACATCACTAATTTTTAGCATGCTGAAACACCTGTGATTGTTGATATATTATATTTACGCTTAATATTCCGGCCATACACTATTCATCAAAACATCAAATAAAGATTGATATTCCGGCGTATTAATCTCAGCCTCAAAGCCATACACAAATATAATATTTATATGTGATGGTGCGATTTTTGTTATCGCACATTCAAACTGTTTATCCCCCCACGAACCGAGAGGATCACCGCAATAAGTGCTACCTGAATATGCGTATCTTATTGTTGTTCCGGGAACATTAATTTGCCATGTGAAAGGCCATTCATCGCCATTTATCGCATCTCCACATACCGACATTCCACACATTGCAGGTCGAAATTGAGTGATGTATATGGTGTAACCCAGCGCTGCCGCAACACTGATGTAGTAATTGCGGTTTAATCCACCAGTACTGATTAGCTTTGACACAACGGCTCTCTGGCGAGCGCCAATGCTATCTGCTATCCATTTCGCCAATAGCACAATCATCAGGTAGACCGAGTGTACGCTCCCATTCGTAAAGCATCATCAGTGCTGTTGAAGGAAAACCACCTGACAGTAACGCCAGTGAATCAGTGTCAGAACGTGCAAATGAATGTGCAAGAGATCTGACCGTCGCGTACTGTGTACTTTCAACATCGCGGGGCCATGCAAGGCCGGTGGGCAACAGTGAAACCAAAGCACGCGTATAGTCATCAACAGAATAAAGACTCATGTGAAATCAACCGTCCCCAGCAATGGCAGCTCACCCGTCCCTAAAATGATGTTCTGGGAGGGTGATTCCAGCACATATCCCGTCGTGCCGGCGACCTGACTGATCGCACCGTTAATATCGGAGAGATAAATTTTTCCTGACCCGTCCGGCGTTCCGTTGTCAAAAAATAGCAAATTAATAGCGTCTTTTATTGCCTGCACTGTATCGCTGTCTGCGTCCGGGATCCCAGAGATAGTGAAGTCGACAACTTTTTCTATTGGAGAGCAGACGTAAATAATCGCAGTATCAGCCTGGAGAGGGTAAATATAATCCGCCACCCTTCCCTGATCGCCTGTCGCCTTTATCGCCCCCCAGTCTTCAAGCGATGACACCCCATCGGTCCCGACCGGGAAACCGTTATTCGTCGTGTCATTGCCATCACACATAATGTAAATAACGACGGTACCCGCCCCCATCCCGCGCCGCTTTACCCATGCACGGGTTACGCCAGAAATTTCCAGCGCCCATTTTTTATAATCGGCGTCACTCCCACCCTGAGGCGGGTTCTGGTACGCCTGCAGCCCGCGCTGTCGGAAATCCTCCTCTTTTTCGATATCTGCCCCGCCTGTCGCTGGCTCGATCAACGTCAGCGTATTGTCGATACCCGGCACATTGGCATCCAGCGTCAGCAACGTGCCGGAGTCGGCATTGCCAGCGCTCCCGCCGCCGCTTACGTCGTCAGAAATATCGGGTAAAATAGCCGTGACAGAAGTGGTCCCACTTTTCCCGGCGGATATGGCCAGTTCCGAATCAGTGACATACTGATAACCGTCGGACCGGTTCAGAACGGTACCCGCGGGAAGAATGGCCCCGACAGTTCCCGTTGCCCTTGCTGCAGGTGAACGGGCGGCAGTGGCCGCTTTCCGGTAAGTCTGTTTTAGTGCCATCCAGCCTGCCAGCCACTCCCCGGTAGATGTGAACGGGTTTGTCTGCAGGGCAATATAATCCAGGTAGGCATAGTGCAGGTGCGACATACCGGCATCCATGTCCGCGACGACCTTCAGATTCCCGAAGCGAAGCAAGGCACCAACATTTTTTAGTTCTGCCTGCATAAACTGCCGGTTTTCTTCGCGCAGCTCACTCAGCGTTTTTCGTTTAAACGGCATTATTTATTTGCTCCCAGATCCAGAAAAATGCGCTCTCCTGCCAGTCTCCATCCGGCGGCAGATAACGAATAATCAGGTTGAGCCTGTTCGGCATGACAATCTGCGTTGTGCAACTGATATCACTGACGACACCATCGCCTTTCAGCCAGTCAAGAGCCTCTTTTGCGTACTCTTCTGCCCTTATCGCGACATTCGTCGTCAGTTTTTCGCGCCGCAGCAACCACAGCCGGCTACCCAGTTGCGTATCGGCGTCTGAGTCTCCCCACCAGCCGCGGCGATCACTACCGTCATAAGCGTCGTCCCGGCGGGCAAGGCGATCTGTGAACAGACTGAGGATGATTGCGGTTTGCAGGTCGTTGCCGGTTTCCAGAGCCCCGAGATCGGTGTGCCAGTCAGCACGAAGCGCATCAACATTCCAGAATGATGAAATATCACTCATACCTGTTCCCCTGGTTTCTCGCTGGTTACGGTATCGTTACCTTGTTCGACCTCTTTCACTTCATGATCGTGTTCGTTATACGCGTCCCTTAACTGTTTCAGCGTTTTGTCGTTGGTTTCACAGTTATCAATAACATCACCGGTGACCAGCAATTTAGGTGTGATGAGCTTCACCTGTTCTGTCGCGGTAGCCGTTAGATTTTTTGCGTTATTGACGGTGACGTCCTGGCCCTTTGCATCGATGCTGATGCCGGCTTCCGTCAACTGGATGTACAGCCCCCACTGGTTGTACATTACCGTTTCACCGGGGCTCAGATCTGAATGGCGGTACCCCTGATGGTTGGTCGCGATGACTACCGGATTCGAACGATCACCGCCCAGGAACGCCAGCACGACATCAGTACCAACGGGAAGCCCGGAAGAAAAGCCAAACTCGGCCAGTCTATGTGCGCTGGCGACCTCAAGCGGGGTCTGGTACTGCACTGACTGGGTCCCACCAGTGTCCTGCATCGCAGTGACTCGCCCCACGCCCAGCATGCTGGCAATACGGTTTGCAATATGTCGAAACTGGTTCATTGGCTGAATCCTGCTATCTGCTGGTAAAACGCATAGGGTTGCACTGCAAACGCCTCTGGTGGCATCAGCGTCAACCGGGCATGCGTACCATCGCTGTCCCGCATAAAAGTGACTTCGGCTATCAGCAATTCAGTATCCGGTAGCCTGAGCGTGGGGAGATTCACCGGGATCAGCGTATTTGGCTCCCACAATTTCCCGGCCTTATCCCGCCAGTTGTCTACCGTGACGCTTAACTGCTTCGAGCGACCGTATCGGCGGTTCATCTCCCAGTCGATCGCGCGCTGCGCCTGCTTCGACGCCATCAGCGTGCTTTCAACGATAACGATGCGTTTGCGGTATCGCATACTGGCCGCTTCAGGATCACGGGCAGTGGCCAGCGTTACCGAGTCATAGGCCGTATCCGGAGAAAATCCGGCGATCGGCGAAACGCTCATCGAGACCCCAACATAGTCAGAGAATCGTTCCGACATATCGGCGCGGTAGTACGCCTGTTCGACGTTCTCGCCTTCCGCCACTCCACTGGCTGCCCGTCGGGTTCCTGTGCGCGTAAGCAGCAGGTTTCCGTCGGGCAAATCGTAATAGAGTAGCGCGGACCACCGGGACACCCGTTCGATGATCTCCTGCGGAGATTCGCCCCAGTTAATCGTGAACTGAGGCACGTCGACCAGATCGTCAACATCGCATGACACGTTGATGCCGTACCACGAGGCCAGGCGGGAAGCGATATTCAGTGCATCACTTCGGTTAATAACGTTGTTCGGCCACTCGGCAGAACAGTCCACCAGGTCCTGACATTTGCTGCGGCCGTTCGCCTGGACCTCATGCCGGGCTCGTGTTATCGCAGGCTCCCAACTGTCAACATAACCCGTTATCACCGGGTCCTCACCGAAATGGACCTCACAGGGCGCCCCCTCCACCACCAGCTGCTTTTCGTGGGTGCCAGGGTAATAGTCCAGAAGGCCCAGGCTAAAATCAGACGGGAAACGCTCTATTGAGCGCGTCACGCGGACTGAATCCCAGCCCTCTATTTTTTTGTCACCGACTGTCAGCGTTACTACATCCTGATCATCGCTCATTGTCGTAACACCTTCATCGAAACAGGCATAAACGCCGGGTGCGGTACGTCTGATTCCTGAATCAGCTCATCAGCGCGCCCGACATCCTGATATAAACGATTAGCCAGCGTCAGCGCGGGGAGTGGTTGCGCAGAATTGAACTGCATGAGCTCGCTTAAACTGGCTGAAAGCGCAGACATGGTGTCGAGAAATGAAGACCTGACCAGCAACAATGAACTGTAGAGTTCATCGTCGGCGCGGTCGCCTGTCGCCAGTAGAGCGGCATCCAGTTGATCCGACACCCGGTGGGTAATCTGCTCCGCCTCGTTGCGACTCGTCGGGTTTGATTCAGCGGCCGCTGCCGCCATTGCCGCGCTGCACAGAACAATAATCAGGACATTGACGCTTTCCGCAATATCAGCACCTGCTGACGACTGCTGATATTCTGAACTGGTGGCGTTGGCCAACTTTTCCAGCGCAGTTATCCGCTCATTCACACCGCCAGTGCAGTTGAGGATCACGTTGATAACGTCAGTAGTACGTTGCACAAACTCATCAACCGTGGCAGAGCTATTCAGGCCGGTGACGGTATCAAAAATCCCCTGACGGTCCATGATGGCACTGGCAGATACCTGCACGGAAAGTGATTCAAAATCATCGGTGTCATCGGCAGAGACGCTACCGTTTACACCTGATGAACTGCCACCCACCTCCCCCTTGCTATAGCGCCCGTAGCGCTGATTACCGAACGTTGATTTGAGAACGTTGCTGACATTCGTCACTTCATTGGTGGTGCTGTCCACCATGTTTGTCCAGAAAGCGATCGTGTTCTTGATGGTTTTTATCGCCTGCGTCACGCCACGGATTTCACCTTTAATCCGTGCGATGGTGCTTAATACGGTGGTGCTGACCAACTTCAGGTAATTTGTGCGAACAGATTTTCCTGCAGCACTGCTGCCGGTGACCGCAAAAACCTTTAGCCCTGACTCGATCGCCATCAACGTGAATTCAAAAACACGGCCTGCATCTGCAGAACCGGAAAGCCGAAGCCCGTTTTCCGGTATGGCCACCGTCATTTCACCCAGAGTCGGGTGAATCAACGTGCCTGTGCCCTTCTCCTCACATGCGGTGATGAGCGCCTGACGCTGGGTAATAACATCACCACCGCCATACATCTGGCTGTCCTGAATGAGGAAGCCACGAATGACAATCCGCCGGACACCGCGCCCCATATCCTCTATCCAGGCAGTGTCACGATAAGGGTATTCGTGCACCGCCTGGCGGCGGCCGTGACTGCCTTCCTCAGCGACAACGGCAAACGGAACACCTCTGAAGCTCGAGGCGCGCAACTTACTCTGCCAGTCATCACTGGCGTCGCCGCCCATCAGCGACGAAATCGCATCCTGAATAATCGGCATTTAAACTCCAGGTATAAAAAAACCGCCAGCATGGGCGGTTTTAGTTTTTTATGGCTTTAAGTTATATAGATACTAATTACATGCTGATAATGCTGAAAGCACCCAAGCGAATTGAGATGCATCAAATTTGCATTTTTCTTTATCTGTTGGGGATATTATTGCCCCATAAACTTTTCGCCCATCATTTTTGGTAAAGTAATCTTTTGTGACTATTATGTCACCGTTCTTTTTAACCCACTCGCCATAGCTATCGGAAACTTTCTTTAATACTGCCACGCTCATTGCGTCACCTGGCGTGTGGTGAAAGCGGTACAACCTGGTTCTAGTTGGTTCTATGAAATTGAAATATACATCATTCTTCCAATATGAAGGCAGGAAGATAAAAATGCCTTCAGGGTCACTCCCTTTTATTTGCTGCCTGCTAATTAAGCCACCAGGATATGAGCCAATTTCACCACGCTCACTGACTACGACCTTTGTTATTACAGATTCTGAATGCTCTTCATTATAAAGAGATACGTACATCTCTAAAAAACCATCAATATTTGATGAAGAAACAACTTTGAGGGAATCCCCTGGTAGCTTTTTAATTAATGTTGACCGCGCGACATTCTGACTGAAATCCTTTCCATGAAAACATATCGCCAAGTCCGCAGGTTTGTCCTGTAAGGTTCCGGTGATCGCAGGTGTTGTTATGTCTCCCCAAAACCCTTGATTTACCATCACCCTACAGACAGCATCCCCCCTCCCAGCCAAGACCGAAAGTGGATAAAAAACAGCAAGAACAATTATGTATATAGCTTTCATTTTTTCCTCACATGAATATATTTACATAATTGTATCTTATTGTATTTTTATAGAAACTAATAATTCATAGGTGTAATTATTTTTCCATTGTTTTCAACGTTGTACGTTTTCCTTTCACCTTTATCGTTAGTCATAACGATCTCCAGTCTTAGCGGTTGTTCTGTGAAAGCATCCTTGAGGGAGCGGGCTAGGTTATCGGTGACGGTATTCGAGTCAAGGTTGCTTTTCTTTGGCGCCAGTATTGATTCCGGGCGATAGCCACCAGTCGGCATCGAGTTGATATTGTTCCGCTGCTGAGAGAGTAGCTCCGGGCTGCGCTTTCCTGACCACCGGTCATCCGTGATGGCCGTTCTTATCGCGTTTTTGAGTTGTTCTTCCGTGTAGGGTTGAGAGCCCTGCTCATGCCTAATCATTGAGGCCATCAACTTCTTCAGGACTTCGGGGTTATGGAGGTCAAGACGCTGGCCTGAACCAAAACCAGTTCTGGAAGTCACATCATCGATATAAGCCCGGGTATTGTTTTCAGAACTCGGGGCATACGTATGAAGAATCCCACTCGGGGTATTATTGCCACGATCCCCATATAGCATCAACTGACGAGCCATTGCTGCAAGACCATCATGATCATTGGAGAACGTCGAGAAACCGCCGCTCTTACCTGTTGAGTTAGGGGCGCCTCTCAAGTTTCCAGGATTGTGATTCCTGAATCCTATTGTATTGGCGGTGTTGCCCCCATCGTTATAAGGCATATTCTCATTGCCTGGAACTTTTTGTAGCAAAGCTGCAGATAAATCATCCTGCAGACTGTATGCCTGCCACATTGCTCCGTATCGGGCATTAAGCTTTTTCTCCACCTCGGGATCAGGTCTGTTAAGAGTAAAATTGAGCCTTTCAGAAGCTGACAGACTGGCTTTAAACTCATCATCTCTTAATGCTTTCCAGCGAATATCTTTATCACGATCTCCGTGATAAAAAACCTTCCCGTCATATTTTTGGGCGTCATTGAGAGATTTATCAATAGCGGGATCGTGTCGAAATAACTTAATTGCTTCATTGCCAGCGACCTTTTTAAAACCGGCAACACGAGCATAAAGCTCATTCATCTGGCGATTGGCTTCTGACATTTCCTTATTAAATTCAGGATCCACGGTCAGACCAAATTTATCGGCCTTCGCCAGGAGCGTTGCATATTTGGCACCCTCACGCATCAGGGTCAATAGCTCTGGAGTAAGCCCAACAGCATCGGCAAAGGATTTTTGCTGGTCAGGCCGCAGGGTCGGGAAAATTTTCGCAATCGACTCCAGTGTTTTGAGGGTATTTACTGAGCCGTCACTGTTCTTTTCGATCTGTGCGCCAATTTGGGCCATAGCGGCCATAACACCCGCATTCTTACCGCTGGCTGCCTCATTAAATGCTTTGAAAATACCCTCAATGGATGAGGCCGCA
This sequence comes from Klebsiella sp. 18074, assembly GCF_902705905.1. NCBI lineage: Bacteria > Pseudomonadati > Pseudomonadota > Gammaproteobacteria > Enterobacterales > Enterobacteriaceae > Klebsiella > Klebsiella sp. 18074. Next base: position 123,391 of record NZ_CACSIS010000014.1, on the reverse strand, counting down.
CTTTCACTGTCTGCCCCCAGAATACGCATCGCGCCGGCCAGTTGCGTAAAGTCCCGGACGCTCATAGCGGTGTTCTGCGCATGGGTATCGAGGTTGTAAGCCTCTTTAGCTGCTTCCCTGAAACCGTCGGCAACCTTTTTTATGCCGTATCCGACAACGCCGGCCGCGCCAAAGGTAGCCATTTTACCTGCCAGCTCACCGACGATCTTCAGTGGAGGAATGATATCTCCGATGAACTGGACGTTATCCCGTGCACTACGGGCCATTTTATCCAGCCGACCGCCGACATCATCCAGACTATCAACCGTCTCATCACCGCCGAGGTTAAGCTTTTCCTGCGTCTCATCCAGGTGAGGGAGCAGGTTTTTAATGGCTTCGTTGATTTCATCAATGGTGGCGCTGACCCTGTCGTCCGCAATCAGCTCGAAATCGAATGCATTACTCATCGTCCTGATCTCCGGACTTCAGTTTATTAATTCGTTTGGCCTGCGCCACCCACCAGAGCAGCCGTTTCTGGGTCATACCCCATGCCCGTTCGTCGCTCCACCCGAAATAGAAGGTGACGTCTGCCGCCACCTCCTGCCACGCGGTCAGGGCTTCCAGTTCAAAAAACCGAGCAGATACTCCTTACATTTGCAAAAATCCACATAATCCATCGGTGCCAGTACGCTTTCCCGGGTGTCTGTCACCAAGGCAATCAGCAAACGCATTGCAGCAATCGAGGTGGAGGATTCCTGTTTTTCGTAGAACTTCTCAACCTGAGTCAGCGTGGGGGCCTTCAGTTCCAGCTGCTCATAACGTATTTTTTGCGCTGCATCGTCCAGGGGGACGGTCAGAATAATGGTCTTCGTACGTTCTAATTCAGCCATAGATTAATTCTCCGTCACTTCACGGCCTTCCCAGCGAACATCGAACACCGCATCTTCGCTTTCCACTTCCTGAACGTTGACCGTCCAGAGCGCGCGACCAATAATCGTTTTCCCGTTCGCCAGTTCGGCAATCACGTTAACGTTGGTCTGCCCGTTAAAATCACGGACACTGGTGCCGCCGCTGTCACGCAGGCGAGCTGAAATGTACCCGGCAACCGGTTTTTCCTTATAGCCATGCACGCCATCCATCCCCGTCAGCGTCGAGCGGTTAACGGTGGACGGCTGGTATTTAAAGGAACCTTCCACCATGACTGAAATACCGTCCACGGTGACGTAGGCGGTACCGGCCAGGCGGTTTGAGGTATCAGCCATGATTTATGCTCCTGTATCTGTTGACTGCGCCTGCAGGCGGAACTGGTTAAGCAGCGCAAAAATACGCAGCTGATTGATGAGCGTTCCCGGCCACAGCACGTCAACGCGGTTCGGATTGGACGCATTTTGTTCAACGATAATATTTTTCGCGAACGCGTCAGCATCCTGGGCGTAACCGTTAAACACCAGCGTCTGGTATTCGGCGATCTGGTCAGCTTTGATGATGTTGGGCGTGACAATGGGCTGACCGGGTGCAAAGCGGGTGCCGTCGGCGGCCAGTTTCATGCGCCCAAACTTGCTGGTCACTGCCGTACGCAGATAGCGGGTCACGAACATCAGGCTGAACAACGTTTCCACCTGCAGGTAGCTGTCGTCTTCATCGCCGTAACTGTTTTTCTGGTAGGTGGTGATGATGTTTTCTACGTTGACCGTCCCGTCGTCGGCGACGGTGTATGTTGAAATGCCGCTGTACAGCAGGTTGTTACGCTCAGTGAGTTCGAAACGGTCCTGCAGATCAGGCGCCAGCACGCCATAAACTGGCAGGCTCTGCAGCGGACGGCCCGGATCATTACGCAGGCTCGGGGCAATGGCGCCAGCCAGCGCGGCAGACCAGATATAACGAGGCGTTGGAGAGCGATAGACGCCCAGCAGCGTTTCATGCTGGTTATTTCGGGCCTCGCCTTTCGTCCCCAGCTCAGCATAGGTTCCCGAGGTCGTGCTGAAGGCATGCCCATACAGTTGTTTATCCCACGCCCAGCGGCCGGAAGCATCGTTCAGAAACGCCTTCATGGCATCAAGAGAGGCCGTATCGTCGTAAGGGTTGATGATGAAATCGAACGTTTTATCCTGCAGGTTGCCCAGCGCATCGACAAAGTCAGGCGCGCCGGCGCCGCCTGCCATCGAGGTAATGGTCAGGGTGAGACCTGCAGGCGTCGATTCCCCGCCCTGCGTCCCCAGATAGTTGAGGCGAATATCAATCCCGTTACCCAGGAGCCCCCTGTTTTTTGCCGTGAACTCCACCGTGTCAGTGGCATCCGATTTAACGGCTGCTGTAACCGGGAGGTCAGTTTTACGGGCGATGGCGGCCACCAGTGCCGTAGCAATTTGCGCCGGCGTATCGGTAGCTAGCACTGTCAGTTGCACGCGGGTCCCGGCGAGGTAGAGAGAGATTACGCCCGTCTCAGACGCCTGTGACGCGACCTTGATACTCCCCTTCGCGGCCACCATTGACCCGGAGTCGTCCGCCAGCGGCAGGATCCAGATTTCAGCAGCCGTGTCATTTTTCTGATAGGCGGTCATCATGCCATGCAGCTGCGAGCCCTTGCCGGTCAGTTCTCCCACACCATTCGGCGAGGAGACTTTGACGGGAATATTGACCTGCGTCGAACCAGCAGCCAGCATCTGACCAATCAGCAAGGTTCGTTGCGTCGCCGTCGCAGTATTGGCCATAGAGTTGTCGAACTCGACGTAAAACAACGGCGGCCGGAGATTACCGGGTACGCGTGAAAACGGAACGGTCATTTAAACGTCCTCTTTTTTAGCGGTGTTCTTCACACCTTTTTCCAGCACCAGGCTGACATCACCATCCTTCAGACGGCGGCGCCAGAAGGTATTATCCGGGACAACCGCGCCTTCTACAGGCAATGGCTCCCCCCGGACGGGACAGCGAACGCTAAGCCCGTCTTTTGGTTTTACAAACATGGATTACTCCTGAAGGTTAATACTGAGACCCGGGCGCGGGGTGCCATCCGGCATTTCGACGGTGATGTCTATCCCTTCCAACGGAGGCGGGTTGATGGGATAAAAATCTTCCGGCCCCTGATAATGTTCGATGTCGATCTCAAACAGCAGTTGACCCAGATGCGCTTCACCCTCGCCATCAACGTCAATCGTCGAACGGATTTCCGCGTACTTCTGGATTTTACGAGTGAGCTCGTAGCTGTTGATGACCGCCCTTTCTACCTGCTCGCGCAGGTCCTCCAGCGCCTCCTCGGCCCGTAGCGCCCCATCATCATCGGTTTCCCCGTCATATTCCTGGACGCGGCCAGTGATGCGGACAGTGGTTACCGTGGTGAACGCCGGCGTATTCCGCCCCTGCGCCTTTTTATGGTCAAACGGGGTTTGTACCAGCAGCACCGGATAAAGCGCCGCCGAGGTTGGCCAGTCCCGCGGGGAATAAACGCGGTCGCCGGCATCGGTGTGCCCGACCAACGCCATGACCACCATTTTGCGAATAGCTGATGCATTCATCGTGCTTTCACCACATTGAGAACAAGGCGGGATCCGCCATGACTGTCAGGCTCGACATTGGACACCACGAATAACTGATTAATGACGTGTCCGCCGACGGTTTTAATAAACACCCGGTCCGATACTTCAGGCTGAGGTTTTCCCAGCTTGCGGAACTCGGCATCACGTACACCGAGCATCGGACTGGAGGTATTGATCACTGAATCCCCATCGAGGTTTTCAGCAGCCTGGGCATACCCACGGTCAAAAATGCCGTTAATCGAGAAAGGAGCAGTACCGTCTTTGGGACGGTACTCGTGTTCATCGCCGAAGACGCCATGTAACGGACTTAACAGGTGTAAATCCCAGTCGACGCCCATACCAGTTACTCCGCCGTGACGCTTACGGCTGGCGCAGCAGAAAGCACGCGATGACGCAACACCTGAACATCAGCAATCACGCCAGCGGCAAGCAGGCGATCGGCATCCGTTCCGGTTACCGGGATGCGCGTATTTTCGCGGTAAACTTCACCGTCATGACGAATGCTGTTTCCCTTCAGAACCACAAATTCAGGCTCCGAAGCAGCTTCGACTGAATCATCCCCAGCGCCATCATCACCAGATGAATCATCAGCGTTTGTATCGCTTTGCACCTGATTGTCCTGGGTACCTTCTCCCGCGTTCAGGTCCTCAGCGTTAAGGTCTTCGACGCCAGCGCCCCCCGCATTCAGGTCATCCACCAGCACCGATTTAGTTTCTTTCGCCATATCACACCACCGTTGCGCAAAGGGACGCGTTTACCCGGCTTGGAATAACAAGCGGGGAGGATTGCATCAGGATAAGACGTTGGGCTGGATCTTCTTTCACCCAGGACTTGGGCGCATAGGCCAGCGGACCGTAGTTGAATGCCGGATCCAGAATGACGCCAAAGGCGCGGGTACCCATCAGGTCCGCACCGCTCATGATGACTGCACCATCAGGGATCATCGGCTTTTCTACATTATCGAGCGGGTCAATAAACCAGTCGTTATATAACCAGAGGTCAAAATTACCCCAGCGGCCTTTATAGATAGCCCCCTTCATCACCTGCGGACCCGCATTAATCTGGTTACCAAACGGGCTCAGCGCCGGGAAGTTGATGGCATTATCCTTGATGGTGGTATCCAGGCGGAATGCACGCCATGACTTATTAGTGAAGACCAGGTCAGTGGCGACAGAACCGGATTCTTTCAGGAAAGTGGTCTGCCAGTCTTCAATATCATCTGACGGTTGGGTATTGGTCGCGCCGGCGGCAACGGTCAGCGGCCATTTATCCGAACCGCTCAGTGTGATAGTCAGGTCTGGAGAACGCCCGAAATTCACTACCTTAGTTTCGTAACCTTCCCCGGTGACCGTGACTGTCCCGGACACCAGCGCGCTGGCCGCCATCCACTCCAGGCGACGGTTGATCATGTCGATCTGGTCAGTCATTTCAAACTGCAGATTTAACATTTCACGTTCGGCGGCGGTGTATTCGCCACCAATTCGCTCGCCAATCTGACGACGGATCGGTTTACGCAGATCAGGGGCGCGCTTGTCCTTGATGTACGCCGGTTTGAAGGTATTGGTCTGGTATTTACGGGACTCGACCAGCTTGCCCTCCACCAGCGGAGAGACAAACGGCGCCATACGACGCAGGCCGACATCAACATCAATCGCCACTTCTTCAGTCTCGTAGGTCACGACATTCGGGAAGAAGCGATCGAGTAGCCAGTTTTGACTGGTTTTCAGGTTAGGAACGACCCCTATCAGCACGCTGGTATCAAAAATATTGTCCATATTCAGTCTCTTGATAATGCCAGCTGCACGCTGGCAAAAATTGGAATGAGTCAGCCCCTGCCGGTTAAAGCATTGGGTCAGAGAGGGTTAAATCAGGAAGTAGCTACAGGGGCCTGAGTGCTGTCTTTCAGGAAAATAGCCAGCGGGCGAAGGGCTGTTTTCAGCGCCGGAATGGCCCAGGAGTTATCAAAAATGATGCGGTTCTGGTTGAACTCACCCATCAGATACAGCCCACCATTCTGGTCAGTGGTGGATGCATCAACGTCATCAACCAGAATTGCCGCCGGCGCTTCACTGCCATCGGTAGCAGTTTTCACACTCAGCTTATACTTCCCGCTGGCGGTGACCACTCCCAGTACCGCTCCGCGCTTATATACACCGCCGGTGATAATACCGGTATCGGTAACCAGCTGGAGCGTCCCGGCAATGAGCTGATCGGGTAAAAACAGCGAGCTTTCCATACCCGGAGCAAACTGATTCTGACCATACTGATCCATTATTTCTCTCCTTTAGTGGAGTTGTAGAGACTGGTCATTTTGTTCACCAGCGTCGCTTTACCGCCAGATGGTTTCTCCCCATCCTGCCCAAGCCGGACATTCTCGCTTTCCTGCATGCGCTGATCGAGAGAGCGCTTGCGCGTCGCCTGGGGTTGAGTAGCTGGCGCGGTAGATTCCAGAACGTCGATAGCAGCCGCAGCGCTCATCCCGGTGTTGAATGCGAGCGAGGCGGCCAGCGATGGGTTCGCAGCGGCATGCTTACTACCGAAGATGCGGGCGCAACGTTTACGCTCAGCAATGCGGGCACTGTTAGCCGCTTTGCCTTCTTTGCGGTCGTCGTCATCGTCGGAATCATCCTCTTCGGAAGCATCCGGATCGTCATCATCATCTTCCGCATCGTCGTCGCGTTCGTCTTCTTCGGCGTCGTCGTCACGCTCATCGTCTTCCGCATCATCATCGCGCTCGTCTTCTTCCGCGCGACGGGCTTTCGCCTTTTTGGCTTTTTTATCGTCTTCCTCTTCGGAAGCCGACGCGCCAAGTCCAATAAGGTGGGCAAAACTAAACGGTTTCTTTGCCATTTCAGGCTCCTGTTTTTTCAAGTAAATGTCTGAACGCAGCATCCGGAGGGCATACCTCATCAGCCAGTCCAATCTCCACACCATCAGCAGCCATAAAACAGGCAGCCTGAGTACTTTTAATCACCTTCGCGCTGATCCCGCGATTTCTGGCGACGGTATTCACAAACAATTCCCCCATCGCGTTAATGTCCTGCTGGATGGCATTGAAGGCTTCTTCAGAGAGCTCCCGCAAAGGGGAACCTTCGGCTTTACGGCTTCCGAAGGTAATGATCGTCACTTTCAGGCCGTCGTCTTTAATTCGCTGCGTCCAGTCCAGGTGCATGGTGATGACGCCGACTGAACCCACACCGCCGGTTCTGGGAACGGAAATACGGTCAGCCGCGCTGGCAATCGCATACGCTGCGGAATATGCATTTTCGGTCAGAATGGCATGGATGGGTTTCGTGCCCCGGGCGTTGTAGATTTCATCCACGAGATCAAAGCACCCGGCCACTTCACCGCCGGGCGAATCAATATCCAAGCAGATGCCGTTAACTTCCGGGTCGGCCAGCGCGGTCAGAAATGACTGGCGGATGCCGTCATAACCGGTCATGCCACTATAGGGTCGCAGACTTCCCAGTTTTTGAACCAGCGTACCGCAGATGGGGACCACGGCGACCCCGGCCACGTTGTCATATCCGGGGTCGCGTTTTGACTCCCGACCACGTTTGTCGTCGTAGCCGTACCAGTCATCGTCTTCCATCGCCAGAGAGGATTCGATTCTGCAGATGCCAAACCGGTCCATAACCGCGGCCATGATGACCTCGGCTTTATTCGGATGAAGGGCCAGCGGCGTATTAAACAGACGTTGCGCCAGATGAGGTAGATTCACTTTTCCTCCGGATCTTTGATTGTCTCGCTGGCGAACTTGTCCGCCTGCGCCCAACTGGGTAATGGGAGACCGCGTTTCAGGCAGGACTCAATTTCCAGTTGCCGTTGGTCAAGCACCTCTTCCCAGTCCTCGCCGACGTTTTCCCCCACTTCAATTTCGAGTGTGGAAAGCCCCGCATCCAGACCAAGAATGGCGCCTTTTTTCTCTGCAACCGGATCTACCCAGCCGCGGCCAGGCCCCATCCAGCGAGCGCGGGAATAGGCGGCGCGGGCCTCTACAAAGTCAGGCGCACCCGACGGCAGAGGCAGGTCCTCGTTATCATGAACTTCTTCTGCAAACGCAGTCAGGACAGGCTGCGCGGTCCCCATTGAAAAATCATCACGACGTCGGGTCAGTGTCTTCCAAGCTTCAAGCAATGAAGATCGCGCGGAGCTGTAGTTAACATCTGACCAGTCCTGAGTGACCTGTTGCGGGGAAAGCCCGGTACCGGACGAGAAGTTACGCAGCACGGCCGATTCGAACACCTCAAAGTTGCTGTACGGCCGGGCGGCATTAACCGTTGTGATTTTTTCACCTGGGTAAAGAATCGGCATCCTGGCGCCATTTTGCAGGGTCAGCCGGCGGTCATTGTGAAATTCCACTCGGCCGTCCTGATAGGCTCCCAGACTGGTGTCATCGAAGCTTTCCCCCATCGCAGCCTGAACCATTTCAGAATCATAAGGTGACTCTATATATGCTGCGAAAATGGCATTCAGAATGGCGGCCTCCAGTTCGCTCTGGTCATATTTCACCAGCATTTTCAGACGCTGAATGACCGGCGTCAGGATGCCATTGCCGCGGTGTTGAGCACCCCGCTCATGGTCGAAATCATGGACGACATGCGGACGCCCCCAGGCGGTTTCACGGGGTATACGCCGCCATGTCATAGTTTTGGCACCGCTCCACCAGTCGCCGATATGCGCCTCACGGATGTGATAAGCAATCGGTGCGCCGTCCTCATCAATCTCCACGCCACCGCGAATATTCGGCATGTCGAAATTCTGCTGTGGGTTACTGAGCCTGTCAGGATCGACGACCTGAACAGTGGTGGCATATCGTCCCCTGCCCCGCCCCAACCGGTCAGGCCGGTACTGGAGGACCATCAGCGCATCCCCGTCAATCAGCTTGTGGCGAAAGGCCAGGCGCAACATCTGCGGCACAGTCAGCTTGCGTTCAACATCGCAGTACCGCCCGGTGTCATATGCCCAGGTGCGCCAGTGCGCCTCCAGCGCTTTGCCGTACTCTTCAGCCCATGTTGAATCGAAGGATTTATTACCGGTGACCATACGCAGCACCCGGTAATCGGGTTTCATGATGGGCCTGAAATTGGCGCCGACGGCGTTATCCAGAAGACGGGTTACGGCGCCGTTCGCCCACCCGTCATTACGGACCAGGTCACGGGCACGCGAAACAATGCGATCGCGATAAATGTTGATTTCGTTGTCCGGCGACCATAGCGCTGGTTGCCAGTTCGCCAGCTGATCACTAAACGAATCGGCGGCGTCATAAGGTACCCGGCTGCCGCCCGTCAGCATGCTGGGCCGCGGTGCGCGATACGGGGTACCATCCGGGCCAAGTATTTGCACTTTATTCATCAGAATCGAAACCTCACTGGCTTCCGCGGTCTCGCGACAATCCCCAGCTGCGCCTGCAGTAACTGAATCAGCGCCAGCAGGTCAGCCAGAGAACTTTGCTGATAAGACACCGACCGTGTCCCGTCTCCCTGCGAATAGGAAAATGAAACACCGCGACTCCCGGTTGTTAAATCAATGTATGCCTGCTGAGCTTTCTGCAGGGCGTCCCTGAGCTGCTCATCAGTCATCGAGCCAGCCAGCAGACTGGTATTCCGGTTGAACATGGTTTTCCTTATTGCGGCAGGAGTTTTGAAATTTGCTTACGCTTAACGGGCGCCGGTTCTTCAATAACCGCGCCGGGTAACTCGTAGCTGATTTTTTCTTCTGGTACGGCAGGTGCCGGCAGGAATTTTTCAGGGTTGGCTTCGAGGTTGGCGGCCCGAACGTTGAGCTTTAACCCCATATGCTTGAGCCCACACAGTGCGGCATAGCTGTATACCAGGCAGTCGAGCGCTTCATTGGCTCTCCCCGGTATCTGCTCCCAGACACTGAAGCGCTGGCCTGCAGTCACTTTGTAAACCAGACGTTCGGCCAGCAGCTGGTTGAAATACCCCAGGTCACGGTCATCTGGGAAATGCATATAACCCGCCGCGGCTGCGCCCGGTGCGGGAGGGTCCAGGTGGAGGCGACCACGCACCACATCCTTGGCAGAGTTCACACCGATGATAATTGGCCGGAAACTGGCTTTGCTTTTCGATGTCGGGCGCTTTGTCGGCCAGACAGGGTTACGCCTGCCGCTTTGAGCAGACTCACCTTTGATCGCCCAGACACGACGTCCCAAACGCTCCTTAGCAAATTCGTAGACCTTTTGCGTGTGGTGGCCGCCGGAGTCCATGCATGTCGCCATGATGTTCAGTCCACGACCATCACCCCGGCGCCAGATCTGTTTCAGGTATGCATCGAGTCGTTTCCACGGTTCATCCGTTTCCAGATCGCCATAAATCACATCGTGGGAAACCGACCATGATTCCTCATCCCTCCCCCAACCGGTGATTGTGATTTCGAAGCGATCATCCTGGGTATCTACGCCTGCAGTTAACAAAGCCACGCCATCAGGAACGATGGCCGGGAAGACTTCACGACGCGCCAGCAGAATATCAACCGGCAGCTGTTTGCCGTGGTTGGGTCTGTGTGGCAATCCCATTTGCGTGTTCCACCAGGCTTGCTCTTTATCCGGATCCCCCTTCGCCTTGATATATTTTCCCGCGATATCCGACGGTTTATCTTTCTGCCAGGGGCTGAACAGTTTGGAAGCCTGATAGCCGGCATGGTGGTTATCGACAGCCTCTTTTCCGCAATCCGGACAAATCGCCCGGTAGACCGCATGCCGCGGTGATTCGGACCATTTCCAGACAGCAGCCACGCTATTTTCATCATTCGCCCGCCAGGCCTGATCGTACTCAAGCAACGGGGAGTGGCGAGAACCGCAACACTCAAACGGCCGGGTCTGATGCCAGCGGATAGTCTGTAATGCGCGCAGGCGCTCACCTTCAGACCAGCCGGCACCGCAGCATTCACAGTGGATCATGGCTGATTTTGTCAGGTGTTTATCACCCTCTTTCGGCCACTGAACGTGTTTAAAAAAATCCAGAAACTGCCGATGCCCACAGTGCGGACAAACAACAGAGGCCCGGCGCTGATCAGATTCGGCATAGCTGTCAGCAATCCGGCTTTCATCCTCAACGGTCGGCGAACAGGCGCGGACGGAAAGCCAGGTCAGGCCAAACGTTGCGGTTCGTTCCTCCGCGAGGGTTATCGGATCCCCCTCTCGGGTAATCGGGTATTTATCCACCTCATCTGCCAGAAGTACGCGGATAGGTCGGCGTGCCAGGTTGTCCGGGCTACCGGCGCCTGCCAGCGCCAGAAATCCGCCCGTAAACGCTTTATAGAGAATGGTTTCTTTCGAACTCTTCTGTTTTGAGTCGCCGATGATTTTCCGCAGTACCGGCGTCACCCGCACCAGCGGGCTGATACGCTCTTTTGAAAACTGCTCTGCCGCCTCTTCTTTCGGCTGCAGGAGCAAAATCGGGCATGGATCGAGGTGAGCGAAATAGCCGAACAGGTTTTCAAGCAATGCCGTTTTCATCAGCTGCGTGCAGCACATCACCGTGACGACATGCACGCCGGATTCAGTCGCCGCCAGCATCGGACCACGGGCAATTTCTACAGTCGAGGTCTCCCAGTTCCCTGACGTGCTCCCGGCCTCCTTAGCCAGCTTCCGGTAGTCATCCGCCCATTGCGGAACGCTGATACGCGGCGGTGGCGTCCATCCTTTTCTGACACTCAGTTGAAGTCGTTCAATCTTCAGCTGAGTTAAATTCTGGCTCTCCGAGGACTGAGATATGTTTGTGGACATGTTCGATCAGCACCTCTGTCATCCTGTCCGCCGGCACATCCAGATCAGCGGCCATAAGCGGGGCCACCCGGGAAGGCCAGTTCATCCAGGCATCACGCTGTTGGCGAAAGGCGTTGAAAAGAATCTCCTCGGCGGCGACCAGTTCAATCGTCTGGCCACTGTCTTTTTCATACTGAAGTTTGGCCAGCAGAGCCATATAGTTTTCGCGCACCCGCGCGGCTTCCTCCCGGGTAAGATCGGCACCTTCGGTAAGGATAATTTTTCTGGCAGTGTCTTCAAGTTCATCACCGACATCATCAACGACCGCCGGCGTTTTCTTTTTCTTCGCGTTCGATGCGCGCGGATCCTTTCCGTCGCGGTTTCTCTTCAGTGCAGCATCGCTCGCTTCAACATCAATCAGGTCACCGTCCATCACGATGAAACGGCCGGCTTTAATCCAGCGCCCAATCGTTTTGCGATCGACGCCTGAGTGCTGCGCATACTGGCTCTGATTCATCATGGTCATGGGGCATCACCTGGGACATTTTTTAGTTGGGACATTTACCTGGGACATTTTTGCAATGTCCCACACGAATGTCCCACTGGAATAAATGGAATAATCCGTGCCGGCTCTGGCGTGGCTGGCGATCCCTTGAGGTGGGACATGGGACACAAAATAAAAAGTTGTAGCTACAAAAACACCGCGGCGCGCAATGCCCGTGCCTTACAAAAGTCTCAGGAAGGACCCAAAACCCAGAGGGGGATCACCGCACCCTGATTTGCCTGTCATTTCGCCACATCAGGCTCAATGGTATGCTGACAGCTCTCACACAGCCCGCAAGGATAAGAAATGGCAAAATTTAGTGTTCGTGTCGAATTGAGAAATTCTCAGGATGCTGATTACGATGAGCTTCACCAAAAAATGGAGGCCCAAGGTTTTTCCCGAACGGTTGCAATGACGACGAGTGATAGCGTTCTCATACTACCTAATGCCGAATATAGCTATGAAAGCGAGACAAAAGATAAAGCTGCTGTCGGTGAGTTAGCTGAATCAATTGCAGAAAAAATACGCAAGAATCCCAAAATCATGGTGACTAAATCAGGTGGCCGCTGGTTCGCTAATCTTGATGATGCTTAACCCTCATGATCACCTGAATCAAGGGCGTTATTTGCTAACCAAATGCGGGCTTCAGTGCCTGCATTTGGCTCTAACTCCTGAAGACGCTTTACATCCTCAAGCAGCAGCGCGATAACATTTTTAAATTCTTTTTCATCCATTTCAGTACTCTCTCACTAATTCATTGAATAGGTTATTTTGCAGTCCTGATCGCGTCAGCGATGGCGCGACTCAGTGCGGCAGGCATCAATGCTTCCGCCATAGCTCGTGAGCGGTCCATGTACCCAAGCACCGGCGTTACGGGTAATGCATCACCAAACCTGACCAGCAGCTTAGGAGAGCGCTGTTTCGGCTTCGGCCTGCGCGTACCGTTCGCAGAACGTTTTGCCCGTTTCTTTTTCACCTTCTTCGGCTTCCGGCGTTGCCAGACAGCATCGACGCCATTCACCTCACCGACGAACACATTCGGCTTAGCTTTCATCTGCGAAAGTTTATTGCGCGGCATATTTCCGTATTTGTTCAGCTTGATGTTCTTCGGGTTGAGCAGCGCCTGGCTGTTCAGCTTATGCTCACCGCCAAACTCAAAGGGCTCCAGGTATTCAGCGGCGATATCACGCACATAAACTTTCGCGCGGAGGTTGTTCTTTCTGGCCCCCGATGAGCCCACAGCATTAACCGTGAACGGCGTCGGCGATTCCAGCTTTCGCCCCAGTGCGACTTTTTGCGCTGCGGCAATTTCTCGCACGACTGTTGTCATTGCCTGCGCCGTGGCGAAGGGTATTTGTTTCTGCAACTGCGTTAACTGGCGGGAAAGATCCTTCAGAGTTGCCATGCTTACCAACCATTAATTAAGCCACTAAAAAAGCCACCAAGAGGTGGCCTTTGCAATAACAATAAACTCAATTGGGGAAAATAGATTATTTAAATAATCAATCAACCAATATTTCCGATGAAATGACCATCAACCTCATCAATTTTAACCCTAAGCATGGCATTGCCGACAGGGCCCATTTGTCCATTATCGCAACGAACCTTAATGTTCTCTAAATGCAAAAAATTGTTAGGGTATTCAAAGTCTGGGTCTTCGCTAGTATAGCCATCCTTACCCTTTGTCTCAAAGTACGTAGAGAGAGCCTCTCCGATTTCTCCAGAAGACTTTAGGCCATCAGAAATAAGTTGATAGTATTTTCGCCCCGCAATTAGTGAGCCGGTAATTACACATCCCTTAACGAACAATGTAACACCAATCCCAAGGTTTAATTTATTAACTATACCATTTAAAAATGTTAGATCTTCATCTTTGGTTTTAAGAGCTAATATCTCTTGCAATTCATCTTGTTCGCTCATCGGGCCTCCTTTGAATGAAATGTCAGGATACCCATAAAAGAGCTTGGTGAGTAGCATTATCGAAGCCCCTCAGGGAAGGACTTCTGTAATGCCTACTCTTCTACCGTCTCGCCTTCCGGGAGTTTGAGAGCAGCGAACACTGGCATACCCGGCGAACGGTCATCTTCAACCGCCGACAGCGTGGATTCACCAAACCATTCGCTCTTCGCGCATTTATCAGCAGCCTGATAATGGATGAAATACTGATTTTCACCGTTAGCGTGCTGAGAACGCGCCTTCACCTGCCCCCACTCTTCACTGATGCGGATGTTCACCAGCTGATCCAGCAAGAACTTAAATTCCTGGGCTGGTGCGCAAAATTCGAAGTGACCTTTCATTGTTCCTTCCTGTTTGAAGTAATTGATGCCTCGCGCTATACCCACCAGCGGATATAGGCTTTTTTATCTCTTTAAGGGGTTAGAAGACCTTACGGATTCGTAAATCCGCTCACAGGTCATTCCTGATGTGTAGCGTTCGTCAGCGATTGCAGCATAACGTCTAGCTTCTTCTGCAAGGTCTCCAAGCATGTCGGCGAGCATTCCGGCGGTGGCACCGGCTGTTTTGCTTCTGACGGTAGCGGCAAGATTTGCGGTGTGCTTTGCGGCGTCCAGGCGGGTTGCAAGGGTGTTTGCCTGCTGGCGCAGTTGCTTAACAGTACCAGTGAGATTATCGGCAGCAGCACGCGCTGCAGCTGTTTGGGATTGAGCATCTTTTACGGCCTCATCTCGGGCTATCAGGTGCCCGTGTTCAATCATCCTGGCGGCAGTTTGCGCATTTACTTCTTGAGCCGATTCGGCGCTATCACGTTCCGCCCACTGCTTTTCCCATGCACGACCGTTCCAGACATAGCCAGCAATAAAGGCTCCGACCAGCATCACAACCGCAATCACGGGTTTTATGTATTTTGCACTCACTGAGCTATCCCCCAGCACGTTAAAGCACTTTCCTGATCCCGGCGGTCAACCTGCCCGTAGCAGCCGTTGGCCTGCCCTTTCGTTAACCGGCAATCCCGGCCGCCGTCGAATACCCACCGGCGGATCTCCGCGCAGGCACCCTTGCGGTCGCCAGCATTCAGTTTTCGATAGAACGTCGAGGGGAAACATTTGGGAGGGCCGATGTTATACGGGCAGAAGCTCGCGATGCCGACCTTTTGCGGCGCCGTGAGAGGGACCTTGATATTCCGGTCAACCCACGCCAGCGCGTTGTCTCGCTCGATAGCGTTTACCTGGTCGCATTTGGCCTGCGTCAACTTCATGCCCTGTCTGACTGGCTTACCGTCAATACGGGTTGCACCGCGGCAAATCGTCCAGATACCAGAACCATCACGGTAAGCCGTCAGGCTGTTACCCTCTTTCTCATTCAGGAACTGATCCATGAGAACGGGAGCTGATGCGCCAGCGGCGATAAGTGCCAGCATGGCCGCGCTGAGTTTTGTTTTCAGATTGGCCATCTTAGTTATCCTGCGGAGGTTGGCCACCGTATCCGCGGTCAAGGGACTGCTGATACATCTTTGTCCAGCGACGCTTAAAGTAGAGGTTGGTCAGGTAAGTGGCGACGCCAATTATCACGCCGCTTGCCAGGGCAATAAAATTCCAGTCCAGCCCATGAAACCAATCGTAGGTTCGCGCCAAACCAGTACAGATAAGGCCGCCTGACGTGCAGTACGAGGCCGCCGAAAAGATTTTGTCAGGCATTTTCATAGTCTCCACCTCCGATTAGGGTTCGGGGTGCTGTGTGAAGTGGGGAATGGCCGCCAGATGGATTTACGACAACGCACTGAAGGATTGACGTTCTGACTGCCAAAAAAAAGCCCGCTCATTCGAGCAGGCCAAAAAGGTAGATAGTTCATGAAGGCAAAGTGTCGCAACAACTTCTGTCCGATCGCTTGAGCTACGTCATTACCAGGAGACTGATACGACACCCGCCATAACAAGATTATAGACATAAAAAAACCCGCTCAGAGAGGCGGGCCTGAAATCAGGGGAACTTCACTCAATGTGATATTCAGAGATGATGCCGGATTTCTCCGGAAAGCCGTTGGCTTGTCATACCGTGACCTGCGTAATTTTTTGCTCCGGGAAGGAGTGACAATTTCCGCCCTCTCCGCGAAAAGAGGTAACACCACGACCTGAGAATCACAAATTTTTAACATTAATAACAGCTACCACAAATGGTGGGTTTCACTCTGTCAAAGGCACCCGAGGATGCCTTTTGCACAGTGTCAGGACTTACTTTTGAATGGCCAGTAACGGCAAGCCACCAGCATAGCGACGATAACCGCCAGCAGCACTATATCCATCAGCATGCCCGCCAGCCGCCAGGCTACGAGCAGCAGAACAGCAAACAGCGCCCATAAACACAGCCTGCGCAGCATGATTACTTACCGTTGGTGCCGAGTATACGGCTTAGGTTTTTCAGCAGGACGGTTGAGGCGGTTTCGAGCATGTCATCACCGGCATCGGTATTGGCGACCACCAGCGTTTTGGTACAGGGCACTTTGACCTTTGAATCGCTCAGCCAGCCGGATTCGGTCACCGCCTTTTTCAGCTCGTACACCGGTTTCCCGTTCGGCAGCTTATCGTCAACATGCCAGCCGTTCATGTCGATCATCGTCAGGCCGCTACCTTCCTGATTAACCGCCTCCAGAAACTTATTCGACCGGTCCGGCGCTGATACCCAAAGGAAGGCGTCATACTCACCAGTGGTGACTTTCGCCAGCGAGCGCACGCCGCCTTTGGCGTAGGTCTCGACTTTGGCATAATCCTTTTCCAGCCCCTGCAGATATTGCCAGGATGCATACGATCCGCTGGTTGGCTCGCCGACTCCGATTTTCACACCAGCTTTTAAATCCCCTTCATCGCTGACCTTGCTGCCCTTCTTCACCGCGACAAAAACGCATTCATCAGCCAGTTCGCCGATAATGTCCACCTTCTGCGCTTCGTTACTGTGCCGGCTGCGCCAGAACTGGAAAGCATCAGCCTGGGTGAAACCGATCTGGGCGGTACCGTTGGCCACCTTATCGAGATTGTCCAGCGACCCTTTGCTGGGGATTACCGTCGAACTGTAGCCGTATTCACTCATTGCGCTGGCGAGGTTCACGCCGTACACCGCATTGTAGGTCAGTCCCTGCTGGCCGGTAGTGATGACGACATCCGCAGCTGCCACAACGTTACTCAGGCATAGCGAAGCGACCGCGATTGCGGCCATGATTAACTTTTTCATGTGACTATCCTTTTGAGGTGAGCCTTCGCCCGGAGTGGCCGCCCTGCAAAACAGTCACACGACCATTCCAAAGGCTCACCCCGAAAAGCTCTGCAGGTTTTATGCGCCGGGCGTGACGCGGACAAGAAAAAGCCCTACATGAGCAGGGCTTTAGTAACCGGTTAAGAGTTAACGTCTGGACTTTATATGCTTAATTATTTGACCCACATCACCTGATACAAACCAGACAGCAATAACTGCTAAGTCACTAATCAACCTTGGCCAGTTAAAAACCGTCAAACCAAGCGCTATGTAGACAAGGGAAACGAAAGCAAAAACAACGGCGAATCTAAATATGTACCGAAATACTGATAAGGCAATCCTCATGAGAACTTATCCATAAATATCAGGACATCATGAGGTTAACAGCCAAAAGTATGTGTAGATGTGATCGAGGTTTTAATCCTCAACCGAAAAGATATGTTCAAAAAATTATGGTCATTAGTTAATCACTTTTTCCGCTTTTCACATCTCAATATATTGTGACACCAGGCCGCTACACCTGCTTATTTCCTGCCGCTCAGTTTTGGTATTGACCGCCAGTAACTACGGCCCAGCCGATTCACAGGTCTTTGCATTGGCCTACGTTGCTGCTCGCTTGAGCACGTCACAAATAGAAAAGACCCGCAGATGCGAGCCCCAGAAAAGCAAAAACCCCGCCGGATGGCAGGGTTTCTATGATTAGGCTGTGTGTCGAAGTGACCACTCCTAACAGATTACGATAGTTTTTGCGTACGCGTTAGTGCAATCTACAATTTTCTACTTTAAAATCATGAGACCACACGATAATAAATGTTTTACCTTAGGGAAAGTAAATGAAAGTCAAAAGCTTAGGATTCTCCATTTCCAATACCAATCCCCATGTTAGTACCACTGATGCCATGCTGGCGTTGATTGCGTCGTCGAGCAGGGTTCACAATCGAACGGACTATTCGCGTCAGATCCTGATCTCTGATGATAATGATTTCTACAGTGGGCTGGTTGTTACATTTCGAAATCAGAAGAAGAATTGTAAATCTAATTTTAAAGATGGAAAATTTAAGTTAACAGTCGAAGATCTAACAGGTGGGGATAAACTTGCTAGCTTTAACTTTTTTTGTATAAGTAAAAAGTCGATGAATGGACTATATATGTATCATCATGGTTCATGTTCCTTGAATGGCCTGTTTACTCACTTGCAAACCGTAAGTAATGAGTTCATAAGGGGTTTATGTGATAAAGATATAAAAAACCTTGGCAACAAACCTTCCCAGCAGGATAAAGCTGAAGTAAATAAAAAATACAACAACCGTTTTTCTTTCAGTCTTATTACAAATAAAAAAGATATTGCTGATATTTTAAGAGAATTTAAAGAAATAAAACACGCATCCTTTAAGTTTGATTATCTTGATTTCAAAGGTGGCCCCATGACTGCTTTGGAAGCCTTTTCTAATTCTACTGATATTAATTTCAATATCGCCCCCTCAGATAGAAAAAAGACATCTGCTTTATCTCAAAGTCTTTCGGATGCTTACAAAAGTCTAACAGGTATAACCAAAGCTAAAGTAACAGCCGTTGACCATTTGGACAATGAAAAGATTGTTGATTTCATGGCCTGTCCCACGTTCTTTGAAACCTATGAATTTGATTATATAGCAGAAATGGTTGATGGTGTAACAAATGATAATTATACAAGCAGTAAGATTTTTGATATTATAAAGGAAGAGATTATAAACGGGAAAAACAAAAATGTTTTTATATGATTGGATTATAAGAAAAAGAATAGTAATTCAATATCTTATGCTGGTCATATTTTCTGTCCTGTGCCTGGCGGGCTTGTACCTCCTTTATCGGAACTCGCCAGATGTTAGCACTAAATTTTTTGAGTTTCATCACAAAAACCTAAGAGGTTACTTGTTTTCAGGATTTATTTCCGTTGGTTCGTTTCTGCTTAGTCTGCATACTTTTGTTATTGTTAACCTCAGGGATAAAGTTTTTTCCACTAAAGAATACAAAGAGTCTTATGCACTTGCTTCTGGAATCAATGAGACAGACATAAAAGAAAGCGAACTGTATAAACCATTGGATAATCTTTCATCCTTTATTAATACGTCAATAATTCTATCTTTAGTTACTGCAATCTCACAATTCACTTTAGGCTTGTCTACGAATCTTTATGCCTGCTTATTTTGTGTGTGGTTAGCTATTCTTACGGTATGCTTCCTCCTGCATTGTTTAATAATCATTCGAATCAACATAAGAATTTTTCTTAAACAAAAAATACGGTAGCGGGTATCCCACTACCAATGATTTTAAGATAGCATGCTAAGCACGCCCTCTACAAACCCCATCGCCGTCTGCAACTCCTTTCTGATAGTCCCATCAGAGCATTTTCGTTTCTTGGCTATGCTACGCAATGATATACCGATAACAAAATGAGCGATAATCAACTCATACTCTTCCGGCTTATATTTTCGCAATCGTGCAACACATCCGTCAATCATGATCCCTTCATCATCATCGCACTGAAGGCGCGACTTCTTGCCGTGTGGGAGCAGCCCTTTAAACCCAGCTGCAATTGGTTGCCAGTCAACACCGTTACCGTCAGCTGCAGCCCATGCGCCCCAGCGGTCTAAAACTTCGTACATGTCACGCATTGTTCTCTGCTCCTGTTATGTTCACGCTGTCGCTGATATGCATGCCTTGTGGGCTGAAGTGTTTTAAGGAGGCTTCCAGTTTCATGCGGCCACTTCTCCGATATCAGAAATTAAAATTTGTCCGGTCTCACCCCAGAGCTTTGTTACCCGAAAGTCCCAGATATGCGCGTCGTCAGCAAACAGTGCATCCATCAACGCTTTAATCATGTTGTCGGCATCTGGCTTTTGCTGATGAGCCTGACCATTCATTGCTACGCGTTTTTTCTGGCTCCAGCTCGCCGGCATCGGCAGGATGAAGGTAATGTGACTTCCCGCCTCTGGCATAACGACCTTCTTCAGCCTGACCTCATCACAGAACGCCCGGTAATGAAGCACTACTTCTCGTTGTTTCCATTTGTCAGCGCGGGTTTGTCGGGGTTTTCCCATTGGAGTAATGTTAAAAATCTGCATCTTTTGCCTGGCTCCCTCTGGTATATCGACGCGGTTGTGATTTTGGTTTTGGCGCTGAACGCTGGCGGGCTTCCTCCTGGTCGATCGGCAGGAAATGCCCGTTATAGAACCGGCGGTAGATGGTTCCCAGTTCGCCGTTGCGTTGTTTTGTCACGTTGATTTCAGCTACGCCCTTTGCGGCTGATTCCGGGTCGTAAACTTCATCGCGATACAGCATCAGGATTAGGTCAGCATCCGCCTCAATCTCCCCGGAGTTCTTCAGGTCAGAGTTCATCGGGCGCTTGTTGGGGCGAGATTCTACCCCGCGGGATAACTGACTCAGGGCGATAACTGGCGTTTTGTTGGTTTTGGCGAGACGTTTCAACCCCTTCGACAGCTCCCCCACAGCCAGGTCGTAGCGGGCCGTGCTCTGAATTTTGATCAGCGCCAGATAGTCGATGACCACCAGGGCAATTTCTGGATGCTCCAGCTTATAGCGGGTTGCGGTTTGTTCAATCTGGTCGATATTGAGGTTAGTTGCGTCGGTGATCCAAACGCTGCGGTTAACCAGTTGCTCCATGCCGTTAAAGAATCGCGCCCAGTCTTCATCCTCAAACTTTTCGACTGCCTTCAGTCTGGATACAGGCATACCGCCAGCGGCAGAAACCATGCGTTTGGCGATCTGCGTGTCGGACATCTCCATGCTGAAAAACAGAACACCATGCCCCTGTGCAGAGACCTTCTCGATAATATCCAGCGCCAGCTCTGTTTTGCCCATCGAGGGACGCGCCGCGATAAACACCAGATCCGTGGATTCAATGCCACCCGTCTTCTCGTCAAGCTCCTCAATGCCAGTAAGCAGGCTGCGGGTTTCCTCCCTCCCCTGGCTGCGGGACTCTACCTCGTCAGCCACGGCGGTGAGCAGATCGGAAATATGGACAGGCTGCACAGTATCTGCAGAAATATCGATGGCTGAAACCACCTGTTTTACGGACTCCAGGGCAGCCAGCGCAGCATCACCATTGCTGGCACTCTTAATCTGGTTTAGCACCTTTTCCAGTGCGGCCTCTGCATCACGGACACCGGCATTGCGACGCAGAACGTCGATGTAAGAGACCAAAGCCGATTTCGCCCAACTAACGCGGGTGGCCTCCAGAATGGTGGTCTGAAGCGCTGGCAGAGACTCACAGAGCAGCAGCGGATCAATAACTCCTCCACCGCGGGCTTGCCGACAGATGCCGGTATAGATTTCACGATACTGACGCACCGAGAACGTACTCGCCGGCAGCCGGGAAAGGATATCCAGTACCTCAGGATCAGCACCGCGCAAAAATAAGGCGCCGATAACCGCTCCTTCCAGATCTTCATTTTTCCAGACAGGTGTCATTCAGGCACCCCGTCGTTTCCACGGAAGCTTTCCCAGTTGAACGCCAGCCGATTGCGACCACCGTTGGTTACCCGGTCTACGATGCGCTCACCGATGGAGTCCTTAAGCTGCTCGAAGGTCAGATTGCTGATCAGGATGGTGGGTAACACGCTTTCATAACGGGCGTTAACGATCTCCTGCAGGATGGCCAGTTCAGAAGCGCTACCAAACTGCACCCCCACCTCGTCGATAATCAGCAGGTCCAGCGATGCATAGTGTTCCAGCACGCCGTCTTCTGTGGTTTCGGAATTATGGCGCCACGTGCTTTTCACGGCCCGCATAACGCGCATCACATCAGTAATTTCAACCCTGGCGAGATGGTTACGGATGATGGCTTTCGCTGTCGAGATGGCCAGGTGGTTTTTCCCTGTACCGCAGTTGCCGGTCATCACAAGCCCCTTTCCGGTCGCAAATACCTGCGGCCAGTTTTCGGCATAATGGCGGCAGCCGGCCAGATTTTTGCTAGCCCCCTGATTCACCGGGCGATAGTTTTCGAATTCGCATTCTTCAAAACGGCGGGCGATGCCTGCGTTGTCCATCAGGTCAGCGACGCGTAACGCACGCAGCTCCGCGTCAATCTCTGCCAGTTGAGCACGGAGGCATGCAGGACATTGCGAATGTTTGAAATTCTCACCGCCGCGAAAAGCCTTTCCCACCAGCGTGAATCGCTCAAAATCTCCATGCTTTTCACAGGAGGTAATCTCGGCGTTTCCTGAGTTCCAGCCGCTGTATCCCCACGGGAGTTTGTGCTCCAGCGCAAAATTTAATTCTTCTGCAAGGCGCTCCCGATCGGCTTTCATGTCGTGGCGCGCTTTTTGTTGGTTTAAATTTAACATGTCATTTCCCCTGAATTACCAGTCCCAACTTGATTCGCCATAGTTCTGCTCACTGAAGCCAGATACCGGCAGCACGCCAGGGCGCCCACCGCCGGGAGCGGGTGGCGATTGCCAGGATTCTTCGAAGTGGCGATCGGGACCGAAGAACGTGGCAGCTTGCTTAACGAACTGGGTTCCGACGCTGCCGGTTGCGCGGGCATAGGCTGCATAGCGCTTAACACCTGCCAGCATGACTTCAGGGTTAACCTCGTCTTTCAGGCGGGCTTTCCACGCTTTCCAGGCTGCCGCCTTGGAATTACCACCAGCGCGTTTTGGGTAGGCCTGCCAGGCTGTTTCGAATTCAGGAGAATAATCCTGTTTTGCAGAGCGAGCCGGTGCAGAGGCATCAGCCGATGCGCCAGTATGTTTTATAGGTTCATTGACTGATTCATTGACTGATTCAAAAGAGTGACTGATTCTGGGTGCAGCTCCTGCACTACCCCCTGGTGAATCTCCTGCACTACCTGGTGAATCTGCTGCACCAGGTAGTGAACGATTTACACTACCCCCTGGTGAATCTCCTGCACCACGTAAAGTGAGCTGATAGACGTTGCTGGAATTACCCTTCGGCCCAGTGCGGAGCTCTTTTTTAATCAGCCCTCCCTCGCAAAGCACCTCGATGTGATTCATCACTGATCGCTTACTGATTTCGCACTGGTCAGCAATGTGTTGATAGCTCGGCCAGCACTCTCCCAAATCACTGGCGTTGTCGGCCAGCTTGAGAAGGACAAGTTTGCGTAAGGGGTTTCCGACCTTAATTTTCATGGCCTGAACCATGAGATCCATACTCATATTGAAACCCTCGTGAAATACTGTTGAAACTTCCAGACGGGTTGCATGCACTCATACGGGTAACCCTGCCTAGTGAAATAAACCTGCTGCTTTTCCCGGCTCCACCCGGTGACATGCACGACAACACCCCGTGGATCGAGATATTCACGGTCGAGAACCTCTATCTGCGTATCGTCAGTGTGCATACAACCTCGCCTTCACTGAAAAAAACCTTGAGGCGGTCCTGGGTGCCTGTTATGTTTTTCATGAATCTGCCCGCCAGGTAGATTTAAGTCGCATAGCAAAGTCAGAACAGGCCGGGTTGAGTGCCACCACCTCTTCCCGGCTTTTTCTTTGCTGCTTTCCGTTCTGCGGTAGTTGTCTGCTCGAGAGCCCACTGACGGGCTCGAAAAAGGCAATCCGCAAAACAACTCCCCTTTTTGGTTGACTGCGACATGCAGCGGTAATGTTCCAGACCTTTGGCTACCCCCCCCCCTGAACCACCGACGGCGCGAAGCCTTCTACGGTCAGCGCCGCCGTAATGTGCTTGCGAATGAAGTCTTCGGGTGACATGTCACACCTCATTGGAACCGTTGCTAATTCCTGGGTGGGTGTATGGGATTTTTGAATCCAAATGACATAAGATCGCAACATCCTCTGGAACTCCACGCATCTCCCACTTCCCTACGGCCTGACTACTTCTCGGTTTGCCTTTGCGTGGGAATCTTTTCCCGATAGCGGTATTTGTCTTAAATTGCTGCTTAAGGATTTCAAACAGAGTCATTTTCATCTCTCGGTGTCGAAACTATTGTATCAATCGATAGTAGCAAATAGAATCCAAAGTATCAAAACGAAATGTTACTTTAGTTTCTTTTAGGGGGATGACTCATGAGTTCGTTAGCAGACCGGTTGATAAGCCGACGCGAATTGTTAGGATTCACGCAAGAGGCTCTTGCCAAAAAAGCAGGTGTCACGCGGGTAGCTATCAGTAAAGCGGAGCTTGGACTAACAAAAAACTTTAACAGCAATACTCTTTTTAAGATCTCATCCGCACTTGGATGCGAACCTGAGTGGCTGCAGACTGGTAAGGGAACGCAGGAAAAACTGCCACAAACCCAACCACAAAAGAAACCTATCAGTGATACAGCTTGGGTTAATAACGTAACCGAGACCGTGCAACCACAGCGCAGATACAGCTACCCGAAGTTAAACTGGGTTCAAGCTGGTCAATTTGCGCAATGTGGCGATAACTATAATATGTATGATATTGAAAACTGGATTGATTCTGTAAAGTACGCTGGCGAAAGAGGTTTTTGGCTTGAGGTAAAAGGCGATTCTATGACTTCGCATGCAGGGGTAACCTTTCCTGAAGGTATGTCCATACTTATTGATCCAGAAAAAGAACCTTACTCAAACTGCTATGTTATCGCGCAAAAGAGAAGTAGCAGGGATGTTACTTTTAAAAAGTATGTAACTGACATGGGGGCTGGGTATCTGAAACCCCTCAATCCTCAATATCCTATGATCCCCCTAGATGATGAGTGCGAAATAATCGGTGTGGTTGTTGATGCCAGGTGGGACATATTTTAATTATATATCAATCAGATGCCGGCTATGCCGGCTTTTTTTTGGATAAGTAGCGAAAATAAAGTATCAAAACCACTTGCACCAAAATGATACTTTAGTTACCTTTAATTCACCGAGTAATCACTCTCATGGTGAATATGAAGATGATAACAGAAACCGAAAAAGTTAATTTCTGCTCCGATAGTTTGACTAAGCTTGGTCATTTTTTGTCGATGCTGTGTCAGGCTGTAAAAGATAACAACTGTGAACCTGATGATATTGAGGGGTGCCTTGGCATTGCTTGGGACATGGTTAACTCAATGCAGAAAACTATTAACAGCGCAAATAAAGAGGTGGAAGAATGAAAACCAACACCACCAACCACCCAAATCTCATCGGAGCGATGGAATTCACAAACAATGTATGTTCCCTGCTTATAGCTCTTGAATTAAGTGTTGATCAGCTTGATGCGGATACCATTAAAGAAGCATCCAGCGGCATTCGTTACCTGGCTTCGCGAGCATATGAAGAACTCGAACGCGTACATAATTTTGAGGCAAACAAATGAATACTCCCGTTCAGATGCTTGAAACTATTTCTGCTGATATTATCGAGAATACTGTGCTTCTTGAAACCATCTACAAAAATAGCAGCGAAGACCACGAAACAGATTGCGCTATAGCTTGCCTGATTCGTTCAATGAAAAAGACGCTCGACACTGCGAATGAATATATCAACACGCTCAGCGATGTATCAGCCCCCCCCCCAAACGGGACGAGAGCGGCGCTGATATTGTTGATGATGTTTTTCACGCGACCATTACGGCAAGAAAACTCGAAGAGCTTGCGCATATTTATAATGAGGCTTACTTCACAGATGAAGATAATGGCAAACCAGCCATGTATATGGCATCAGTAATCTTCGATTATGCGATAAAAGTTTGCAGTGAATTGAAAAACATCGAAGCAAAATTGAATTAACCAAAACAGTTTTAATTAACACCTTAACCGGTGGGGAATCCTTCACTCTAAATTTAGCAAGGGGGTTATTGTGAGTTTCATTGTTGACCATGCCGCGTACAGAACAGCCCTGCTCTATAGGGCTGAAGGTCACGAATTAATTGCACTGCTTTTTCTCCGCAAAGCCTACGGGAGGTCAGCATGAACGCCCATTCAAACAGAATAAGCACCGTGACATTACAGGAAGCAAGTATTGCCACAGAAAGATTAATGCATCTGATTCAGACCATCGCGGAGAACTATTACGAAATGGAGGACGGGCAGCGCTGGAGTCTTTTGCAAATTGCTTACGATATGTCCGCAGATATTGACGGACAAATGAATGTCCTGGAGGAAAGAAACGGTGGAAAGACAAAGCGCAATTGATATTTATCGCCGTCGTATTGCCAATGCGACCCTGCACAGACTGAAACGTAAAACAGGCGGCTATTGTCTCTCTGTGAATATGCCGGATAACAATATTCAGGTTATCGAAATTAACGAAGAGTCAATGCAAAAGCTTCTGCAACGATTCGAAAAGCAGGTTCGCGCAGAATTTGGCTCAGAAGCAGAAAGCTTTCTACGTAAAGCGTATATGAACAGTCTGGATATTAACGGGCATACCGAATATTTGACCGAAACCGGTAAAGCGATTGTTGACGATATTTTCTCGGAATTAATCGCTCATGCAAAAGAGAAATATGTCAGCGGAGGAATTAACTGATGACTAAATTACCCCCCCTATTTCACACGAAAAAGTGCAGGTCGTTATGACGATTGAAAACGGGCAGGTAATTGATACCCGCCAAGTCCGCGACAACGAACTTATCGCGACGATGGACACCTTTTTCTGGATGGCAAAGAAAGCCGGGTATCAGGTAATCGCCCCTAATCAGGAGGAAGCCTGTGTCACTAACAGCAATACGAATTCCTGAACGCGTACACCTGCAGGCGATGCAGGTCCTGCTGCGGTACCGCCGGAAGCGCATTTATGCACGGCGTACGCACCGCACGGGATATCTCAGCTTGAAGGTCAACCCACGCTGGCGGCTGCTATCGAAAGACGACGGCCGGAACTGGGAAGTAATGAGCCATGAACGTTACTCGGGAGAAATCAAACGATGATCGACAACCGCACCGCCAGCGCTATTGACCTGGCATTACAGAAGCACCACACGCCAGTCGGCGACCTGTTCGCCGCTATCCGCCACGGCCGCATGAAGCGCTGCTTTAGCCGCGGTACCGCCATTATCTGGCTGGCGCACTTTCTGACATCGCATGCATTTGCACGTTCAGGATTCCGCCAGCGCTATCCGGATGTTCAGGTGATCAGCGCCACTAACCCAGATTCGAACCACTGGGAACGAGGCGCGGTGAGTTTCGAGTATACCGAAGCCCACAAGCGTACCGTTCGCCGGCTGCGTCGCATCCTTGCCCGCAAACGTGAAATGCAGAAATGGTGCGACAAGTGGGATGCCATGCACGACCGCTACGTGAAAGAGCGTGAAGAACTCAGGGCCAGCAAACCAGCAGAGGTACGCAATGGATCACACAGCATTTAACCCGGAACCGACGTCAACCGGCATCCGGTTGTCTGAAAGCCGGATTATTGGTTACTCCGCCGCTATTCGAGATCTGGATAACGGCCGCTATGACAAACGCCTTGCCGACGGCATGAATATTCTGGCCTGCATCATGGAAGCGGTAGAAAACAGCTGGCTCACGCTCACTATCGAGCAGCAAATCATCGTCTGGCGCTGGTTGCTCGCCGCGGTATTCATTACCGAGGAGCTGGAGAAGAACGGAACTGTCGATGTTCCGAACGACGAAGGTGGCGTTGATATAGCGTTATCTATTCCGGCGAACACGGCGCAATCAGCGTCTACCCAGGACCGGAACGCTTTGCGCTCGCTAACCACGTTGAGGCCGGCGCCATTGAGAAATACGGGAGAGAAGAAGGGTTGCCGCTGGCGCTGCGTATGTATCAGGACATGGTCGTTTGTGACGACGAATACGGGTTCCGGCTGTCAGCTATGGGCCGGGAGGGCTTCAACATGCTGCACGACGGCTTTATCGAGCAAATCCACACCGAAGGCATGCCAGACATGCCGGTTATGCACTGAGGGGAAATAGGAATGGCAAAGAAAGCACGCAGAAACAGCACATCGCAAGGATACGCAGGAATGACGATGGCGCAGTTTTTCCACAGCCACATCCGGCCAGACAACAGCAATGCCAGTGATTATGCGAGTCTTCGGCATAGCCTCCACGATGCTGTAACACCAGCCCCTGAAGGCATGGTCCGCATGCAGCTGACTCGCAATCAACGCCGCCTTGCGAAAAAACTCGGCATCGCACTGAAGGAGGAATAATCATGAACACAGTAACTATCAATAATAAACAACTCCCGGCCGTCGATTATCGGGGGCAGCGCGTGGTAACGCTGGCGATGATCGATGAGGTTCACCAGCGCCCAGAAGGCACTGCGCGGGCGACATTTAACCGCAACCGTGAGCACTTTATCGCGGGCGTAGATTACGAAGAACTAGGTTCGGACGTAATACGTACGGACCTCCCTGAAGGTACTTTCTCCAAATTTGCCCCATCAGGGATTGTACTTTTTGAATCAGGCTACCTGATGCTGACAAAGCCATTCAACGATGATCTTGCATGGAAAGTACAGCGCGAGCTGGTTAACTGTTACTTCCGCATTCAGCGCCCAAAATCACAGGCAGGGCTGATCGCCGAAATGGCCCTGCTGAATGTTGAGCAGGAGCGCCGTCTCTACCAGGTCGAAGAGCAGGTAGAAACGGTAGCGGAAGCGGTCGAGAACATTAAGCGCGGTACCATGCGGGCCGGTTACGTTGGTTATCGCCAGGTAGTCGCTAAAAGCGGTATGACTGATGCGAAATGCCGAAACCTGGTTAACGCGTACCGCATCCCGACCGATACGCACGAATTCATGACACCCGACGGCCTGCTTTCCCGCCGGGCTATCGTGGAGTTTGATCCGTTCATGAAAGCATTCCGCCAGATGATGTCTGAGGCAGAGCCCCGCGGCACCCGCTGGCATCACCCGAAGATGGGCCTGTTTCAGGCTATTGGGTGGGAGGGTGGCCACGGTGAATAACGTTATCTGGCTGCCGGCCAGTTCTATCGAGGTGGCCCACCAGCGGGCCTTAACATGGGTGTGCGATGCGTACCTGTTCTATCTGGTCAGCCTGCACCGTCGCCCGGTGTATCGCCACCAGTACGGCGATATTTCGCTTAACCAGCCAGCGCTGCAGGGCTTCATTGACTCCTACCTCAAAGATAAAGGGTGGGACATAGAGCGGCGCCATGCGCATTACATCGACATTCTGGACCTCATCAAATATTTGCACCGCAGCAATTCGGGATTTATCGACTGGGGAACAGTGCCGGCGCTTACGCCTCGGGGGATCCGCTGGATGAACGCCTGCCTCTCTCGCCTGGGTGAAATGGTTAACAGCTATGGCGGATGGAAAGGATATATCGCAGCAGTTGAGGAGGATCAGAAAGATGAAAATCGACTTTAAAGATTATGGCGCTGTGGCCGCGGTGACTATTACCAGCACCATTTTCGAGTTTCGCAAACATAACCGGGTTGTTGATGCCACCCTGCTCTGCACCCCGGGCGTCATCAGCGAACGGCGCGGCAGCTTCTTCATGAAGACGCATATTTCAGGCAAAACCAGGGATGCGCTGCGGGCCTATAAAACCGCGCTGCGCGAGATGAAACGATGAACAGAGAATTTGAAATATGGGTCCGGCTGCGTTACGGCGGCCGGTACGATCTGACGCGAGACGGTCACGGCTATTACTGCCGGGAAGTGGTTAAGCGGATGTATGAGGTCTGGTGCCACTGTCGTGGCCTGAAAGTGGTGTGAGGTGAGTAACATGGTAGACATTGAAATGATTGACGAGGAAGAGGCGATGCGGATGATCCGAGTATCTTCACGCGTGACCATCCGGAAATACACCGAGCGCTATAATTTCCCCAAACCGGTCCGGACCTACCCTAAACAGTATCTGCGCTCTGCTATTGTGGAGTGGATCTTAAACGGGGGCGTCAACCAGAAATCTTCCTGATATGCCAGAATATCTTTTCAGCATACAGATCATAGGCGTCTTTCTGTTCGGCAATCCAGTCATGCTTGTTATAAACAGAAAGCACGCCGCCAAGCTCATGCCCCAGCATTTTTTCGATGACGTGCGGGGCTACCCCCTCTTCAGAGAGCCGGGTTGCCAAGGTGCGTCGGAAATCATGTGAAGTAAACTCACCAAACCCCAACGAGTCCTTGATTCTTCTAAGAAACTTATTTGCACCAGAAATGGTTATAGGGCTCTTCAGGTCCTCGCCAGGGAAAAGTATATTGCCATACGTCATTTCAGCTTTTTTCAGCAAATCATCTGCCGCGGAGAAAATGGGGCGCCTGATAATTTTGTTGGTTTTGCTTTTCTCTGCCGGCACAATCCATAACCCCTCTTCTCGGTCAAAATCCCCCCTTATAGCCAGCCGAAGCTCGCTATTCCTGGCGCCGTACAGCATCAGCAGTTGATGAAGCAACCGGTTAGAAGTTGACCCACGACTTCTTTCTATAGCCATCCAGATTTTGGCAAGCTGGTTATAGCTGAGCGTAGTCTCCCCAATCACCGGTTTAACACCGATGTCTTTCGGCCGCAAAAGCATGAGCTCGGTTGTACTAATGAACTGTCGGCGCGTACACCAACCAATGGCGGACCTGAGCTGTATCAATAAATGCCGGGCGCGGCGAGGATTGATTTTCTCCTCTTCGGTAAATCTCTCAACCCACAAGCGGACAGGAATATCCTCAACCGGAATGCCGGAAAAAGCGTCGCGCATATGCTTTATAACCGTTGATTTATAAAGAGCTATCGTCTTAGCTCTTAGCGTTACGTCGACGTAATTTTCCTTCCAGTAATCCAGACAATCCTTTACCGTTGGCTTACTTTTGGATTTGTTGCCACCAGCCAGCGTGCGGGGATCAATTCCTTTATCTGCCGATTCCCTGAGGTCTGCAACGATATTACGGGCATCGCGCAGCGTCAGCGCTGGGTAGCGCCCGAGCCCCATTCGGTTCTGCTTCCCTTCCCATCGGAACCTAAACTGAAAGCTGATCACGCCTTTGGGGGTTATGCGAATTCCAAGTCCGTCAGAATCCGTAATTTCAGCCGGCCCGGAATATGGTTTACCATAGATAGAGCGGAGTTTTGTGTCACTGATCGCCATATTAGTTTTTTGTACTCATCTGATTCGTATTTTATGTACTAATTATGTACTCAATATCGCATGTACGAACATAAACAACAATATCAAATCATGTACAACCATGTGCGACATTTGACAACAAAACTAAAATAATGGTTATAAATCATATGCATAAATAGATAACCGTGTTCATCCTTGACCGCACAATATCAACTATGTGCAAAGCCCACACCTTGCCGAAGATTACGAAACGATGGTGCCGTTTCAGGCATTGCAGATGATTGGTCATCAGGTTGACGCGGTGTGCCCCGATAAAACCAAAGGTGACTACATCATGACGGCGATCCACGATTTTGACGGTGCCCAGACCTATAGCGAAAAACCCGGCCACCGCTTTGTTCTTAATGCCGACTTTTCCGCAGTGAAAGAACAAGATTACGACGCGCTGCTGATCCCCGGCGGACGGGCGCCTGAATATCTGCGCCTGAATGAGGAGGTGCTCAAGCTGGTGCAGGCGTTTGACCGCGCGGGTAAGCCAATTGCCGCCGTTTGCCACGGCCCACAGCTGCTGGCCGCGGCCGGCGTGCTAAAAGGACGTACCTGCAGCGCCTATCCGGCCTGTGCTCCGGAAGTCCGGCTCAGCGGCGGAGACTATGCCGACATCGGCATCGATCAGGCGCACGTTGACGGTAACCTGGTCACCGCTCCCGCCTGGCCCGCGCACCCGCAGTGGCTGGCGAAATTTGCCGAAGTGCTGCAGCAGCAATAGGTTGAACCGACACGTCAAAGCGGGCGAAGGCCGCTGGCAGGCGGTAATGGCGTGGAGAACCGCGCCATTACCGAATCACGATGAGATAACGAACTACGGGTGCTTGACGATATACATTGTCCGGCTATAGGCGACATCTTCCGGGTTGGTAATCGGATAGCCCTTCAGCCACGGCTTAATCAAACGTCCGTTGGTGTACTGATAAATTGGCGCAATGGGCGCTTTGGCCATGATTATCTTTTCCGCCGCGTTGTAATCATCGTTGCGCACATTATCCGACGTCTCCTGCGCCGCCTGGGCTAAGATCTTGTCATAGGTCGGATCGTTAAAGCGGGAAATATTACCGCTATGGGTCGAGGTCAGCAGCGACAGGAAGGTCGAAGGCTCGTTGTAATCCCCCACCCACGAAGCGCGAATCACGTCGAAATTACCGGTGTTTCGGCTATCGATATACGTTTTCCACTCCTGATTCTGTAGCTTGACGTCGACGCCGAGATTTTTCTTCCACATTGACGCCACCGCGATGGCAATCTTCTGGTGGTTTTCCGAGGTGTTATACAGCAGCGTCAGCTGCAGCGGACGGCCAGGGCCATAGCCCGCCGCCTGCAGCAGCGCCTTGGCCTGCTCGTTCAGCTCGGCCTGGCTCATGCTCTCCGCCTGCGAAGGCTGCGGCGTAAACCCCGCCGTCACGTCCGGGGTGAAGTGCCAGGCTGGCTTTTCGCCGGTTCCCAACACTTTTTCCGCCATCAGGCGGCGGTCGATGGTCATGCTCAACGCCAGGCGCACGCGCTCGTCGGCGGTCGGCCCCTTCTGCGTGTTAAAGGCGTAGTAGTAGGTCCCCAGCTGCGGCGGGGTGTACACCTGCCCTGGAATATCTTTCAGCAATTTTTGGTACAGGTTTTTCGGGAAGGACTCGGTGATATCGATATCCCCGGCCAGGTAGCGCTTGGTCGCCGACGACTCCTGGTTAATCGGCACAAAGGTCACCTGCTGGATAACCGTTTTGCCATTATCCCAATAGTGGCCGTTAGGCACGACAACCAGCTTTTCGTTAACCACCCGGTCTTTTAACACGTAGGCCCCGTTGCCGATAAGGTTGCCCGGACGCGTCCAGTTAGCGCCGCTCTCGACGTTCGCTTTCTGTACCGGATAAAACGCAAAGCTGGCCGTCAGATTGCTGAACCACGGCAGCGGCTTATCCAGCTGCACCCGCAGCGTGCGCGCATCTACGGCGGTAACCCCCAGCGTATCGACCGCGGCCTTACCGTCGATAATATTTTGCGCATTCGTTATGCCCGCCAGCGCGGCGAACCAGGCAAAGGGGGACGTCGTTTTCGGATCGACCAGGCGCTGCCAGCTGTAGACGAAGTCCTGCGCCGTAACCGGCGTACCGTCCGACCAGCGGGCATCATCGCGCAGGGTAAAGGTCCAGACCCGGTTATCGTTGCTCTGCCAGCGGGTCGCCACGCCGGGAATAAGGTTGCCCTTAGCGTCCTGATTGACTAAACCTTCGAAAAGATCGCGGATCACCTGAATTTCCGGCAAGCCCACGGCTTTAGCGGGATCTAATGAGGCCGGCTCATCTTTAATATGCCGTACCAGTACCTGTTTCTCGGCTAAAACGGTACCCGGAGGGACATCCGCCGCCCAGGCCAGAGATGAAACACTGGCTAACCACAGCGCGCCGCATGTCAATGTGACAGGATACTTCATAAGATCCCCTTTAAAATAAAAAAACAGAGCTGGCAGATGGGTGATTATTTGTTTCATCACCTGAAATTGCAAACGGCTTGTGATAGAAAATTGACGCGTATTCTGATTTCATCGTCCAGGGAAACTATTTGATTCCGGGACGGTTTTACACAACACTGCTGAAAATAACCTGCTAACAGGATGCCCTATGCCCGTTTCTCGTCCTCGTACCCAGCGCGGCGCCTTTCCGCCCGGCACCCAACGCTACGGCCAGTCACATCTTGGCGCACCGCTGCTGTGGTTCCCCGCGCCGCTGGCCGATAGCCGCAGCGGCCTGATCCTTGCCGGCACTCACGGCGATGAAAACTCGTCGGTGGTCACCCTCTCCTGCGCGCTTCGGACCCTGAAGCCCGAACTGCGTCGCCATCACGTCGTGCTGGCGGTCAACCCCGACGGCTGCCAGCTCGGGCTGCGCGCCAACGCGCGCGGTATCGATCTCAATCGTAATTTTCCCGCGGCAAACTGGAAAGAAGGGGAAACGGTCTATCGCTGGAACAGCGCGGCCGAGCAGCGCGACGTCGTGCTGCTGACCGGGGAAAAGCCCGGCTCGGAGCCGGAAACCCAGGCCCTGTGCCAGCTGATCCACCAGATCCACCCGGCGTGGGTGGTCTCGTTTCACGATCCGCTGGCCTGCATTGAGGATCCTGGCCACAGCGAGCTCGGCCGGTGGCTGGCCGACGCGTTCGCCCTGCCGCTGGTCGGCAGCGTCGGGTACGAAACGCCCGGCTCTTTCGGCAGCTGGTGCGCCGATATCGGCCTGCCGTGCATTACCGCAGAATTCCCGCCGATATCCGCCGACGAGGCCACGGAAACGTACCTGCCGGCGATGATCGACCTGCTACACTGGCACTCTCAAAGATGAAGAACGCCGGTGCTGAAATGCAGCGCCGGCTCCACGTCAACCGCCAGCCAGGTCGGGCCATCGAGATCGGCGAAACGCGCCAGCGGGGCCAGCGGCAGCGCCGCTGAAATCGCCCGCGAGGTGCAGAGCATACAGCCGAGCATGCGCTCAAAGCCCTGCTGCTCCGCCTCCTGCGCGAGGAACAGCGCTTCGGTCAGGCCACCGGTTTTATCGAGCTTGATGTTCACCATCTCATAGCGCCCGCGCAGCCGCGGCAGGCTGTCGCGAGTGTGGCAGCTCTCGTCGGCGCAGACGGGCAGCGGATGAATAAAATTCTCCAGCGCCTCATCGGCGTCCGCCGGCAGCGGCTGCTCAAGCATCGCCACGCCGATATCGGCCAGCAGCTGGCAGCGCGCCGCCAGGCCATCGCTGTGCCAGGATTCATTGGCGTCAACAATCAGCGTGGCTTCCGGCACCGCGCTGCGAATGGCGATCAGTCGTTCGCTGATAAGGCGATCGTCAAGCTTGACCTTCAGCAGGCGCGCGCCCTTTTCCCACAGCGCCGCGGCGCTGGCCGCCATCTGCTCCGGGGTGCCGATCACCACCGTCTGCGCCGTCACCACCCGGTTCGGCAACGCAACCCCCAGCAGCTGCGGAATGCTTTTGCCCACGCTACGCGCCTGCAGATCCCACAATGCGCAGTCGACGGCGTTGCGCGCTGCGCCCGCCGGCAGCAGATGCTGAAGCTGTTCGCGGGTCGCGCCGCTTTCCAGCTGCTCGCCAATCGTCAGAATTTGCGCCATAACCGAGGCAATGCTCTCCCCATAGCGAGGGTACGGCGTGCACTCCCCGACGCCCTTAACGCCATTCTCCTCCACCTCTACCACCACTACCTTCGCCTCGCTGCGGCTGCCGCGGGCAATCACAAACGGGGTATGTAGCGGCCAGGCTTCTTCGTACACTCGCAGGTTTCGCATTCCCAGGTTCCTCCAGGGGAAACGTTAAATAGGATTTGCCGTGCTGATAACGGATGTCATACACTACCCATGACGTTAACTATATGTAAACAGGAAGATAAACATGTCACAAACCGTGCATTTCCAGGGCAACCCCGTTGCCGTTCAGGGCACCATTCCGCAGGCAGGCGCTAGCGCGCAGCCGTTTACGCTGGTCGCCAAAGATCTCTCCGACGTCGCGCTGAGCCAATTCGCCGGCAAACGTAAAGTACTGAATATTTTCCCAAGCATCGATACCGGCGTGTGCGCGGCATCGGTTCGTAAATTTAACCAACTGGCATCCGAGCTGAACAACACCGTTGTGCTGTGCATCTCCGCCGATCTGCCGTTCGCTCAGTCCCGCTTCTGCGGCGCTGAAGGCCTGAACGACGTCGTCACCCTGTCCACCCTGCGCGCACCGCAGTTCCTGGCTGATTACGGCGTTGCCATTGCTGCTGGCCCGCTGGCCGGCCTGGCCGCTCGCGCAGTGGTCGTTGTTGATGAGAATGACCAGGTTGTTTACAGCCAGCTGGTGAATGAAATCACCGAAGAGCCGGACTACGATGCGGCCCTGGCTGCGCTGAAAGCGTAATCAGGCTTTGCCCCGGACCGCGCTTACGCCCGGCCCGCATGTTTTAAGCCCTCGTTTATCGGGGGCTTTTTTCTTTTCGCGGCGCATAGCGGGAGATAAACCGCGCAATCGCCGGGCCGGTCAATAAGATGGTGAACAGGCGCAGGGTCTGCATCGCCATGATAAACGACATGTCGGCGCGCGTTCCCGCCGCAATAATCGCCACCGTATCCAGGCCGCCGGGGCTGGTCGCCAGATAGGCGGTCATAAAATCGAGCGGCAGCACCTGCGTCAGGCCAAACGCCATCAGCGCGCAGAGCAAAATCAGGCCGATGATGGAGGCGAGAATCTGCGGCAGGGTCTTCAGCGCCAGCAGAAAAATCGCCCGATTAAATTTTAAACCAACGCTCCAGCCAACGGCGGCATAAGCCAGCGCCAGCAGCCATTCCGGCAGCTCCAGCATCAGCCAGCCCTCTCCCTGCACCAGCGCCCCCGCCAGCATCGGCAGCAGCATCACGCCGGAAGGAAAGCGCATGCGCAGGCCCAGCCAGCCCGCGACGGCGGTCAGCAGCAGCGTCAACGGCAGCTGCCCGCTGATGGCGGGAAACCAGACGATCTGCTGGTTCATCTCCTGCGCCTCGCCGCCAGGAGCAAAGCGCACCACCAGTGCCGCCGCGCCGGCGACGAACAGCACCCGCAGATACTGCATTAAGGCCACCAGCCGCACGTCGGCGCCGTAATCCTGCGCCATGACCACCATCGCCGAAGCGCCTCCCGGCGAGCTGCCCCACGCGCCGGTTGCCCCGGGTAGCGAGCTGTAGCGCACCAGCAGCCACCCGGCCAGCGCGCTGAAGGCCAGCGTAGCGAACAGAATAAACAGCACCAGCGGCCAGTGGCCGAGCAGCACGCTAAAAATTGAGGGAGTGAGGGTTTGGGCAATCATGCAGCCAATAATGGCCTGAGCGGCGATAAAAAAGGGTCGAGGTACGCTGATAGTCGCACCGCGTAGGCTGAAGGTGATGCCGGCGATCATCGGGCCGAGCAGCAGCGCCGCGGGCAGATGCAGCCAGAACAGCACAAACGACAGCGCGGCGGAGAGGGTCAGGAGTTTCAGCCACGACAGCAGCGGGCCAGGCGACATTACCATCTCAATTCCTGGAAAATAAGTTTGCAACACGTTGGCCGACGGTCGATGCCGCCGGCCAACGATGCGACGCTATTCTTCACCCTTCTTCTGGCTGAGGCCGTACTCGCGCAGCTTATTGGCAATCGCGGTATGGGAAACCCCCAGACGCTTCGCCAGCTTACGGGTGCTCGGGAAGCTGCGGTAAAGCTGGGTCAGAACGGAACGCTCGAAGCGACGAGTAATATCGTCCAGCGAACCTTCCATCGCCTCTTCGCCTACCGGCAGCGAAGCGACGTCGCTATCCGGCAGCAGGATATCCTGAGGCCGCATTTCGTAGCCATCAAGCTGCGTCAGCGCACGATAAACCGCGTTCTTCAGCTGGCGAACGTTGCCAGGCCAGCTATAGCGGGTCAGCACCGTACTGAGATCGGCGGAAAGCTTTGGCCGCGGGATCCCCTGCTCGTCGGCAAAACGGGCGACGAACAGCTCGGTCAGCGGAATGATATCCTGCGGGCAGTCGCGCAGCGGCGGTAAATGCAGGGTCAGGACGTTGAGGCGGTAGTAAAGATCTTCGCGGAACAGCCCCTTCTGCACCATCTCCACGAGGTTTTTCTGGGTGGCGCAAATCACCCGTACGTCAACGTGAACCTCGTGATCTTCCCCCACCCGGCGGAAGGTACCGTCGTTGAGGAAACGCAGCAGCTTCGTTTGCATGCGCGGCGACATTTCGCCGATCTCATCCAGCAGCACCGAGCCGCCGTTAGCCTGCTCAAAGAAGCCTTTTTTACCCTGAATGGCATCGCCAAACAGCTCGCTTTCCACCGCGTCTTCCGGGATAGAACCGCAGTTCAGCGCCAGATAGGGCTTGCTCGCCCGCGGGCTGGCGAGGTGGCAGGCGTGCGCCAGCAGATCTTTCCCGGTACCGGTATCGCCGACGATCAGCAGCGGCGCGCTGAGCATCGCCAGCTTGCGGGCCTGCTCAACCACGTGGCGCATTTTCGGGCCGACGGCGAGAATTTGGCTAAACGCGCTGGTATCCTGGGTCGTCATGGTCTGCAGTTGACGCCCCATACGCACGGTGGAACGCAGCATTGCCACCGCCCCGGTAAGCACGCGTTCGCCGTACTCGCCTTCGAGATAGACCGGCGTAATCTCCAGCACAAAGTTCTGTCCGCCAATCACCACATGCTCGCTGTGCGACTCCAGCGGGCTGCTTTCCAGCCAGCGCTGGATGTTAAAATCGGTAATCAGCTGGGCCACCGGATGATTGCGTAGCCGCTCCTGGCTTTGCGCAAACAGCTGGCAGCTGGCCGGGTTTGCCAGTTCAACTTTTCCTTTGGTGTCCAGCGAGAGCACCGGTTCCGGCATCGCCACCAGCAGCGCCGACAGCGCAAGATGCTCACGCTCAGAGGGCATCCACGGCACGGTACGCACGTCGGTAACCCCGGCGATACGGCGGATTTCCGCCATC
The DNA here is from genome assembly GCF_902705905.1 of Klebsiella sp. 18074. Taxonomy (NCBI): domain Bacteria; kingdom Pseudomonadati; phylum Pseudomonadota; class Gammaproteobacteria; order Enterobacterales; family Enterobacteriaceae; genus Klebsiella; species Klebsiella sp. 18074. The sequence goes on along the minus strand of NZ_CACSIS010000014.1, from coordinate 84,909 downwards.
AGGCTGCTAAAGTTAGCGAACTCCAGCTCGGCAAAATTGAGGTAGATCCGGCCAATAGGGTCGATGTCGATACCGCGGAGGTCGATCCCTCGCAGCACCAGCAAATCGAGCAATTCACGGGTCAGACCAAGACGGTCCTCACAAAAGACTTCAAGACGCATAGGAGTTTTCACCCTAAAAAGGCCAATGACGGATGAATAATAGGACAGTTATTTGCTGGCGTGAAGATAGCTGTCAACAAATATTGACAGTATGGCGGAAAAATGGCCGCTGTGGCGTAAAGGCGAGCGAAGAAAAGCGAGAATGCGCCGCTGGCCGCCGGGGAGCGACGGCCAGATCGGCTAAGAAGGTTATTCCGGGCGGGCTTTGCTTTTTTGCAGCGTCTCTTTCAGCTGGCCGATCAGCTCGCGGCGGAAATCCCCCAGTCGCGGCTTATCGTCAGCGATCCACGGCAGCGGGCGACACAGCTCCATCGCTTTGATTCCCAGCCGCGCGGTGAGCAGCCCGGCGCCAATGCCCTGCGCCGCGCGGGCCGATAGCCTGGCCGCCAGATCCTGCGACATCCAGTCCATTCCGACCTCCCGCACCAGCTCGCTGGCGCCGGCGAAGGCGATATTCAGCAGCACCAGACGGAACAGACGCAGGCGGCTGTAGTAGCCCAGCTCGATGCCGTACAGCGTGGCAATCCGGTTAATCAGGCGTAAATTACGCCAGGCGATAAACGCCATATCCACCAGCGCCAGCGGGCTGACGGCGATCATCAGCGTCGATTCCGCCGCCGAGCGGCTGATTTCGCGCCGTGCCTGGGCATCCAGCACCGGCTGAACCAGCTGGGCATACAGGCTTACGACTTCACGATCGCTTTGCGTTTCGTGGATCGCGGCATACCAGCGCTGGAGAGCCGGGTGCGCCTGATCGAGCCCCGCCTGCTGCGCAAGCTTTTCGCAAAACGCCCGCCCTTTTCCTACCGCATGGCTGTGCATCAGATCGCGGGCCTCGTCGCGCTCGTGGGCGCGCTGGCGCAGCCGCCACAGGCGCCGCCATTCAGTGGCAACGGAACCGACGCCCGCCCCAACGATCAGCGCCCCGGCCGCGCAGCCGCCGAGCGCAATCCAGTCCTGCGTCTGCCATGCGGTCATCGTCCACTGCACGCCCTGCGCCACCACGCTGACGCCAAATATCGCCAGCCCGGCGCTGACCATTCGCCGCCACAGGCTGCGCTTCGGCCGCAGAACCGACTCTACCACCGCTTCCGCCGTGCCCTCTTCGTCTTCTGTCAGCAGGTCAACCCGCGCCGGGGCGAACTTTTCTGCGTCAGCGCCGGCAAAGGCGCGGGCAGACTTTAGCGCCTCGCCAGGCTCCGCCTGCAGCGGTCCGTTGAAATCAACGCGCGGTTTTAACGGTTCGCTCATCGCAATTTATCTCCAATCAAAAACTCAAGCGCCGCGTCCAGGCGAATATGCGGCAGCGGCTTATCGACATCCATTACCCGCGGGCGGAAATTCTCAAACTGAAAGCCCTGCTGCTGCCAAAACGCCTGGCCCGGCAGGCGCGACGGCACTTCGCCGGGATAGATGGTCAGCGGCTGGCCATCGCTCAGCCGATCGCCGCGCAGCGCGGGAATGTTCTCACCGTTGACCGCAATCAGCCCGCCCTGGGTGGCCTGAATCGACGCCAGCCCCAGGCAGTCCATGCTAATCCCTTCGAAGGCCGCATTTTGCCACGCGTCCTGAATCAGCTGCTGCAGCAGCGACACCATGTTGGCATGCTGATCGACGGTCACGTGATCGGCCTTGGTCGCCGCAAACAGCAGCTTATCAATCACCGGGGAGAACAGGCGGCGGAACAGCGTCCGCTGGCCGTAGTGAAAGCTTTGCATCAGCTGGGTCAGCGCGAGGCGCATATCGTTGAAGGCCTGCGGCCCGCTATTCAGCGGCTGCAGGCAGTCCACCAGCACAATCTGGCGGTCAAAGCGCAGAAAATGGTCCTTGTAGAAGCCCTTAACCACCTTCTCGCAGTAATATCTGAAGCGCTCGCGCAGCATCCCGGCGTTAGTGTGCTTGTCCGCCTGAGCCAGCCGGGCTTCGCCGACGGCGTCCACGTCCGGCCAGGGGAAGAACTGCAGCGCCGGCGCGCCGGCCATATCGCCGGGCAGCACGAAGCGCCCCGGCTGAATAAAGTGCAGCCCTTCGCGCTTACAGGCGTGCAGATAGTCGGTCCAGGCGGCGGCAATCTCCGCCAGCCGGTTTTCATCGGCCGGTGCCAGCGGATCCAACCCTTCGCACAGCTGGCGCCAGCGCGCCGACCACTCCGCGCGCTGGCCCTGCAGCAGCCCGGTCATTTGCCGCGACCAGCCGAGGTAGTCCTGCGCCAGCATGGGTAAATCCAGCAGCCATTCGCCGGGATAATCGACGATTTCCAGATACAGCGTGGAGGTGTCCTTGAAGTGGCGCAGCAGCGATTCGCCGGAGCGGTAGCGCAGCGCCAGGCGGATCTCGCTGACGCCGCGGGTCGGCGTCGGCCACATCGGTGGCGAGCCGTAGAGCTGAGCCAGCCCTTCATCATAGGTAAAACGCGGAATGCCGAAGTCGCGCTGCGGGACGCGCTTGACGCCCAGCAGGCGCTCTTCCCTGACCGCGCTGAGCAGCGGCAGGCGCGCGCCGGAGTGGATATTCAGCAGCTGGTTGACCAGCGCGGTGATAAATGCGGTCTTGCCGCTGCGGCTAAGGCCGGTAACGGCCAGACGCAGGTGCCGGTCAACGCCACGGTTGACCAGCGCATTGAATTCAGTTTTAAGTCGCTTCATTGCCATCCCATGCTATCCGTAATATTTCAGGCTAGTGCTTTGAAGAAAGTGCTTTAATCATAAGCCATTAGGTGGGGATAAGCCGAGAAGTTATAACGTGCGGCACTACGATCCCCGCCCACTACTTCATGTTGCGAGTTAAGCGATTTGCCAGGCGGCTGAGCAGCGGCTCGAGAGCAACCGCCAGCAGCATTTTCACCGGCCGACGCGCAACCGACTTGATTGCCCAGCCGGCAACGCCCGCCGGGCCATAGCGCAACGCGGTCAGCAGCACCAGTCGGCCGGCGATTTTCAGCCCGGGTTTCATTTTTTGTCCTGCCTGCTGCCATTTGATGTTCATAGGTGACCTCAGTTTAAGCTACAGCTGACGAAAGCGGCTGCGCAGGGTAAAGGTGTCGGAGGTGACGTAGCGCTCCATTTCCCGCAGGCGCCGTTCGCTGGCCGCCAGCTCGCGATCCGCCTCGGCGAGCAGCTCGCCGCTGGCCGGCACTTTCTCGCCGTTCAGCTCGTTTTCCGGTATCGGATCGAGGGCGAACGTCAGGATAACGTATGCCACCACCACAAAGAAAAAGAGACCAAAAATCATCGCCAGAACGGTTATCAAACGCACCAGCTTCACCGGCACATCAAGGTAGTGCGCGATCCCGGCGCAAACGCCCTTCACCATACCGCGCTGGGGAATTCGCCACAGTTTTTTACTCAAATCGAGTCCGGCCATTATTTGTCCCTCCAGTTTGGATGCTCGGCATCAAGAATGTCTTCCAGCGTCTGAATCCGTTCGCGCATGCGTTTCGCATCATCGGTCAGCTGCAGCAGGCGCTGCTGTTCATTCTGTGACAGGCTGCCGCTGGCAGAGCGATTGTTGTAGTGCAGCCAGAGCCACACCGGCAAAACGAACAGCACAAATAACGTCAGGGGTATGGCAATAAAAAGCGTACTCATGTGTACTCCTTACAGTGAGTGAGCGGCGGCGCGACGCTTGATCCTTCAGGCTGGCGGCATCGCCTGCCCCGGTCTTTCGACTGGCAGCGCGGCCTGAAGGATTTTGCGAATGTCATCAGTTATTTTGATTCATTTTGCTTTTCAACGCCGCCAGCTGTTCGCTGATTTCGTCGTCGGCCTTCAGGTCAGCAAACTGCTGGTCCAGCGATTTCTGCTTGCCGAAGCCGTGGCTTTCCGCTTCCGCTTCCATCTGATCGATGCGGCGTTCGAAGGATTCAAAACGCGCCATCGCTTCATCAATTTTACCGCTGTCCAACTGACGACGCACGTCGCGGGACGAGCTGGCCGCCTGGTGACGTAGGGTCAGAGCCTGCTGACGAGCGCGCGTTTCGCTGAGCTTGTTCTCCAGCTCGCCGATCTCTTTTTTCATCCGCGCCAGGGTTTCATCAACCAGCTGCGCCTCATTTTCCAGGCTGCCGATAAGGTCGGTGAGCTTCTGTTTTTCCATCAGCGCGGCGCGGGCGAGATCGTCTTTATCTTTGCGCAACGCCAGCTCGGCTTTTTCCTGCCATTCGGCCTGCTGCGCGAGCGCCTGCTCAATGCGGCGACTCAGCTGTTTCTTTTCAGCCAGCGCGCGTGCCGAAGTCGAGCGGACTTCAACCAGCGTATCCTCCATCTCCTGGATCATCAGGCGAACCAGCTTCTGCGGGTCCTCCGCTTTCTCCAGCAGAGAGTTAATGTTGGCGTTCACGATGTCGGCAAAACGAGAAAAAATACCCATAATTTCAATCCTCATAGTTCTGTTATCAGGCAACGGCCTGTGCAGAGACTAATACAAATAGCGTGCCAGTTTTTTATCTTGTTGATTTTAAAAGGCATGGTTGTGATATGCGCAACGGGTTGCTAAAGTAACGTGGTGAATCACACGACTAAATGGCGAATTTCATCATGGCGGAATACAAGGACAACCTGCTCGGCGAAGCCAACAGCTTTCTTGAGGTGCTGGAGCAGGTCTCACGGCTGGCGCCGCTGGATAAGCCGGTGCTGGTGATTGGCGAACGCGGGACGGGTAAAGAGCTTATCGCTAACCGTCTGCACTTTCTCTCATCCCGCTGGCAGGGGCCGTTTATCTCCCTCAACTGCGCCGCGCTGAATGAGAACCTGCTGGATTCCGAGCTATTTGGCCACGAAGCCGGCGCCTTTACCGGCGCCAGCAAGCGCCATCCGGGACGCTTTGAACGCGCCGACGGCGGGACCCTCTTTCTTGATGAGCTGGCAACCGCCCCGATGCTGGTACAGGAAAAGCTGCTGCGGGTAATTGAGTACGGGGAGCTGGAGCGCGTGGGCGGCAGCCAGCCGCTGCAGGTCAACGTGCGGTTAGTGTGCGCCACCAACGCCGATCTGCCGCAGATGGTGGAAAGCGGCCACTTCCGCGCCGATCTCCTCGACCGCCTGGCCTTCGACGTGGTGCAGCTGCCGCCGCTGCGCCAAAGGCAGAGCGACATTATGCTGCTGGCAAACCAGTTCGCCATTCAGATGTGCCGCGAGCTGGGGCTGCCGCTGTTCCCCGGCTTTAGCGAGCGGGCAACCGCAACGCTGCTGGGCTACCGCTGGCCGGGCAATATCCGCGAGCTGAAAAACGTGGTGGAGCGCTCGGTTTATCGCCACGGCACCAGCGACAGCGAGCTGGATAACATTATTATCAATCCCTTTCAGCCGCAGCAGCCTCTGCCAGCCGTCGCGGAGCAAACCCCGGACGGCCCCGCGCTGCCGCTGGATCTGCGCGCTTTTCAGCAGGAGCAGGAGAAAAGCCTGCTGCAGTCCAGCCTGCTGCAGGCAAAGTACAATCAGAAGCAGGCGGCGGATCTGCTAGGACTCACCTACCACCAGCTGCGGGCGCTGCTCAAAAAACATCAGCTCTGAAGCGTTCGCGGCAGCATCAGCGCGCTGACCGCCGTCGACCCCAGGCACAGCGCCGCATTGAACCACAGCGCGTACTGCGCGGCGCTGGCCATGCCGAGGGGCAGAAACAGCGCGAAAAGTGACGCCGTCACGGCTATACCCATCGCGCCGCCCAGCGAGCTGCCCATTTTGTAAATACCGGAGGCCACCCCGACTTTGTTCTCCGGCGCATTAACCACCGCGGTGTCCGTCGACGGCGTCGCGTAGCAGCCCAGCCCGAGGCCAAACAGCACGTTGCTAAAAAAGACGGTCACGATATAGAGCGATTTATCGAGAAAGGTGCAGGAGATAAGCAGGATCCCAACGGCGGTGAAAATGGGGCCGGTCATCATCGGCAGCCGCGCACCGTAGCGCTGCAGCAGCTTCTCCCCGACGCGAATCATCACCAGCACGGTAACCAGATAGCCCAGCGTCATCATTCCGGTCTCCAGCGGGGTCATGTTGTGGCCCTTCTGGAGCCAGATGCTGGTAATCATCATGGTGCCGATAGCGCCGTTGAGCATAAAGTTCGACAGCACCGCCGCCCCGTAGGCCCGATTGCGAAACAGCGCAAAATCGATCAGCGCCGCGTCGCCCTTACGCCGTCCGCTGAGGATAAAATAGCCACCCGAGAGCAGCGAACCGGCCAGCAGCGCCAGCGACAGCCCGCTGCTCCAGCCCCAGCTATGCCCTTTGCTGATAAACAAATTCAGCAGCACCAGCGAGACAATCAGCGTCAACAGGCCGCTGACATCCAGCTTCTGCCGCTCCGCGCTTTGGCTGCGGCTTTCCGGCGTACCGCGGAGCAGCAGCAGAGCCGCCAGCGCCACGACGATGGAAAAGACGAAAATCCAGCGCCAGCCAAGACCGGTGGCAATCGCGCCGCCCACGAATGAACACAGGCCGCTGCCGCCCCAGGAGCCAATCACCCAGAAGCTCACCGCCCGCTGGCGCGCCTTACCTTCGTACCAGGTTTTAATCAACGCCAGGGTCGCCGGCATGATGCAGGCCGCCGATAGCCCCTGCAGCACGCGGCCCGTCAGAAACAGCCCCGGCCCCTGAGCCACCACCAGCAGCGCGCTGCCGACAATACTCAGCCCCAGCCCCAGATGGGTCATGCGCATCCGGCCAAATTTATCCGCCAGCCCGCCGCTGGCCACCACAAAACAGCCGCTGAACAGCGCGCTGAGGCTGACCGCCAGAGTCAGAGTTTCGAGGGAAATGTCGAGACTGCTTTTCATCGCCGGAACGACGTTAATCACCGACTGGGCAAACAGCCAGAACGTCAGCACGCTGAGTACGATACCCGCCAGCAGGCGATCGGTACCGACGAACGACGTGGCGCTCAAAGATACGGAACTCATAATTGGGATCTCCCGTCGCAGGTGATTAACGCAGATACTCTTCCGTCAGGCCGCACCACAGCGCCGCGCCCGGGAGAAGGATCTCGTCGTTGAAGTCGTAGCCGGGGTTATGCACCATGCAGCGTTCCGCCTCATCCCCGGCGCCGATGGTGAAGTAGCAGCCGTGCGGATTGTGCTCGAGCATAAAGGCAAAATCCTCGCTGCCCATAAACGGCTTCACCTCCCCGACCAGCCCGGCGCCGAACAGCGACGTCGCCACCGCCCGAACTCTCTCATTAGCGGCAGGATCGTTTCTGAGCACCGGACTGCCGTTGACGTGGGTCAGCGTGGCGGTAGCATTGAAGCTTTCCGCCTGCGCGACGGCAATATCGTGGATCCGCTGCAGCACGGTTTCACGCACCTCTTCATTCAGCGTGCGTACCGTCAGCTTCATCAGCACCTTGTCGTTGATAATATTCGGCGCATGCCCGGCCTGAATGCTGCCGACGGTCACCACCGCCGGCTCAAACGGCGTGACGTTGCGCGACACGATGGACTGCAGCGCCAGCGTGATGTGGCAGGCCACCAGCGTCGCATCGACGGTATGCTCCGGCACCGCGCCGTGGCCGCCAACGCCTTTTACCTCAATATGCAGCGTGTCAGAAGAGGCCATCATCGCGCCGTCGCGCAGGCCGATTTTCCCCAACGTCTGCCCCGGCATGTTGTGCAGGCCAAAAATGGTGTCGCAGGGAAACTTATCGAACAGCCCGTCCTCAACCATGACCCGACCGCCGTACAGCAGCTCCTCCGCCGGCTGGAAAATCAGGTGCAGCGTGCCGTTGAACCGACGGGTGCGCGCCAGATACTCGGCGGCGTAGAGTAAGGTGGTGGTGTGCCCGTCATGCCCGCAGCCATGAAAGCGGCCGTCGACCTGGCTGGCCCACGCTTTCCCGCTGGCCTCCTGCATCGGCAGCGCGTCCATATCCGCCCGCAGGCCAAGGCGGCGCTCGCCGTTGCCGACTTTTAGCGTACCGACCACGCCGGTCCCGGCCAGGCCGCGGTGCACCTCATAGCCCCACTGGCCAAGCAGCCGGGCGACCTCATCGCTGGTTTTATGCTCTTCAAAACCGATTTCCGGCTGCTGATGAAAGCGACGACGGAGGGCAATAAACTGCGCTTCATTAACCTGTAGTGCTTCAATAAGGGGATGTGTCATTTTTATTATTCCTGTTGTGTTTGCGCGACACTTTCGAGTTTATGCTGCCGGACCGGCTTTAATACGCCGTTTTTTGTTTTATATTGACGGGATATTGAGAAGTGTTTTTCATATAAATCGGTTATGACAAAAAATAACACGCTGTTTTTTGTCTTTGCCAGGAGACGACGGTGGAACATCATTCAGGCGACTTTAGCGTCGCGGTTCGCGATATTCGTCAGCTCAGCCAGCCGGAGGGCGACGCGCTGACGCTGCTGTGGACGCTGCAGGGCAGCGTCAGCCTGCATGACGGCGAGGGGCATCAACGGCTGGATGCCGATCGGCTGAAAATAGTGAACCGCAACCGCCCCTGGAGTCTGAGCAGCCGGGAGCCCAACGCGGTGATGGTTCTGACGCTCTCCGGCAGCTGGCTGACGCGCCTCGACGGTGATTTTTTTACCTTCGACTATCAAACTTCCCTCGATACCCGCGATGCCGACGATAGCCTGCGCCGCCTGATGCGCCAGCTGCTGGTGATCGAGCTGGTGAACCACCAGCCCCGCTATCGCCTTGAGGCCAACCGCTGGCTGAGCGAAATCGTCCTGCTGCTGGCCACCCGCTTTACGCAGCCGATCGCCGCCGGCACGAGGCGCGGGACGGAAAACTGGAGCCGGCGGATTGCCAGGGTCGTCGCGCGCATAGAGGCCAGCTACCGGCACCGGCTATCGCTGCACGAGGTCGCCGCCGCCGAGTTTGTCTCCGAAGCCTGGCTGTCACGTCTGTTTCACAAAGAGGTCGGCATGAGCTTTGTGCAGTACATCACCGCGCTGCGCCTGAACAAAGCCGCCGAGCAGCTTATCAATACCCGTAAAACGGTGCAGCAGGTCGCTCAGGAGCACGGTTTTGCCAGCACCCGTATGATGAGCGATCTGTTTAAACGCCAGCACGGCCTGACGCCGCGGCAGTATCGCCAGCAGCGCCCGCAGCCGACGGCGGATACAGCCCGCCCGCGCCCCGGAGCCGGCGACGACTGGCAGCCGGTGGCCGTCGAGCGGCTCTACGCCCGGTTAAATGAGCCGGAGATAAAAGGCTGGGACAGCCCGCCGCTGCTGCTCAATCCCCAGCAGACGCGCCAGATTGATATCCGCCAGTTTCCCGAGCGCACGGCGCCGCTGCGCCATACGCGGATGGTCGTCACCGTTCGCGAGCTCGACGATTTACTGCGCGAAGACGTGCGCCGCGAGCTCGAGCAGCTGCACGGCAGCCTGCCGATTTACGCCATCGATATTAACGACCCTTTTCTCAGCAGCCGGCTGTTCGGCACCGGCTGGGACGACCCGCAGATGGCGGGCTACGCCTGCTGGTATAATCTGCAGCGAATTTTCAACTGGCTGGCCAAAATGGGCTGGGGAGTGATTTTACATACCGGGCTGACCACCCGCTGCGACCTGCTCCAGCGCTTCTTACGCCTCGCCGCTAACCATTTCTCTCCCGCCACGCTCGCCAGCTGGCGCTTTGTCTGGCACTGGTCGCCCCAGGCCAGCGAAGAGGCGCGCCTGCACGCCTGGCGTCAGCAGCGTGAAACGCTACAGGCTTTACTGCCGCAGCCACAGCTGGGCGTCTGGCACCGCTTTAGCGAAGAGGCGATGAGCGACGATCCTTTTCTTGCTTCGCCGATCCTCGCCGAAGCCGATTTTCTCGCCTGCCAGGCTGACGCCAACGAGCTGCTGGATCTGGCGCAGCTGGATAGCAGCAGGCTGGCCTCCAGCGAGAGCTATCCGGTGCATAAGCTGCGGCAGATCCAGGCCGCCCTGCGCCAGCGCCAGCTCGCGCTTCCCCTGTGGCTGCTGTCGTGGAATACACTAACCGGCAACACCCGCGACACCAACGGCCGCTTCTTTCGCGGCGCGCTGCTGATGGATAATCTGCTGGGGCTGGCCGATCGGGTGTGGCTGGCGGGATTCTGGCTCAATTCAGGCCTACAGGGCGAGGCGCGCGCTAACGGCAGGCTGGACACCTCCAGCCTGGCTCTGCACTACCTTCACGGTCTGCCGCGTCCGGTGTACTGGGTTCTCTGGCTGTGGCGGCGCCTGCGCGGCGAAGTGCTGGTTACGGATAAAAACCTGCTGCTGCTGCGCCATAACGGGCACTATCAGCTGCTGCTGCGCAATACGGTCGTGTTCAACCCCTGGCTCTCCAGCGAGGAGACCTTTACCCAGCGCTTCAGCCAGCCCTACAGCATTCAGCTGCTTGGCCTGACCGGGCGCTGGCGGATTAAACAACATCTGTTCGACCAGCATCACGGGGCGCTGTTTCCGCTGTTTGAAGCATTTCGCAGCCGCAGCGGGCCGGATGACGAAGACTACGGCTGGCTGATGCACCAGGCGCGCCCGGCGCTGAGCGTCGCCGAGGAGAGCCCGCAGTCGGGCTGGCATCGCGTTGATTCTCTGCAAAGCAACGCGCTGGTGCTGTATGAATTCTCGCCGCTGAATGAAGAGCCTATCGGGTTTCCGCCTGCGGCTTCTGTTCCCTGATCCGGGCGGCGATTTTAATCCGGCTCTCTTCGCTGGCCGGATTGAAAACCATCATGTTCAGATCCGCGCGCCCCTCGACGCTAAAAGTCGAGAATTCCAGCTCAATCATCCCTATCTGCGGGTGGTGCATGCGCTTAAACCCTTCCCCGTGCCCGGCGACATCGTTACTCCGCCAGTAGGCGTCAAACTCCGGGCTTTGGCGGGAAAGTTCGGCAATTAGCCGATCGGTGTCTGGCGAAGCGCCCACCCGTGCGACGTCGGCGCGAAAGGCGCTGACGATAAGCCGGGCGACGGCATGCCACTCCTCCAGCGCGCCGCGGGCCTGAGGGTTGGTGAACAGCCGGCGCAGAATGTTACGCTCGGCCAGCGGCAGCTGCCCGTAGTCGGTCAGAATGCAGGCCGCAGCGTGGTTCCACGCAATAACGTCCCAGGTTGCCGTTTTGATAATCGCCGGCACCTGGAGGACATCAAGCACGCGCTGCAGGCGCGGAGTGATATCGTCGCTGACGGTTAGTCGGGACTCCGGCAAATGCCCGAACGCCAGGATAAACAGATGGTCGCGCTCCGGCGTCGTCAGCCTTAGCCCGCCGGCAATGCGGCTAAGCACCTCCCGGGAGGGCGCGCCTCCGCGCCCCTGCTCCAGCCAGGTGTACCAGGTCGGGCTGATACTGGCGAGCTGGGCAACCTCTTCCCGCCGCAGTCCGGGCGTGCGCCGTCTGCCGGCCTGAAAGCCAAACGCGGTCGGATCGAGGCGTAAACGTCGCGCCCGCAAAAATTCACCAAGAGCATGGGTTGAGGAGTCGGTCATCGTTAGCCTGTTAGTTCTTATACCCTAATAATGTCTCTACTTTTATAGTATCGCGTTAAGACTACCATAGCCTGGATACTCATTCTGGAGGTAGATCATGCGCATTTTTCTCACCGGCGCGACCGGTTTTATCGGCTCGCGTATTCTCACGGAACTACAGGCCGCCGGACATCAGGTCATCGGCCTCGCGCGCTCTGACGCCAGCACCGCTGCCCTGAAGGCCGCCGGCGCTGAGGTGCAGCCCGGCACGCTGGACAGTCCAGAAACGCTGCTGGCGGCGGTTAGCGCTGCCGATGCGGTGATCCACACCGCCTTCGATCATGATTTCAGCCGCTTTGTCGCCAACTGCGAAAAAGACCGTCGGGTCATTCTCGCCATCGGTAACGCGCTGGCGGGCCGGCGTTGCCCCCTGATTATCACTTCAGGCACCGCCATGGGCGACGCTGACGACGGAGAGCCGGCGAGCGAGACCAACTTCAATCCCGGGCACCCAAACCCGCGCGTGGCCTCAGAACTCGCCGGCAACCAGCTGCTGGACGCCGGCGTGGACGTGCGGGTGGTGCGCCTGCCGCAGGTTCATGACACTGTCCGCCAGGGGCTGCTGACGTACTATATTCAGCAGGCCGCCGAAAAAGGGGTCGCGGCGATCGTCGGCGAGGGCAATAACTGCTGGTCGGCCGGGCATATCACCGATGCGGCCCGGCTGTATCTGCGGGTGCTGGAACGAGGTGAGAAAGGTCGGCGCTATCATGCCGTTGACGAGGAAGCGGTGCCCTCAAGGCTGATTGCCGACGTGGTGGCAGAAAAGCTGGGCATTCCGCTTAAATCGTTAAGCGCCGAACAATCTGTGGCGCATTTCGGCTGGTTTGCCACCTTTGCCAATATGGATTTACGCGCCACTTCCGCCCTGACCCGCCAGCAGCTCGGCTGGCAGCCTCAAGGCCCAACGCTGCTCGACGATCTGAATAATATGGACTACCGAGGCGTGACAACGTCACGATAAGCTCAGGCGAGCTGCCGTCGCCGTCCCGCTTTACCGCGCTCCGAGGCCCCTCCCGGCCACCGGAGCGCGCTCGCTCCCGGAGAGTTAAGCAGCACGGTTAAAGATTTGTAACTGGTAAGATGTGCTAATGTGAATTATCATCTGCGCCATCATCTTTCAATGGACTGAAAACACACATGATTCCGGTTAATATTCATACTCTTAGTCGCTATGCGGCGCATGTCAGCTTGACCCATACGATGAAAAGCCATCGCTCGCCGGCGCTCTCCGTGATGATGATTTTTTCGGATCTGTGTATTCGCTCAACCCGCGACGCCTATCACCAGCAGGGCTGGGAAATTACCGAGAAAAGAAGCGGACTGGTGCTGCGCACCTTTGTCGCCGTACATCACAACGGCGCCGAGTTAGAAATCACCCCTAAAGACTATATCGGACGCTATAATCGGCTGCTGCCGCTGGACTGACCCCGTCCTTTTAACCGCCATCTGACCTCGCGCCTGCCGGCGAAAATCTCCTAAAAAAAAGACAAATAAAAAAGGCGATTGTCGTATGTTTGTAAGCTTAAGGGTGTATAACTGGGCTCGGACGCCACCAAAGCTAAGACGAGGTGCAGTTGTGGGAATCATTAAAGCCAGCAGTTTAGAGCAAGCAGAAGCGCTCCTGAAGTCCGGTGAACCCATTAAGATCGAGCTTGATTTTGAGCTCGACTCTGATGCGTTTTTTAACTTTGCTATGGAATATTGCACCAACGGAACCAAACTCACCCGCAACGACGATCGTTTCGTGGTTTCACGTAAGAAAGTCGCTTCCTGAATGAGCTAACCTGCGCCATTTTTAGCCTCCGTGCGGCGCGACCTGCGGGATCCAGAAAAGAGAGTAAGCGTTAGCCAAAAAATTGATGGCTAACGCATTTTCACCGCCAACAGCGTAATAAGGTAAACACGGGACTTCATAGAGGGTTAAACCGTGAAAAAGTTACTGATATGTTGCTTGTTTGGTGAAACCGCCGGTATTTTAGCGAAAAGAATGCAAAAAATAGCCGATGCGCAGGATCTGGATCTGTTAATTAGCGCCGTGGGTATTGAGAACTACCCGAGCGTGGCCCCCGCCTATGACTGCGTGCTGGTCGCGCCTCACATTCAATATAAAATAAATGAATTCACCCACGCGCTGAACCATCATCAGGAGATTGCCGTTATCGAGAGCTTACCTTATGCATCTTTCGATGGCGAAAAGGTGCTGAAGTTTGCCATCGCCCATATGCCACAATCGCTTTTCTAATATTGCCGTAGCCTTATGTACGCGACGCCGTGCGGATTGACAGTGGATATGCGATCCGCACCGATTTAGTACCACATCACGCTTTGTGCGTTCGGCATAACCTCGCGTCTTCCCTGCTCGCCAGCCTTATCTGGCTCAGGACCTCGTTCGTCACCTGCCCTATACAACCCGACAGCGCAGCGCCACTTCCACCCGCCGTGTGCCTCTGATAAAAAGGGAGGTGCCTTTCGCCGCTATTGGCAATTATACTCATAGTGCCTGCCGCATATTTCAGGGAACCTGGCACAACATCCCACGGTGGAAAAATGAGCATAAAAGAAAAAAAGATCGCCATTATGTGCATTGTCTCTTGTTTATTTATTGGCTATCTTTGCATGAAAATGGCGCTTTATACTTTTGATAAAAATAAAACCGAACAATATTCTAAAACAATATTAACCAGAACTATTTTAGTCATAAAACAAATCGATGAAGTTTATGCTGACGCGGATCGAATATCGCCAAGCCGGCCCTGCTCAGCAGATTATCTAAGCAGCATCCGGGCGCTTTTATGGTCTAAATCGCTGCTGAAAGATATTGCCTATATCGACGGCAAAAGCATGCGCTGTTCGGCGCTGTGGGGAACCTTCTCGCCGGCAGAGAATATTACCAACACGCCTGCCGATATTATCTATCGCGGCGGAAGGTGGTATCTCGATAAAGCGATAAATCAGGAATTCAAAGCCAGCATTTATGCCAAAGGCAATCTTGCTATCACCGTTTCTCCGTTCATCTTCAATCGCTTCACCTCTGACCCGGAAAACAAAAGCGTCAGCGCCATCGTGGGTAACTACGATCACAGCCAGCACATCTTTTTTATCGGCAACGAGACCGCAGCGGTGTATGACACCGAGCACGGCGGCGAGCGTTATAAAAAATACGCCTTATCCAGATCCTGCAGCAGAGAGTACGACCTTTGCGTGGTCTCCGGCATGTCCCTGCACGGTATCAACGATATCCCATGGGCCATACGGGCCGCCGCGCTCATACTCTCGACGCTGATTGGCGTCCTGCTCTCGATCAGCATCAACCTCTACATCCGTAAAAAAAGCGCGATCCTCACCCGGCTCCAGTACGCGCTGCGTAACGATCGGTTCAGCATCGTCTATCAGCCGATCGTCTCGCTGGATCGCGGAGAAACGGTGGGCGTTGAAGCGCTAATACGCTGGAAAGATAATGAGCTGGGCGTTATTCCCCCGGACGTGTTTATTCCCCTGGCGGAGAAGCTCGGGATGATTAACCAAATCAGCCACTACGTTGTCAAAAAATCAATTAATGAGCTGCATGACATTATAAATAACCACAAAATATACCTGAGTATTAACGTCAATTCCTCCGACCTGTTCTCTAAAGCCTTTAAAGACCATCTCGATACCGTCAGCAACAAGTTTAATATTCCGCCGCAGCTGATCGCCCTGGAGTTAACCGAGAGGCAGACGGCAAACCTTGCCAGCCTCGGTGAGAAAATTGCCCGCTTCCGCGCTGCAGGCTATCAGATTGCGCTTGACGACTTTGGCACCGGTTATTCCAACCTCGACTGGTTATCAAAACTGGCGGTGGATAAAATAAAAGTCGATCGTACCATTACGGAGTCAATTGGTACGGACTCAATTAATTCCGCCTTGCTCAATAACATCATCACGCTGCTTAGCAATATGCACAATCAGGTTATCTTTGAGGGCGTAGAGAAAGAGCATCAGAAACGCTTTCTTGAACAGCGAATACCGCAGGCCAACGTTCAGGGATGGTATTACGCCAAACCCATGAGCGCCGGCGAGCTGAAGAAATATCTCTTAGCTGCCAGCAATCCGGCTGCCAACGGTCCGCCGCCATAACATCCCGCCGACGGCCGGTCATCAAAGCCCTAAGTCGTTGCTAACTGGAGAAGTTAGCCAGAAAAAGATACCATGTCTCACCAGACAAGGCTGCGCCCGGCGCACCCAAACTCAAGCGCCTTATATTTTGCGGCATTTGCCGCTGGCGCAGCCAGAGCGGATGACCCGCCATGCCGTGCATGAAAATTTAAAGAATCTGAATGTGTCCAAAAATACGTCAGCCCTCTGCCTTTTGACCCGTAGCTGGCCCGCAACAGAGCGAAAGATGAATCCGATCGCCTTATCTGGCCAGGCGCACGTCCGTCTGTCGGGCGCTTTGCTGCTGATGCTGAACCCTTTTTTATCGTCGTCCTGCCCCGGAGTGAGAATGCCTGGGTGGTTTACGGGATATACTCAAGGTGGAACCCGGCGCGGTCAGGATCGGGCCAGAGCGTTGAGCGGTTCACCACCAGGCACCGCGGCTAACGACGTCTCAGGACGATAAAGGTGATGAGAAATGTCATTGAATATTAATAATACAGAGCGTTGCTCTGGAATCATAAAACCACTATGCGCCTGAAACTATGCTCTCTACTGGCAGCCGTATCGATGCTGTGCGGGCAGGCCGTTGCCGCCCCCGCGCTGCCTGCTCACGCCGATATTCGCGATAGCGGTTTTGTCTACTGCGTTAGCGGCCAGGTTAATACCTTTAACCCGCAGAAAGTCAGCAGCGGCCTGATTGTCGATACCCTGGCCGCCCAGCTCTACGATCGTCTGCTCGACGTTGACCCTTATACCTACCGTCTGGTGCCCGAGCTGGCCGAAAGCTGGGAGGTGCTGGACAACGGCGCCACCTACCGCTTCCATCTGCGCAGCCACGTGCCTTTCCAGACGACGTCGTGGTTTAAGCCCAGTCGCGCCTTTAATGCCGATGACGTCATTTTCACCTTTAGCCGTATCTTTAATCGCGACCATCCGTGGCACAACGTTAACGGTAGCAGCTTCCCCTATTTCGACAGCCTGCAGTTCGCCGACAGCGTGGAGAGCTTACGCAAGCTCGATAACCGGACCGTCGAATTCCGCCTGAAGCGCCCGGACGCCTCGTTCCTCTGGCACCTGGCGACCCACTACGCATCCGTTATGTCCGCAGAGTATGCAGACCAGTTAACCAAAAGCGATCGTCAGGAGCAGCTCGACCGCCAGCCGGTGGGCACCGGCCCGTTCCAGCTGGAAGAGTATCGCTCGGGCCAGTACGTTCGCCTGCAGCGTCACCCCGGCTACTGGCGCGGCAAACCGCTGATGCCGCAGGTGGTGGTCGATCTGGGCTCCGGCGGCACCGGCCGCCTGTCGAAGCTGCTGACCGGCGAGTGCGACGTGCTGGCCTGGCCCGCCGCCAGCCAGCTGACTATTTTGCGCGACGACCCGCGCCTGCGCCTGACCCTGCGTCCTGGGATGAATATTGCCTGGCTGGCGTTCAATACCGCCAAGCCGCCGCTGGATAATCCGCAGGTTCGCCACGCCCTGGCGCTGGCAATCAATAACCAGCGTCTGATGCAATCTATCTATTACGGCACCGCGGAAACCGCCGCGTCGATGCTGCCCCGCGCCTCCTGGGCCTACGATAACGAAGCGAAGATAACCGAGTACAACCCGACCGCCGCCCGCACCCAGCTCAAAGCGCTGGGGCAGGAAAACCTCACGCTGCGGCTGTGGGTGCCTACCAGCTCGCAGGCCTGGAACCCCAGCCCGCTGAAAACCGCCGAGCTGATTCAGGCCGATATGGCGCAGATTGGCGTGAAGGTGATCATTGTACCGGTTGAGGGACGTTTTCAGGAGGCAAGGCTGATGGATATGAACCACGACCTGACCCTTTCCGGCTGGGCTACGGACAGTAACGACCCGGACAGCTTTTTCCGCCCGCTGCTGAGCTGCGCGGCCATTGCCTCGCAGACCAACTTCGCCCATTGGTGCAACCGCGAGTTCGACGAGGTGCTGCAAAAGGCATTAACCTCGCAGCAGCTGGCTTCGCGCATTGAGGCCTATAAGGAGGCGCAGCATATTCTCGCCCGCGAACTGCCGGTGCTGCCGCTCGCCTCGTCGCTGCGTTTACAGGCCTACCGCTATGATATGAAAGGTTTGATCCTGAGCCCGTTTGGTAACGCCTCCTTTGCCGGCGTTTCGCGGGAGAAAAAAGACGATGTGCAAAAAGACGACGTCAAAAAAGATGAGGTGAAAAAACCATGATCATTTTTACCCTGCGACGCCTGCTGTTACTGCTGGTCACGCTCTTTTTTCTGACCTTCGTCGGCTTCAGCCTGAGCTACTTTACGCCGCACGCTCCGCTACAAGGCGCGTCGCTGTGGAACGCCTGGCAGTTCTGGTTCACCGGGCTGCTGCACTGGGATTTCGGGGTCTCCAGCATCAACGGCCAGCTGATTTCACAGCAGCTAAAAGAGGTCTTCCCGGCCACCATGGAGCTATGCATTCTCGCCTTTGGCTTTGCGCTGCTGGTGGGGATTCCCGTCGGAATGCTGGCCGGCATTATGCGTAACAAATGGCCCGACACCCTGATTAGCGCCCTGGCGCTGCTCGGCTTTTCGATTCCCGTTTTCTGGCTGGCGCTGCTGCTGACGCTGTTCTTCTCCCTGACGCTGGGCTGGTTCCCGGTCTCCGGGCGTTTCGATCTGCTCTACGAGGTCAAAACGGTGACCGGGTTTGCGCTGATCGACGCCTGGCTGTCCGATTCGCCGTGGCGTCATGAAATGATCGTCAGCGCCGCACGCCATATGGTGCTGCCGGTTCTGACCCTTGCCGTAGCGCCAACCACCGAAGTGATTCGCCTGATGCGCATCAGCACCAGCGAAGTGTACGACACCAACTACGTAAAGGCCGCCGCCACCCGCGGCGTGTCGCGGCGAACGATTCTACACCGTCACGTGCTGCATAATGCCCTGCCGCCGGTTATTCCGCGTCTGGGGCTGCAATTTGCCACCATGCTGACGCTGGCGATGATCACCGAAATGGTCTTCAGTTGGCCGGGGCTGGGCCGCTGGCTGATCAACGCTATTCGTCAGCAGGATTACGCCGCCATCTCGGCGGGCGTGATGGTCATCGGCGCGCTGGTCATTACCGTGAACGTGCTATCTGATATTCTGGGAGCTATGGCTAACCCTCTGAAACATAAGGAATGGTATGCCTTACGATAGCGTGTACCTGGAGAAGCGCCCCCCGGGAGCGCTGCGCACCGTGTGGCGCAAATTCTACGGCGACACCAGCGCCATGATCGGCCTGTATGGCTGTGCCGGGCTGATTCTGCTGTGCGTTTTTGGCGGCTGGTTTGCCCCTTACGGCATCGATCAGCAGTTCCTCGGCTACCAGCTGCTGCCGCCCTCATGGTCGCGCTACGGCGAGGTTTCGTTCTTCCTCGGCACCGACGATCTCGGACGCGACGTCCTGAGCCGTCTGCTGAGCGGCGCGGCGCCCACCGTCGGCGGCGCGTTCGTCGTCACCTTCGGTGCCTCGCTGTTTGGCCTGGTGCTCGGCGTGATTGCCGGTTCGACCCACGGCCTGCTGTCGGCGATGTTGAACCACGTCCTCGATACCCTGCTGTCGATTCCGTCGCTGCTGCTGGCGATTATCGTCGTCGCCTTTGCCGGACCGCATCTGAGTCACGCCATGTTCGCCGTCTGGCTGGCGCTGCTGCCGCGCATCGTGCGTTCGGTCTATAGCATGGTGCACGATGAGCTGGAAAAAGAGTACGTTATTGCCGCCCGGCTCGACGGCGCCTCAACGCTGAATATTCTCTGGTTCGCGGTCCTGCCCAATATCACTTCCGGGCTGGTGACCGAGATTACCCGCGCACTGTCGATGGCGATCCTCGATATTGCCGCGCTGGGCTTCCTCGACCTCGGCGCGCAGCTTCCTTCTCCGGAATGGGGGGCGATGCTCGGCGACGCGCTGGAGCTGATTTACGTGGCTCCGTGGACGGTGATGCTGCCGGGCGCCGCCATTATGATTAGCGTCCTGCTGGTTAACCTGCTGGGCGACGGCATCCGCCGCGCAATTATCGCCGGGGTGGAATAATGCCGTTACTCGATATTCGCAATTTAACCATCGAATTCAAAACCAACGAAGGCTGGGTCAAAGCCGTCGATCGCGTCAGCCTGACCCTGACCGAGGGCGAAATTCGCGGGCTGGTCGGCGAATCAGGTTCCGGTAAGAGCCTGATTGCCAAAGCGATATGCGGCGTAACCAAAGACAACTGGCGAGTCACCGCCGACCGCATGCGCTTCGACGATATCGACCTGCTGCGGCTCTCCAGCCGCGAACGCCGCAAGCTGATTGGCCACAACGTGTCGATGATCTTCCAGGAGCCGCAGTCCTGTCTCGACCCCTCCGAACGGATCGGCCAGCAGCTGATGCAGAACATTCCCGGCTGGACCTTTAAGGGCCGCTGGTGGCAGCGTCTCGGCTGGCGTAAACGTCGGGCGATAGAGCTCCTGCACCGCGTGGGTATCAAGGATCATAAAGACGCGATGCGCAGTTTCCCCTACGAGTTAACCGACGGGGAGTGTCAGAAGGTGATGATCGCCATCGCCCTTGCCAACCAGCCGCGTCTGCTGATCGCCGATGAGCCGACTAACGCGATGGAACCCACCACCCAGGCGCAAATTATCCGCCTGCTGACGCGGCTGAATCAGAACAACAGCACCACTATTTTGCTGATCAGCCACGACCTGCAGATGCTGAGCAAATGGGCGAACAGAATCAATGTCATGTACTGCGGGCAAACCGTGGAATCAGCGCCGAGCGAAGAGCTGGTCACCACGCCCCATCACCCCTACACCCAGGCGTTAATCCGCGCGATCCCCGATTTTGGCAGCGCGCTGCCGCACAAAAGCCGCCTGAATACCATGCCCGGAGCCATTCCGCTACTGGAGCAGCTGCCGATCGGCTGCCGCCTTGGGCCGCGCTGTCCGTACGCCCAGCGCAAGTGTATCGAAACGCCGCGCCTGACCGGCGCCAGAACGCATCTGTACGCCTGTCATTTCCCGCTGAACATGGAGAAAGAGTGAAATGGTCGAAACGTTGCTCGAAGTCCGCAATCTGAGTAAGACCTTTCGCTACCGTACCGGCTGGTTTCGTCGTCAGACGGTGGAAGCCGTCAAGCCGCTGAGCTTTACGCTGCGCGAGCGCCAGACTCTGGCGATCATCGGCGAGAACGGCTCGGGGAAATCCACGCTAGCGAAAATGCTGGCCGGCATGATTGAGCCGACGTCCGGCGACCTGCTAATTGACGATCACCCGCTGGCATTCGGCGACTACTCGTTCCGCAGCCAGCGTATCCGCATGATTTTCCAGGATCCGTCAACCTCGCTAAACCCGCGCCAGCGCATTTCGCAGATCCTCGACTTTCCGCTGCGCCTGAATACCGAGCTTGAGCCGGAGGCGCGGCAAAAGCAGATTATTGAGACGCTGCGGATGGTCGGTCTGCTGCCGGACCACGTCAGCTACTACCCGCATATGCTGGCGCCGGGGCAAAAGCAGCGTCTTGGCCTTGCGCGCGCGCTGATCCTGCGGCCTAAGGTCATTGTCTGCGATGAGGCGCTGGCGTCGCTGGATATGTCGATGCGTTCACAGCTGATCAACCTGATGCTGGAGCTGCAGGATAAACAAGGTATTTCATATATCTACGTTACCCAGCATTTAGGCATGATGAAGCATATTAGCGATCAGGTTCTGGTGATGCATCAGGGGGAAGTGGTGGAGCGCGGCAGCACCGCTGACGTGCTGGCTTCGCCGCTGCACGATCTGACCAAGCGGCTAATCGCCGGCCACTTTGGCGAAGCGCTGACCGCCGACGCGTGGCGCAAAGACGGTAAATAGTCCCTCAATCACCCGGGTAAGGCCGGCGCCTTACCCGGGCCTGTTACTTATCGGTTCCCGCAGGCGCGTTCTCAGCCCGGAAGTATGGTTTGCGCCGGCAGCTCCCGCCGGTCAAAGCGATGCAGCGAGTAGTACAGCAGTCCGGTGGCGAACCAGCCGATAATCCACGACACGTCGTTACCGGCGAATATCCACGTCAAAGAGCCGTGGAACAGCGGGTTCTCGATAAACGGCAGCTGGATAAGCACCCCCACCACGTAGATGGTTATGGCGTAAATATTCCAGTAGCCGTAGCGTTTTTTCGGGTCAGACAGCGCGGGAATATCCACGGTGCCGGCAGAGATAAGATAGTAATCGGTGAGGCTAATGGCGCTCCACGGAACGAAGAACGCCAGCAGGAACAGCAGGAAATGGGTGAAGTTCTTCAGAAACGCCGGCTCGCTCAGCAGGGCGATAATGCACGATATTGACACCATCAGAACCACGAAGATGAGACGCGATCTCTGCGATAGCGACGTCTGGCTGCGAAAGCCGGAAACGATGGTACTCAGCGACATAAAGCTGCCGTAGGCATTGAGCGTCGTGAAGGTGATTTTGCCGAAGCAGATCGCAAAGTAGATAACTATCGCCATCACCTGGCTTTTACCTAATCCCACGATAAAGCTCACTTCATGCCCGGGGAAAGCGCTGCCGGCAATGGCCGCCGTCAGCACGCCCAGCGTCATTGACGCCTGGGTGCCAAGCACCGTACCGCTAAAGACGCAGAAAAAGGTTTTCGCACCCGATACGTTGCTCGGCAAATAGCGCGAGTAGTCGGAAACGTACGGGCAGAAGGCTATCTGCCACGACGAGGAGAGCGACACGGCCAGCAGGAACATCGGCAGGGAGAAATGGCTATTCTGCGCGATGGCCGTCAGGTCTGCGGAGAGCAACAGCGTAACAAACAGATAGGCAAACGCCAGCACACCAACGATGCTCGCCACTTTGCCCAGCTTATGGATCACCCGATAGCCCAGCACGGCAATGACGATGATAATCGCGCTAAACAGGAGCATGCCGGTGACGTTTGAGACCGACAGCAGCCTTGCCATCGCCTGCCCGGCAAGGACGGTGCCGCTGGCGGAAAAGCCAACGTACATAATGCAGACCAGCACCAGCGGAACCACCGCGCCAAAAACACCAAACTGCGCGCGGCTGATGATCATCTGCGGCAGCCCCAGGCGCGGGCCCTGCAGGGCGTGCAGCGACATCACCGCGGCCCCCAGAACCTGCCCCAGCAGCAGGCCAATCAGCGACCACACCACGTCACCGCCCAGCACCACGGCCAGCGCGCCGGTGACGATAGCGGTAATCTGCAGATTGCCGCCAAACCACAGCGTAAACTGGCTGAAAGGATGTCCATGTCTCTCGCCTTCAGGGATAAAATCGATCGAGCGCGTTTCCGTTATGCGCTGTTCACTGCCTTTTGACTGCCCATCTGTTGAAGAAAAAGAAGACATAGTTTCCTCGCTATAATCGGTTTCCAACCGCCAGGGACCCTGGTTTCTTGCATCTACGCGCATTGCCGTAGGGCCCGCGCATATAACAGCTCATGTATATACAAGCATTGACAACCATACGCACCGTGCACATGATAAATTTGTGATGAAGATGTAAGTATTTTGTGTGATTAAAATAAACAAAAACGCAACATCTCATCGCAGCCCAACGAGTGCTATGCGCGCCCCTAACCGCCAGCCAGCAGAGGTCTCAACTCCGATGATCGTCTCTTTTCAGCTATCCTCCCTGCCCGTCACGCCGTGGAAAAACGGCGGCGGCGAAACCCGAGAAATCGTCAGCGTGCCGTCGCCTGATGCGCCGTTTCTCTGGCGGGCCAGCATCGCCACTTTACAAAGCGACGGACCGTTTTCGCCTTTTCCGGGCGTAGATCGGGTGATAATGCTGATAGACGGCAGTTCGCTGTGGCTGCGCGGCGGAGATATCGCCCATCACCTGCACCTGTGGGAGCCGTGGGCCTTTGCCGGCGAATGGCCGCTGGCCAGCGAGGGGATTTCGCAGCCGGGGCTGGACTTCAACATCATGACCCAGCGTAGCCGGGCCACGGCGCAGGTGAGCGTGGTATCCACCGCGCGGCGGCCCGGCGCGGCGGGAGTCGCCTGGGTGCTGCAAGGACGCTGGCAGTTGGGGGAGCAGCTGCACGCTGCCGGGAGCGGCATCTGGTGGCAGGATACGCCGCCGGGGGAGCTTCTCCCGCACTCCGCCGACGCCAGGCTGCTGCTGGCGAGCCTGAGCGTACGTTAGCCGCATTTCGCCCGGAGAACGGCGCCGAACGCCCGCGATATCCGGTGATATACTGGAGAGTACGCGATGGCAGGGATACGATAAGCCGCCTGCGCTAACCGTGAAGGTTGACGCCCATGAACGCAGCGGCAGCGCCGATGTCGCCCGCTGGATGTCGGCTATTGCTGAAAAATAGCGTGACACAGGGGGTCGTCAGTGGGATATAATTCTCGGCTAAATTTGAGTTATTTTGAAATAACAACACTAACCACATGATTGTTAAAGTAAAAATAAGCAATAACGATAAGGATTAAAGCTATGGGTTTTCTTTCCGGTAAGCGCATTCTGGTGACTGGCGTTGCCAGCAAACTGTCCATCGCCTACGGTATTGCACAAGCAATGCACCGTGAAGGGGCTGAACTGGCGTTCACCTATCAGAACGACAAACTGAAAGGTCGTGTGGAAGAATTTGCTGCGGCACTGGGTTCCAACATCGTACTGCCGTGCGACGTGGCTGAAGATGAGAGCATTGAGTCTCTGTTCACCGAACTGACTAAAGTATGGCCGAAATTCGACGGTTTCGTTCACTCAATCGGTTTCGCACCGGCCGATCAGCTGGACGGCGACTACGTTAACGCGGTAACCCGTGAAGGTTTCAAAATCGCTCACGACATCAGCGCCTACAGCTTTGTGGCGATGGCGAAAGCCTGCCGCGAGATGCTGAACCCGGGCTCCGCCCTGCTGACGCTCTCCTACCTGGGCGCAGAGCGCGCAATCCCTAACTACAACGTGATGGGTCTGGCTAAGGCGTCTCTGGAAGCGAACGTACGCTATATGGCGAACGCGATGGGTCCGGAAGGCGTTCGCGTCAACGCCATCTCTGCCGGTCCGATCCGTACTCTGGCAGCATCCGGGATTAAAGATTTCCGTAAAATGCTGGCCCACTGCGAAGCCGTCACCCCGATTCGTCGTACCGTGACCATCGAAGATGTCGGCAACAGCGCAGCGTTCCTGTGCTCTAACCTCTCTGCGGGCATCTCCGGTGAAGTGGTTCACGTTGACGGCGGCTTCAGCATTGCCGCTATGAACGAGCTGGAACTGAAATAAGTTCTTTACCCTCCTCACGCCCGTGAGGAGGGTTTTACTCTGCTGCTGCTGACGACCTTTCGCGCCATCTCTCCCGCTCTGTTATTCCAATCAGCTATTTGTTAGCACGTATCAATATTTTCTCCTGCTCCAGGGTTACGCCAGGATAGTTATGCATAGATGGCCCACAGAAGTGCGGCCGGACACATATCGATCAAGGAACGCCCATGGAGCAACGCCGCGTGTATGGCAAAAACCACTGGTATCACGAGACCCAGTCAACAATCTGCCCGGTGGATGTATTACCGCTCGTCCCTGAAGCCGCGTATGTCGAAGACCGTTTTTTACTCGACCTGACGTTGCCCGCAGAGCTGCTCCACGCGCATGCGGGCTGGCTGGCGCCGGCACGATGTTTGGCCGACGCGCTCTTTCCGACCTCCGTGACGGCGAATCGTCTGCAAACTTTTAGCGCCTACGATCGTCTGAGCACGGCGCTAACCGTCGCGCAGGTCTATGGCGTGCAGCGGCTGTGTAACCACTATGCGGCGCGCCTGGCGCCGCTGCCGGGCCCGGACTCGTCCCGCGAGAGCAATCGTCGTCTGGCGCAGATCACGCAGTATGCGCGCCAGCTGGCCAGTTCGCCCTCGGTCATTACCGCCCTCTCTCGCAGCCAGCTGGACGAAGTGGGATTAACCAGCCGCGATATTATCCTGATTAACCAGATTATCGGTTTTGTCGGCTTCCAGGCCCGCGCGATCGCCACCTTCCAGGCGACGCTGGGCTTTCCGGTGCGCTGGATGCCGGGAATGCCGCAGCAGGAGGATGCGCCGGCAGAAGACTTTGCCGCCGCCGACGTCGACTGGCTGGCCGACGTCAACGACAGCGACCTGCGCTACGCTAACGACGAGAGGCAGGCACGGCTGGTCTGCTGGCAGCAACATCCCGGCCTCGCCGAGCTGGCGCCGCTGCTGGCGGTCCACGATGCTATCCTCAGCGCGCAGGATGAGCTGCTTACCCGACTGAGTGAAAATCAGCCGTTTGCGCCGCTGGTCGCGCTGATTGCGGCACGGATCAACGGCAGCGTTAGCTGCTTTAACGCCTGGGAGCGAGAATGGTCCGGCTCGCCGGCGTTTCCTGAGGCGCTCCGCCACGACGATCGTGCGCTTCAGGCGTGGGGCGAAAGGCATCCATCCGAGCGCGCAATCTATCTGGCGGTGCAGCTGTTAACCCGCTCCCCCGACCGCTTCAGCGCCGCTCAGCTAACGCCCCTCACTGAATACGGGCTTTCCCGAACTCAGGTTATCGATATTCTGGCCTGGTGCGGGCTATGCGGCTGGATCAACCGGCTGAAAATCGCCCTCGGCAATGTTGGTCAACGGACGTAAAATGCCAAACAGCGCTTGCTGCAACAGGCATAATCGCGTAAAAATGACAGCCGCTCTTTTAGCCACGAAAATACCAAATTATGTTTCAGGACAACCCGCTGCTAGCGCAGCTTAAACAGCAACTGCATTCTCAGACTCCTCGCGTTGAAGGGGTCGTTAAGGGTACGGAAAAAGGCTTTGGCTTCCTCGAAGTTGACTCGCAGAAAAGCTATTTCATTCCGCCGCCGCAAATGAAAAAAGTGATGCATGGCGATCGTATTACCGCCGTGGTCCATACTGAAAAAGAACGTGAAAGCGCGGAGCCGGAAGAGTTGATCGAGCCTTTCCTGACGCGTTTCGTTGGTAAAGTGCATAAGAAAGACGATCGCCTGTCTATCGTTCCCGATCATCCGCTGCTGAAAGATGCCATTCCGTGCCGCGCCGATCGCAGCGTCAGCCACGATTTCAGCGAAGGTGACTGGGCGGTTGCCGAAATGCGCCGTCATCCGCTGAAAGGCGATCGCGGTTTCTATGCCGAATTAACCCAGTTCATCACCTTCAGCGACGACCACTTCGTGCCGTGGTGGGTCACCCTGGCGCGCCATAATCTGGAAAAAGAAGCGCCAGACGGCGTGGCTACCGAGATGCTGGACGAAGGGCTGGAGCGACGCGACCTGACGGCGCTGGCGTTCGTGACCATCGATAGCGCCAGCACCCAGGATATGGACGATGCGCTGTATGTGGAAGCCGCCGCTGACGGCAAGCTGCAGCTGACCGTCGCGATCGCCGACCCGACCGCCTGGATCGCAGAAGGCAGCAAGCTGGACGACGCGGCAAAAATTCGCGCCTTCACCAACTACCTGCCGGGCTTTAACATCCCGATGCTGCCGCGCGAGCTTTCCGACGACCTGTGCTCGCTGCGGGCCGACGAAATGCGCCCGGTGCTGGCCTGCCGCATGATCCTCTCGGCCGACGGTACGATTGAAGACGATATTGAATTCTTCGCCGCCACCATTGAGTCGAAAGCGAAGCTGGCCTACGACAACGTCTCCGACTGGCTGGAGAATAGCGGCAGCTGGCAGCCCGAAAGCGAAGCCATCGCGCAGCAGATTACCCTGCTGCAGGACCTGTGCCTGCGCCGCAGCGAATGGCGTAAAACCCATGCGCTGGTGTTTAAGGACCGTCCGGACTACCGCTTCGTGCTGGGTGAGAAAGGTGAAGTACTGGATATCGTTGCCGAGCCGCGCCGTATCGCCAACCGCATCGTTGAAGAGTCGATGATTGCCGCCAACATCTGCGCCGCTCGCGTGCTGCGCGACCGCCTGGGCTTTGGCGTTTACAACGTGCATACCGGCTTCGATCCGGCCAATACCGAACAGCTGGCCGCGCTGCTGAAGACCCACGACGTGCACGTCGATCCGCAGGAAGTGCTGACCCTTAACGGTTTCTGCAAGCTGCGCCGCGAACTGGACGCACAGCCGTCCGGCTTCCTCGATAGCCGCATCCGTCGCTTCCAGTCCTACGCCGAAATCAGCACCGAGCCGGGCCCGCACTTCGGCCTTGGCCTCGAAGCCTACGCCACCTGGACCTCACCGATTCGTAAGTACGGCGATATGATTAACCATCGCCTGCTGAAAGCCATCATTAAAGGTGACACCATCGCGCGCCCTAATGATGACGTAGCGGTGCAGATGGCAGAACGCCGTCGACTGAACCGGATGGCCGAACGCGATGTTGGCGACTGGCTGTACGCGCGCTACCTGAGCCCGAACGCCGGCACCGATACGCGCTTTGCGGCGGAAATTATCGATATCAGCCGCGGCGGCATGCGCGTGCGCCTGGTTGATAACGGCGCGGTCGCCTTTATCCCGGCACCGTTCCTGCACGCCGTTCGCGATGAGCTGGTCTGCAGCCAGGAAAACGGCACCGTGCAGATTAAAGGTGAAACCGTCTACAAGGTGACCGACGTTATCGACGTGAAGATTGCCGAAGTCAGAATGGAAACGCGCAGCGTGATTGCCCGGCCGTTCGCCTGATATTGCACCTCAGCGGCTCCCAACTCAGGGAGCCGTTCTTTTTAGCCCATCCCCGTTCCCCGCCCGCGCCTGCGCTAAAAACCTCCAGATGAGATAGGTTGTGCGATCTTTTCACTTCTCTTTTGCATCCGTTTTTTGCATCATTGATTTCATTCGCTTTTGTACCCAGGATAATACTATGTCTGA
This sequence comes from Klebsiella sp. 18074, assembly GCF_902705905.1. NCBI lineage: Bacteria > Pseudomonadati > Pseudomonadota > Gammaproteobacteria > Enterobacterales > Enterobacteriaceae > Klebsiella > Klebsiella sp. 18074. The sequence goes on along the minus strand of NZ_CACSIS010000014.1, from coordinate 56,365 downwards.
TCTGAATGCCCGCCTGCTCGCCCAACGTATCGATACCGTGCTGGATATTCTGGTTGCCGGGGACTATCACTCCGCGATTCACAATCTGGAGATCCTCAAGGCGGAGCTGCAGGCTCTTGTTAACGATGAGCCGGAAAGCAAGCCCGGTCAGCCGAAAGCCCCCTGGGAAATCTGACAGCCCCTCGCGCCGCAGCCGACCGTACAGCGTCGCTTGCCCGTAAAATAGCCCTCTAACTGTGATGTTGCTATGAACGCCCGACAACAAAGTATTTTGCAAATGGTCATCGATAAAGGCCGCATGAGCGTGGCCGATCTCGCGAAAATGACCGGTGTCTCTGAAGTGACCGTACGTCAGGATTTGAATCTGCTGGAAAAGCAGAGCTATCTGCGTCGTACCCACGGTTTTGCCGTGCCGCTGGATAGCGAGGACGTAGAAACCCGCATGATGACCTATTTCGCCATTAAGCGTGAGCTGGCTATGCGGGCCGCTGAGCGGGTTTCGCCCGGCGAGACGGTATTTATCGAAAACGGTAGCTGCAACGCCCTGCTCGCCCGGACGCTTGCCGAGCGTGGCGATATCACCATCATTACCGTCAGCAGCTATATTGCTCACCTGCTGAAAGAGACGCCTGGCGAGGTGATCCTCCTCGGTGGGATCTACCAGAAGCGCAGCGAGAGCATGGTCGGTCCGCTGACCCGGCAGTTTATCCAGCAGGTCCATTTCAGCAAAGCGTTCATTGGCATCGACGGCTGGCAGCCAGAGACCGGCTTTACCGGGCGGGATATGATGCGCGCGGACGTGGTTAACGCGGTGCTGGAGAAAGGCTGCGAGGCAATTGTGCTAAGCGACAGTTCAAAATTCAGCGTCGTACACCCTTACCCGCTCGGCCCGGTTGGGCGCTTTGATCGCATTATTACCGATAGCAACCTGCACGATAGCGCCCGCCAGCAGCTGGCTGACAGCGGTTTAACCGTCGATATCGTCAACGTCGCCTGATCCGTCCCCTCGTCTATTCCTTTCTTCGTCGCCCACTCAGGTGGGCGCAGGCCGCGCCGCGCCACGTCTGAGAGTATTCCGAGCCCCCAATTCAGACTATTTACCTGCCGGTAAAATTTAAAAAAAGTAGAATTATTGTTAGCGATATAACAGGAAGTGACTATCACCTGCGTGATTAAAGTAACACCTGCGCAACTAAACTTCATGGAATAGCCCTTAACTCATAGTTCACACTATGCTTTAAAGGAAGTTGTATCCATGAATAGATTATTCAGGAGAAAAATATGATGACTTCAATGAGCAAAAAAATGGCTGCGGCAGTTCTGGCTGTGACAGTGGTAATGTCGCTGAGCGCGTGTTCTAACTGGTCAAAACGCGATCGTAATACCGCCATTGGCGCCGGTGCTGGCGCACTGGGCGGCGCGGTATTAACCGATGGCAGCACCCTGGGTACCCTGGGCGGCGCAGCGGTCGGCGGGATTATCGGTCACCAGGTAGGTAAATAAGTTTTAAATCAGTTCAAATAAAAAATAACTGCTCGCAGATTTTCTGACTTACGCACCGGAAAAAATCAGGGCCACGGTATTTACCGTGGCCCTGTTGTTATTATCAGCCGCCGGCCAGCTTGACCTTCATACCCTTAGCTTCGAGCAGCGATTTTATCAGGTCGCGCTTATCGCCCTGAATTTCAATCACCCCCTCTTTTACCGACCCGCCGCAGCCGCATTTCTTTTTCAGCTCAGCGGCCAGCTTCGCCAGCGCGTCATCGTCCGCGTCAATGCCAACGATCAGGCATACGCCCTTACCTTTACGGCCGCTGGTCTGGCGCTGAATACGCACCACGCCATCGCCTTTAGGGCGTTCGACAACCTGCTTCGGCTCATCGATACGTCCACTCTCCGTCGAGTAAACCAGACGGCTGTTGGAATCGCTCATTAGGCCCCCTTATTCAGCGATGCATTAATCTGGCGTAAGGTCGCCGCCGGGTCGGCAGACTGCGTCACCGGACGGCCGATAACCATATAGTCTACGCCCGCGGCCTGCGCCTGCTCCGGCGTCATAATGCGGCGCTGGTCGCCCGCATCGCTGCCCTCGGGACGAATGCCGGGGGTCACCAGCTTAAACGCCTGGCCCAGCTCCTGTTTGAAGCGCGCCGCTTCCTGCGCCGAGCAGACGACGCCATCAAGGCCGCAGCGTTGGGTCAGCGCCGCCAGCTTGGCCGCATGGTCGGCCGGAGAGAGCGTAATACCCAGCTCCTGTAAATCACCGGCTTCCATGCTGGTCAGCACGGTGACGGCAATCAGCAGCGGCGCATCTTTGCCAAACGGCAGCAGGGCTTCGCGCGCCGCGGTCATCATCCGCGCGCCGCCGCTGGCATGAACGTTGACCATCCAGACGCCAAGCTCGGCAGCCGCCGCAACGGCATGAGCGGTGGTGTTAGGGATATCGTGAAATTTGAGATCGAGGAAAACTTCGAAATTACGCTGGTGCAAATCGCGGACAAACTGCGGCCCCAGCAGCGTAAACATCTCTTTGCCAACCTTGAGGCGGCAGTCCCGCGGATCGATGCGGTCGACGAACGCCAGCGCCTTATCGCGGTTATCATAATCGAGAGCCACAACAACGGGAGAGGATGTGACAACGCGAGAAGAAGATGTAGCAGTAGACGTCATGACCAGACCTTAATTGTTGATGGGCGCCGGGCTCGGCGCAAAAAAGGTAAACGGGCAGCATTCTACCTGCGATAAGGAGAAAATAACAGGCTGCGTTTCAGCGCCTGCCAGACAATGGCGGCGCAATGGTCTAACGACAGCGCGGTGCAAAAAACCATCAGGATGTTGTAACTAAACAGGGGCTTTTTTTAAATCTTACTGGCCGTCAAGGCCGCGAATCGGTTTGATGGTGGACCACGAGCGGCAGGACGGGCAGTGCCAGTAGAGGCTGTGGGCGGTAAAGCCGCATTTTTGGCAGCGGTATCGCGGCTTGCTGCGTACCTGCTCACCGACCATATTGCGCAGCACGCCGAGACTCTCTTTCGCGCGCCCCTCTTCCGCTTCGTTAAGGTGGTAGTCCATCAGCTTATGGAAAACGCGCATCGTCGGATGGCGCTCCAGCTGACGGGTAACGTAGCTTTGGGCGGCTTCAATCCCCTCGCGCTGCTCGAGGATCTGCGCCAGCATCAGCTCAGCGGTCGCGCCGGTATTTTCATCGACGCAGCGGCGGAGAAACGCTTCCCACTCGTCGATTTTGCCCAGCTGCTGGTAGCAGGTCTGGAGCATTTCGAGGGTCTCGCCGACCAGCTCTTTGTCCTGATTGATCACCCGTTCCAGGCTCTCTACCGCCTTCGGATAATCGCCCTTTTCTATCCACACCCGGCCCATCATGATCGACACCCTGGCGCTGTTGCGATCGGCCGCGGCACCTTTTTTCAACAGCGACATGGCCTTATCCATATCGCTGTTCGCCATCTGCTGCAGCGCCAGCTCGCACCAGAAGTTGGCGATATCGCCGCGATGTTTCTCTTTTCCGAGCTTCACCAGACGTTCGGCTACATCAATGGCGGACTGCCAGTCGCTGGTGGCCTGGTAAATCTGCAGCAGCTGCTGCAGCGCGCTGAGGCGAAAATCGGTTTCATCCACCAGCTGTTTGAACATGTCCTCCGCGCGGTCATACAGGCCGGCGGCCATATAGTCACGTCCCAGCTGCTGTACGGCAAGCAGGCGCTGATCGTAGGTCAGCGAGGCGCTTTCCATCAGGCTTTGGTGAATGCGGATAGCCCGGTCAACCTCGCCGCGGGAGCGGAACAGGTTGCCGAGAGTCAGGTGAGCTTCAACGGTGCCGGTATCCTCTTTCAGCATATCGAGGAACAGATCCACGGCTTTATCCTGCTGATTGCTCAACAGGAAGTTAACCCCGGTCACATAATCACGCGACAGGCGGCTAGCGTCGTCCTGTTTGGACTGTTGTGCACTTCTGCGCCCCATATACCAGCCGTACGCGGCGGCTACGGGCAAAAGCAGAAACAACAACTCCAGCATAAACGATTATTCCTTCACCGCAGGGGTGCCTGCGTCGACTGGCGCTACGCCCGCTGGCGCAATCTGATGCTCAAGGCGCTTAACTTTACGCTCGGCGCGAGCCAACGAGACGCGAACCCGCAGCCAGAAAAGGCCGCAAATCAGCCAGCCAATAGCAAACCCTGCCGCGAAGAGCACCGCCAGCAGCGTTGAAATACGGAATTCACCCTGTGCGAGTAAATAGTTGAACGTAACCAGTTGGTCATTTTGCGCACCCAGCGTCACGGAGATGACGAAGATCGCGAGTACCAGTAAGAAAATGAGTAAATATTTCACACTACTTCCCGTTATGTGGGTTGCGCGAAAAAATCCCGCGTTCAGCCCTATAAAGTATCATTTTCGCTGCAGCGGTGGAATGGAAAAGCACGACACCACTGCAGGATATGGGGCCGGATGGCGTGAAAAACAACGTTAGCCCTGTTATTGCGTCCGTTTCTTAATATCCTGCGCCTCTTCCCCAGGCGGCGTCAGCGGGCCACACAGTCGCTGGGTCAGCCAGGTGGCCAGCGTCACCAGCAGCCAGGAGATAAGCGTGGCAACGAGCAAATCCTGCGGCCAGTGCATTCCCAGCGCCAGACGGCTCCCCATCACCGCGGTGGCCCAGACCATCAGCAGCGCAATGGTCAGCCGGCGACGGCGCGGCCACAGCAGCCCCACGCCGAGCAGCGCCCAGCTGGCCGCAAACATGGTGTGTCCGGATGGAAAAGCAAAACCGGTCTCTTTCTGCCAGTGTTTGCGCAGGAATTTAGGGATCCCCTGCTCCTGAACCAGCTGTTCATGCACCAGTTTAGCGCGTTCTTTGCGTTTTAACGCGTAGAATTGATCGACCGGAACCTGCTGCGTTTTTTCCAGCCAGATAACGAAGGGACGCGGCTCCTGCACCTGGCCTTTGATCCAGGACTTAATGCCCTGCCCGAGCAAAATGGCCGCGGCCAGAATCATAAACAGCACCACCGCCGCCCGCAGGCGAAAGCGCAGGCACCACAGGAACCAGCCGCAAAGGATCGTGTGGGTGATGATACCCCACGGCTGAGTCACGCTTTCGGTCACCCAGAACAGCAGCTTTAACCCCTGCTGCGGAAGTTCAGGATGCCACTTCCAGCCGGTGAGCCAAACCACTGCGGGCATAATCATTAATAGTGCCGCACCGGTGGCGGTTCGTCTGGCAATCGACAGCATTTCATCTCCTTAATCCTTACTGCCGACTATCATAACGGAAAGTGGTTCGTTTGTGCGCTTTACGCGCAGGCAGTAGTGCGTAATTAGGAGAACCTCACGGCATTGTGGCAAAATAGCGGCAAACAGAAAGCACATTCAGGTGCTGACAAAGTCTGGAGAATCACATGCAGCTTAAACGTGTGGCAGAAGCCAAACTGCCAACCCCCTGGGGCGATTTCCTGATGGTGGGTTTTGAAGAACTGGCAACCGGGCAGGATCATGTCGCGCTAGTTTTCGGCGATATTTCGGGCCAGGCGCCCGTCCTGGCTCGCGTACACTCTGAGTGTCTGACGGGCGATGCCCTTTTCAGCCTGCGTTGTGATTGCGGTTTTCAGCTGGAAGCGGCGCTGTCGCACATCGCCGAAGAGGGTCGCGGGATCCTGCTGTACCATCGTCAGGAAGGCCGCAACATTGGCCTGTTAAACAAAATCCGCGCCTACGCCTTACAGGATCAGGGCTACGACACCGTAGAAGCGAACCATCAGCTCGGCTTTGCCGCAGACGAGCGCGACTTTACGCTGTGTGCTGATATGTTCAAGCTGCTGAACGTCGAGCGCGTCCGCCTGCTGACCAACAACCCGAAAAAAGTAGAAATTCTGACCGAAGCCGGGATCAATATCGTAGAACGCGTGCCGCTGATCGTCGGACGCAATCCGAAAAATGCCCATTATCTGGATACCAAAGCCGCCAAGATGGGGCATCTGCTGAATAACTGATTCGGCAGCATAGATTCAGGGCCAGCGATTGCTGGCCCTTTTTTTTTACAGCATATTGCGGATCACATAGTGCAGAATGCCGTCATTCTGATAATAGGTCAGCTCCGTGGCGGTATCGATACGGCAGCGGCAGGCAATCACCTCCTGCTTCCCGTCCGCCCGCGTCAGGGTCACCGGCACCGTTGCGCCAGGTTCTAACGCCTGCAGCTGGCTGATATCAATCCGCTCTTCACCGGTGAGCCCCAGCGTTTTGCGGGTTACACCCTGCGGGAACTCCAGCGGTAAAATCCCCATGCCAATCAGGTTAGAACGGTGAATACGTTCAAAGGATTCGGCAATCACCACCCGCACGCCGAGCAGACGCGGGCCCTTCGCCGCCCAGTCGCGGCTGGAGCCGGAGCCGTACTCTTTCCCGGCAACCACCGCCAGCGGCGTCCCTTCATCCTTATAGAGCATGGCCGCGTCATAAATCGCCACCGGCTCGCTGCCCGGCAGATGTCGGGTCATGCCGCCTTCGACGCCCGGCACCATTTCGTTACGAATACGGATGTTGGCGAACGTCCCTCGCATCATCACCTCGTGGTTACCGCGCCGGGATCCGTAGGAGTTAAAATCGATACGCTCAACGCCGCGGTTTTGCAAATAGCGTCCGGCGGGGCTTTCCGCCTTGATGCTTCCCGCAGGCGAGATATGATCCGTGGTCACCGAGTCGCCGAGCATCGCCAGAATCCGCGCGCCGCGAATATCCTCTACCGGTTTGGGCTCAACGCCCATCTCATCGAAGAACGGCGACAGGCGGATATAGGTTGAGTCGCTCTGCCAGTCATAGGTATCCGAACGATCGACGCCAATGGCCTTCCATTCAGGCGTGCCTTCAAATACCTCGGCATACTCTTTATGGAACATCTCGGTGGAGACTTGCTCTACCGCCCGCGCAATCTCCAGGCCGCTCGGCCAGATATCCTTCAGATAGACCGGCTGACCGTCTTTGCCGGCGCCCAGCGGATCGCGGGTCAGGTCAACGTTCATATTGCCTGCCAGCGCGTAGGCCACCACCAGCGGCGGCGAGGCCAGCCAGTTGGTTTTCACCAGCGGGTGAATGCGACCTTCGAAGTTGCGGTTGCCGGAAAGCACCGCGCCTACGGTCAGGTCGCCCTTTTTAATCGCCTCTTCAATCGGCTCCGGTAGCGGACCCGAGTTACCGATGCAGGTGGTGCAGCCATATCCTACCAGGTTGAAGCCCAGCGTATCGAGATAAGGCGTCAGTCGCGCATGCGCGAGATAATCAGAAACCACCTTCGACCCCGGCGCCAGCGAGGCTTTGACCCACGGCTTCGGCTCCAGGCCGAGCTCCACCGCCCTTTTTGCCAGCAGGCCGGCGGCCATCAGGACGCTGGGGTTGGAGGTGTTGGTGCAGGAGGTAATGGCGGCGATGGCCACCGCGCCGTCCGGCAGCGAATATTGCTGTCCGTTCAGCGTATAGTCGACCGGCAGTTTGTCTTTCTGCGCGTGGTTGACCTCCAACTCGGTGCTGGCCGCAAACGCTTTTGGCACATCACCCAGCGCGACTCGGTCCTGCGGGCGCTTCGGTCCGGCAAGGCTTGCTTCTACCGTAGCCATGTCCAGCGCCAGCGTGCTGGTAAATACCGGCTCATCGCCGGTCATGCGCCACATTCCCTGCGCTTTGGCATAGGCTTCCACTAGCGCCACCTGCTCTTCACTGCGGCCGCTCAGGCGCATATAGCTGAGGGTCACCGCATCGATCGGGAAGAAGCCGCAGGTTGCACCGTACTCCGGCGCCATGTTGGCGATGGTTGCCCTGTCCGCCAGCGGCAGCGAATCCAGGCCGTCGCCGTAAAATTCGACAAACTTACCCACCACGCCGTGCTGGCGCAGCATCTGGGTGACGGTGAGCACCAGGTCCGTCGCGGTGATCCCTTCGCTTAATTTACCGGTCAGCTTAAAGCCGACGACGTCGGGGATCAGCATCGACACCGGCTGGCCTAACATTGCCGCTTCAGCCTCAATGCCGCCGACGCCCCAGCCGAGCACGCCGAGGCCGTTAATCATGGTGGTATGCGAGTCGGTGCCGACCAGGGTATCGGGCCAGGCAAACCACTCGCCGTTATGCTCTTCGCTCCACACGGCCTTGCCGAGATACTCGAGGTTGACCTGGTGGCAAATGCCGGTACCCGGCGGCACTACGCTAAAGCGGCTGAACGCCTGCTGCCCCCAGCGCAGGAACGCGTAGCGCTCGTGGTTACGCTCCATCTCCAGGCGGACGTTCTCCTCAAAGGCGTCATCGTTGCCAAAGCGGTCTACCGTCACCGAGTGGTCAATCACCAGGTCGACGGGGGAAAGCGGGTTAACCTTAGCGGTATCGCCTCCCAGGCGTTTCACCGCTTCGCGCATGGCGGCGAGGTCCACCACCGCCGGCACGCCGGTGAAGTCCTGCATCAGGACTCGCGCCGGGCGATAGGCAATCTCCCGGTCCGCATGGGCCTGCTTGAGCCAGGCGGCCAGGGCGTGAATATCCTCTGCGGTGACCGAGTCGCCGTCCTGCCAGCGCAGCAGGTTTTCCAGCAATACTTTGAGCGATTTCGGTAACCGGGTCAGATCGCCCAGTTCTTTAGCGGCCAGCGTGAGGCTGTAGTAGTGGTAGGCTTTATCATTGACCTGTAGCGCGTCCTTACTGGCTTCTCGTAGGGTTGACGACATAGCTCCTCCTTTATCTCAGGGATGGCATGCCCTGATGCTCCTCAGGGTATATATTAAAGATAACACATCCCTGGCATAACACTTTGATAACAACCCGAATTGCTAAAATCGGCAAAAGCGCATCAAAGATATTGCACCAAAATAGACAGCAGGGATTTTGTGGTTATAAAGAGATGAGTTCAGGAGGGATATTATTAGCTGAAAGAGTAACAGGTAGCAAAATGCGAAAAAGAACTAATCGCCGGTTCAGTGACGATTAGTTCAAAGGAATGGGTTGTTGATTAAAAACCATCGTGGCGAAATATATCCTCCTTCATGCCGTTGGTTTATTAAACTGGAATAAACACCGAGGTTCTTACTGTCATAAAAGTGACATTTTCAGCGAGACGAAAAAGTGTCGCTTAGCTCACGATCCAGACGTTACAGATGACGAGTGCAACGATACTCCAGAACATAGCAAGCCCGATGAACACAGCGCCCCAGGCCCGACTTCTCAACACAGGATCCACTTCCGTCTTGTCACCGGCCTGTGACATCGCCAACTTCATATAATCGATATCACTTATCATATCTTCACCACCAATCGTTGAAATTATCAGGTACAGTTAAATATTAATTACGGACACTCTATTAATCCAGTGAATTTTGCCCAGGATTATTATCTTTAACCGTTAATTTGATCGGGGTAGGTATAATTGCAACCGTGTTAAAAGGAATAATGAAATTTGTGAGTTATACGAGGTTTACAATGTTAAATACGGTCCATTATAGGTATTGGCATCCCGGGGATGGGATGCCGAATATTTAGCCAAATCATTTCTCAGGCAGTTTAATATCCTTAAACATCGCCTCAATATCTTCATTCGAGCGTAAAGCCACCGCAGTATCCACCACGTCGCGCGTCAGGTGCGGCGCAAAACGTTGAATAAAATCATACATATAGCTGCGTAGGAAGGTGCTGCGACGGAAGCCTATTTTCGTGGTGCTGTGGCTGAAAATGCCGTTGGCGTTGAGTTTCACGAGATCCGGGTCAGACACTGGATCGACCGCCATGCTCGCAATAACCCCAACGCCGAGCCCCAGGCGAACGTAGGTTTTGATGACATCGGCATCGGTAGCGGTAAAAACGATGCGCGGCGTCAGGCCGGCGCGGTTGAACGCGGTATCAAGCTCGGAGCGCCCGGTAAAGCCAAAGGTGTAGGTAACCAGCGGATACTGGGCCAGCTCTTCAATCGTTACCGAGCCTCTGGAGGCGAGCGGATGCTCAGGGGTCACGACAATCGAACGATTCCAGTGGTAGCACGGCAGCATCACCAGGTCATCGTAGAGATGCAGCGCCTCGGTCGCGATAGCAAAATCGGCATTCCCCTTCGAGACCGCCTCGGCAATCTGCGTCGGCGACCCTTGATGCATATGCAACGAGACGCGCGGGTAGCGTTCGATAAAGCCCTTAATCACGCCAGGTAGCGCGTAGCGAGCCTGAGTATGAGTAGTCGCCACGTACAGCGACCCCTTATCCGGCCACGTGTGCTCACCCGCCACTGACTTGATGGCGTCAACCTTCGACAGCACTTCTCGGGCAATGCGGATAATCTCCTGACCGGCAGGCGTCACCTGAGTTAAATGCTTGCCGCTGCGGGCAAAAATCTGAATACCCAGCTCATCTTCCAGCATGCGGACCTGCTTGCTGATGCCGGGCTGCGAGGTATACAGGCCTTCGGCGGTAGAGGAGACATTTAGATTATGGTTAACAACCTCAACGATGTAGCGGAGTTGCTGTAGTTTCATGGCTGATATCCGTTAACGCGTAAAATGAATTCGCTTGATACAGTTGACGTTCAGGCCGCCTGCCGGCAGAGAGGCTGCGCGCCGCTGCGGTTCGCCGCGCTGGCGCCACAAAGCGTCCTGAAACGAGAATGTAGTAAGACGATTTAATAATAAAAAAGGGATTAACTATAACCACTATATCATTTATATCTACAGTGTATAGACGCTAACGGAAAATAATAAGGCGGTTATAAGCCCGAATAAATGCGGCAAAACTTCAAGGATTTCAGCAATCAACGGGAAAAGAAAAGGGCCGCAGTGCGGCCCTTTTGAGGGGTAAGGCGATTACTTTTTCGCTTCAGTCCACTTGCCGTCGATGTAGAAGGCTGACCAACCGGTGGCTTTGCCATCTTTTTCCGACGCAACGTACTGCTGCTTGGTTTTACGGCTAAAACGCACCAGCGTTTTATTGCCTTCCGGATCCTGCTGCGGCGCATCGGCAAGATAACGCAGCTTCTCGGCGAGGCGGTCACGGAAGCGGTACAGCTCCTCAACCAGCGGCGCGCGAGTTTCGCGGGATTTCGGGAAGGTGTTTGCCGCGAGGAACACGCCAGCGGCACCGTCGCGCAGAACAAAATAGGCGTCCGATTTCTCGCACGGCAGCTCCGGCAGCGGAACCGGATCTTCCTTCGGCGGCGCCACTTCCCCGTTACGCAGGATTTTGCGCGTATTCTTACACTCGTCGTTGGTGCAGGCCATGTACTTACCGAAACGTCCCATCTTCAGGTGCATCTCAGAACCACATTTCTCACACTCAACTACCGGGCCATCGTAGCCCTTAATGCGGAACTCGCCCTCTTCAATCTCATAGCCGTCGCAGGTCGGGTTGTTACCGCAGACATGCAGCTTACGCTTAGGATCGATGAGGTAGCTGTCCATCGCCGTGCCGCACTTCTGGCAGCGACGCTTGGCACGCAGCGCGTTGGTTTCGGCATCGTCGCCTTCCAGCACGTTGAGCACTTCGTTTTCCGGCACCAGGTTAATGGTGGTTTTGCAGCGCTCTTTTGGCGGCAGCGCGTAGCCGGAGCAGCCGAGGAACACCCCGGTGCTGGCGGTACGAATACCCATCTCACGACCGCAGGTCGGACAGTCGATGCTGGTCAGCACCATCGGGTTAGGCTGCATGCCGCCCTCTTCCGGATCCTTCTCCGCCGTTTCCAGCTGAGCGGTAAAGTCGCCGAAGAAGTGATCCAGCACCTGCCGCCACTCGGCCTGATGATTCGCCACCTGGTCGAGACGGTCTTCCATCTGCGCGGTAAAGTCGTAGTTCATCAGATCGCGGAAGTTCTCTTCCAGACGATCGGTGACGATCTCACCCATTTTTTCCGCATAGAAGCGACGGTTTTCAACCCTAACGTAGCCGCGATCCTGAATAGTCGAAATGATCGACGCATAGGTTGACGGACGGCCAATACCGCGTTTTTCCAGCTCTTTAACCAGCGATGCTTCGCTAAAGCGCGCAGGCGGTTTGGTAAAGTGCTGCGCCGGGCTAAGTTCAACCAGGCTTAAGCTGTCGCCCTGATTAACCACCGGCAGAACGCGGTCTTCATCGCCCTTGCGCAGTGCAGGCATGACTTTCGTCCAGCCATCAAAACGCAGCGTACGGCCGCGCGCCTTGAGCTTAAAGTCGCCGGCTTTCACCGTCAGGGTGGTAGAGTCGTACTGCGCTGGCGTCATCTGACAGGCGACAAACTGGCGCCAGATCAGCTGATAGAGCTTCAGCGCATCAGATTCCATACCTTTTAAATCTTCCGCCATCACGTTCACATCGGAAGGACGAATTGCTTCGTGCGCTTCCTGCGAGTTTTCTTTGCTGGCGTACTGGTTGGCGTTCTCCGGCAGATACTTTTTACCAAAGTTATCGCCGATGTAGCCGCGCACCATGCTCAGCGCATCCTGACTCAGGTTGGTGGAGTCGGTACGCATATAGGTGATGTAGCCGGCCTCATACAGACGCTGCGCCATCATCATGGTTTTCTTCACCCCGAAGCCCAGACGCGTGCTGGCCGCCTGCTGCAAGGTTGAGGTGATGAACGGCGCGCCCGGTTTGCTGCTGGTCGGCTTATCTTCGCGTTCCAGCACGCTGTAGGCGGATTTCTCCAGCAGCGCGACGGCAGACATGGTCTCATCGCGGTTAACCGGACGGAACGGCTTATCGTTCTTGTGCGTGACCTGCAGCGCTAAAGCGTCTCCGCCAGGCGTCGTGGTGCTGGCGTCAATCTCCCAGAACTCTTCCGGGACGAAGGCTTTAATTTCGCGTTCACGTTCGACCACAAGGCGGACGGCAACGGACTGAACGCGGCCCGCGGAGAGGCCACGCGCTATTTTTTTCCACAGCAGCGGAGAAACCATATAGCCCACTACGCGGTCCATAAAACGGCGCGCCTGCTGGGCGTTAACGCGATCGATGTTCAGTTCGCCCGGCTTGTCAAAAGCCTGACGGATCGCGTTTTTAGTAATTTCGTTAAATACAACGCGGCTGTAGCGTTTTTCATCACCACCGATAACTTCCCGCAGGTGCCATGCAATGGCTTCCCCTTCGCGGTCAAGGTCAGTTGCGAGATAGATGTGGTCGGCTTTTTCAGCCAACTGCTTGAGTTCTGAAACTACCTTTTCTTTACCCGGGAGTACTTCATAATGCGCATCCCAGTCATGCCACGGGTCGACGCCCATGCGATTGACCAGAGCGCTACGTTCGTCCTTTTTAGGCTTTTTGGCCCCTTTGGTGGCGGTAGAGTCGGCGCTCTTTTTGGAAGCTGAGCCACTGGTCGGCAAGTCGCGGATATGACCGACGCTGGACTTAACCACGTAGTCATTACCCAGATACTTATTGATCGTTTTGGCTTTTGCCGGGGACTCAACGATAACGAGAGCTTTACCCATATTCACCTTTACCTAATTTGATTCATCCAGGAATACATCGCACATTGATTCACCATCCGCTGGCGACGTCCGTCATATGTTGCGTCGTCGTCGAAGGATATCAACCCTCTGCACGTCCGGCCTCACGTCCATAAAACCAGATAGCCGGGTTTACTGACTTTGTCTAGCCAGGCGACATAGCACGAATAATTTTTGGCCGAATGTCAAGCAAATCTGCTGCCAGATCGCTGAAAGCGTCACACTGTACCTGATAAAATTCGTTACGCAACTTTATTAGCATGCAAAAACGAATCCTGCCAGTAAAGTCATGTTTCTTAGGCCGTTGTCAGTACCCCTGCAGAATAAATGGAAAATTTGCCCCTGCCCGCCGCGCGGCGTAGACTATTGCGCGAAGAATCACAGGAGGCCGTAATGCAAGGTACAACCCAACCCATCGATCGCCAGACGCTGCTTGAAAAAGCCAATAAACTTATTCGCGAACATGAAGATACGCTAGCCGGGATCGAAGCCACCGACGTCGTTCAGCGCAACGGTATTCTGGTATTTAGCGGCGAGTTTTATCTTGACGAGCAGGGTCTGCCTACGGCGAAGAGCACGGCGGTATTTAACATGTTTAAATACCTGGCGCACGCGCTGTCTGAAAAATATCATCTGGTCGATTAAGCCCTGGCGTTTTGCAGGGCGCTAAACGATAACGCGAGGCCAGGGCCTCGCGTTATTTTGCCTACATCAGCGGTTTTTGTCCCCGCTGCCACCAGCGCAGCAGCAGGCGATCGGCGCTTTCAGCGGCGCTGCCGGTGAAGCGGTCAAACATCTTTTTCCTCTGCTGATAGCGCACGCTAATCACATCGTGGCTGTCGATCAGCCCCAGCAGCAGCTCATCGCTGGTTTCTACGGCATCGACCAGCCCTTTCTCCAGCGCCTGAACGCCGTACCAGTGCTCGCCGGTCGCCACCTGCTCAATATCCAGCGTCGGTCGCATTTTGTGGACGAAATCTTTAAACAGCTGATGGGTATCGTTCAGATCTTCCCGGAACTTACGCCGCCCTTCGTCGGTGTTTTCACCGAGCATCGTCAGGGTGCGCTTGTACTGCCCGGCGGTATGCAGCTCAATATCGATATCCTTGTTCTTAAGGAAACGATTAATGTTTGGGATCTGCGCGACCACGCCGATGGAGCCGAGAATGGCAAACGGCGCCGAGACGATTTTATTGGCCACGCAGGCCATCATGTAGCCGCCGCTGGCGGCAACTTTGTCTACCGCCACCGTCAGCGGAATTTGCTTGTCGCGAAGGCGCTGCAGCTGCGAGGCGGCCAGGCCGTAGCCGTGCACCACGCCGCCGGGGCTTTCCAGGCGGATAATGACCTGATCGCGCGCTTTCGCCGTTGCCAGCACGGCGGTGATCTCTTCGCGCAGGCTGCTCACCTCGTGGGCGTCCATGCTGCCTTTAAAGTCGAGTACCCAGGCGCGCGGTTTGCCGTTTGGCTCCGTCGAACCGAGCTTCGCCCGCGCCTTCGCGGCCCTGGCTTCCTGCTTGAGCTTTTTCTTTTGCGCTTTATGCCAAAGCTTCTGCTGCGGGCCGTCGAGCAGCGCTACCGCGAGCTCCTCCCGCATCTCTTTATACTGCTCGCTAAGGTTGGTGACCCGCAGCTCCCCGCGCTGTTTCTTACGCTGAGCGAGGTTAACGATAATTGCGGCGACAACCGCAATAGCGACGACAACAGTCGCGATTTTGGCCAAAAATAAGCCATATTGAGCAAGTAATTCCACGTTTTCACCTTGTGTAAACCACTGACGTTGAAGCACAGTGTACATCAGCCTTTGCCGGGAAGTCTCTGCGCTTTGTGTCCTGTGCGAGGCGCCTTCTTGTTTTTTTCAGCGACGATGAAATCGTTGCAAGATATTAATTCCGCAAAGAGTTTCCGCTTCGCCGATTGCATTACCCGGCCGTTTCAGGCATAAAACGCAAAAGTGAACGACCGAAGAGAAAGCGTGACCCGTCAGCAGGTCACCCAAGGAGTCACCGTGCACTATCAGCCGCAGAATCATTTATTGAAAGATCGCATCATCCTGGTGACCGGCGCCAGCGACGGGATCGGACGCGAAGCCGCGCTGACCTACTCCCGCTACAGCGCCAGCGTTATCCTGCTCGGCCGTAGCGAAGAGAAGCTGCGCCGCGTGGCGCAGGAAATTGAGCAGGACGGCGGGATCCCGGCGCCCTGGTTTACGCTCGATCTGCTCACCTGCACCCCGCAGGAGTGCCAGCAGCTGGCACAGCAGATAAGCGTCCACTACCCGCGCCTCGACGGCGTATTGCACAACGCCGGTCTGCTCGGCGACGTCTGCCCGATGGACGAGCAGAAGCCGGAAGTCTGGCAGCAGGTTATGCAGGTCAACGTCAACGGTACCTTTATGCTGACCCAGGCGCTGCTTCCTTTATTACTCAAGTCCGAGTCCGGTTCGCTGGTTTTCACCTCATCAAGCGTAGGCCGTCAGGGTCGTGCCAACTGGGGCGCCTACGCGGCGTCGAAATTTGCCACTGAAGGGATGATGCAGGTGCTGGCGGAGGAGTACCAGAGCCGCCACCTGCGGGTTAACTGCATCAATCCAGGCGGCACGCGCACGCAAATGCGCGCCAGCGCCTTCCCGACGGAAGATCCACAAAAGCTTAAGACCCCCGCCGATATCATGCCGGTTTATTTATGGCTGATGGGCGACGATAGCCGTCGCAAAACGGGAATGACCTTCGACGCCCAACCGGGGCGCAAACCAGGAATTGCACAATGAGTGAAGAACGCCACCGCGAACGCCAGCAGCGGGTAAAAGAGAAGGTCGACGCCCGAATCGAGGCAGCCCAGGAAGAACGCGGAATTGTTATCGTCTTTACCGGCAACGGCAAAGGTAAAACCACCGCCGGTTTTGGTACCGTTACCCGCGCCATCGGGCACGGTAAAAAGGCCGGCGTTATCCAGTTTATTAAGGGCACCTGGCCGAACGGCGAACGCAACCTGCTGGAGCCGCACGGCGTCGAATTTCAGGTAATGGCAACCGGCTTCACCTGGAATACCCAGGATCGCGAAAGCGATACCGCCGCCTGTCTCGCCGTGTGGCAGCACGCTCTGCGCATGCTGTCAGACGAGAGTCTCGACATGGTTCTGCTCGACGAGCTGACCTATATGGTGGCCTATGACTATCTGCCGCTTGAAGAGGTGCTTAGCGCGCTGCGCCGTCGTCCAGCCCAGCAAACGGTGATTATCACCGGCCGCGGCTGCCATCGCGACATCGTGGAGCTTGCCGATACCGTCAGCGAATTACGCCCGGTTAAGCACGCCTTTGACGCCGGCATTAAGGCGCAGATGGGCATTGACTACTAAGCGCCAGCCTCTCCAGCAGCGCGCCGTTTAGCGCCAGGCACAGGCAATCCTCGCCCTGAGCCAGCACGCTTTCGACGCTGTTTTGTCGGGAGATAAAGCGCTTACGGTATTCTGTCGGCGTCAGCCCGCAGTATTTTTTGAAGGCGGCAATCAGGTACTTATGCTCCTGAAAGCCGCAGCTATGGCTAATTTCGGTGATCGGCGTGCGGGTATCGCGCAGCAGCGTCTTCGCCTTATTCAGCCGCACCAGCGTCAGATACTCCTTGAAGTTGTGCCGGCTCACCTTCTTAAACAGCCGCGAAAACCACGAATAGCTCATTCCGCTGCGGCTCGCTACCTCGCTGAGGGTCAGCGGCTGGTCAAAATGCTGGTTAATAAAGTCGATGCCTTTCTTTATCATCGCCTCTTCGCGCAGGGAGCTTTCCGCCTGCGGCACCGCGTCTCCCGCCAGCGTTAGCGCATCGAGCAGGAGATAGATAGTCGCGATACGTTGAAACGGGGCGCGATTGTCAATCAGCTGGCTGAGCAGGCTCCGCAGCCGTTGGCGCACAACGCCATCGGCCTCGCTGTCACCGCGCCCGGCGGTGCACCAGCTCAGCACCGGCGCGGGATGCAGCTCATCGAACAGGCCTGGTGAAAACTGCACGGTCACCAGCTGGCTCCCGGCCTCCTCCGCGCATAGCGAATGCACCGCCTCGGCGTTGATGTACAGCATGTCTCCCTGAGCCAGCTCCACGCTCTGCTGGCCGACAACGATAGAGAAGCGTCCCGTCAGCACGGTTATCAGCTCCGGCGCCGGGTGCCAGTGCGGTTCGCAGTAGCGTACCTCGGCGGCAAACGCGTTCAGCTTCTCGGCATCAAAAGCAATCAGCTCGTAGCCGCTGTTAACCGTATGCCGCCCGGCCTCTGTCTCCGAGCGGGGGTGAGTGACTGAAAAGGGAAACATGCGCCATCTCCTGTAGTCGGACGATTATTCGCGCCCGGCAAGAACGCGATTCAGCTCATCGCTGTCGATATCAAGCGCCAAAAACTCAGTCAGGGCGATCAGCAGGCCGCAGAAGAGATCCGGCGCCAGCTGGATCAGCCGATCGCGGATCTGCGCCGACGGCAGCTGGCTCTTGCGCGCAATCAGGGCAACCACCCGGTCAAGCGCCTCGGGCTGCTGGATCAGCTGCTGCAGCGAATTGTCATCCCGCAGCGGCACGTAACGCGGCGCAGTGGCCACTTCGACGTCGGCGACGAGGGGTAGATCGCGCGAAGAGCCGCCAATCCGCACCTGCCAGAGGCCCGGGGTGATAACCCAATCCGCAAGCCCCGGGTGATAGCAGGCCAGGTCGGCAATCGGCAGCTGCAGGCTGACGCGACGGCTCTCGCCGGGCGCAAGGGCCACTTTACAGAATGCCTTCAGCGCCTGCTCCTCGCGGATCAGCTCGCCGTCCGGCGCGCTGACGTACAGCTGCGCGATCTCTTTCCCCGCCCGATCGCCGTCGTTGCTCAGGGTGAACGAGACGGTCAGCGTCTCGTCAGGCCCGACGCGAGAGGCGGAAAGTTCGGCCTGGCCGTAGGTAAACCGGCTATAGCTTAGGCCAAAGCCAAACGGGAACAGCGGCGTCATTCGGCGTTTGTCATAGTAGCGATAGCCAACAAACAGCCCTTCGCCGTAATGGTGGCGCAGGTTCTCTCCCGGGTAGTTGAGCCACGCCGGCGTCTCTTCCAGCGTATTCGGCACCGTCACCGTCAGTTTACCGCAGGGGTTACGCTGGCCGAAGAGAATTTCCGCCACTGCCCGGCCCATGCCCTGCCCGGCGAAAAAGGTTTCCAGCAGCACTTTACACTCCGCCAGCCACGGCATCACTACCGCATCGCTATTGGCCAGCACCACCACCACGTTGGGCTGTACCGCCGCCACCTCGCGGATCAGCCGTTCGTGTACCGCCAGGATGTTTAAATCATGACGGTCGCCGTTTTCGCCATCCTCACCCACCGCGGTACTGACGAAGATAACCGCCACGTCCGCCTCCTGCGCCACCGCTCGCGCCTGGGCCAGCGCCTGTTCATCGCAGCGCTCGTCATCCGGAGCGCCAACCGCCCAGGTCACGGTAAAGTCGTCGCCCGCCAGATCGAAGATCTCGTCCAGCGGACGATCCAGCAAATAGGGTACCGTGGTGGCACAGCCCGATCCCTGAATCACCGGCTCCTGCGCCGGCTTGCCCAATACCGCAATCCGACGGCTGCGCTCCGGGGTAAGCGGCAGAAGGTTGTCTTCATTTTTCAACAAGACGATTGACTCCCCGGCCAGCTGCTGCGCCAACTGGTGATGGGCCGTGAAATCGGCCCGGGTCTCCGGGCGACGGTGGCGCTGCACCTTTTCCAGCAGCGCCAGCATTCTCCGGCAGGCGCGGTCGACCACCGCCAGAGGCACCTCTCCTGACTCAATCGCCGCCAGCAGCGTCCGCTTATCGCGGCGGGTTTCCGGCATCGCCAGATCGTTGCCCGCCAGCAGCGACGCCGGGCGGTCTTTGATGCCGTACCAGTCGGACATCACCAGCCCGTCGTATCCCCACTCATCCCGCAGTACCTGGGTCAGTAAAAAGGGATCCTGCGAAGTCTGTACGCCGTTCAGGCGGTTGTAGGAGGACATCACCGTCCACGGCTGCGATTTCGCTATCGCCCGCTGGAATCCGGCGAGGTAGATTTCACGCAGCGCCCGCTCTTCGATTATCGAATCCATTTCGGTTCGGCGATATTCAGAATTATTGGCGGCGAAATGCTTGAGGCTGGCGCCGACCCCTTCGTTCTGCAGGCCGTTGATCAGCGCTGCGGCGATATCGCCGGAGACAACCGGATCTTCGGCATAGTATTCATAGCCCCTGCCGGCGAGCGGCGTGCGGCGAATATTGATGCCAGGCCCTAGCAGGATCCCGACCCCCATCTGCTGACATTCGCGGCCCAGCGCCTGGCCCATCTGATAGACCAGCTCCACGTCCCAGCTACAAGCTAAGCTGGAGCCGTTAGGAAAGCAGGTTGCCGGTAGCGAGGCGCTGAACAGCGCTTCGCTACCGCCTTTTGCCGCCGACTCCTCCGCACTGACCTGGTCAGCGGTTTGGGTGATGACCGAAATAAAGTCATCCATACTCCACTTTTCGCTGCCGTCGATTTGTGCGCTGCTGTAGCGCACGCCGTAGGTTCCGTCGGTCATCACGATATCGTTGATGCCATGCTGCGGCATCGATGCCGTGCGCCACAGGCCGCTGCCGGTCAGCAACGCCACTTTTTCCTCTGCCGTCATGGCCGCAATCACGGTATTAAATTCACTCTTCATCTCTCTGGCTCCCTGAGGTTACAGCGCATTCTGCTTGCGCAGGCTAATTTTATGGACAATATCGCGGTAGGTTTTTTCATCCAGCGAATAGCACGCCACAAATATGGCGCTGAGGGCAAACATGGCGCCGGGGAATAATGTCATCAAAATATTAATCCCGTTAATCGCGCTCGCCGTGATATTCCCTGCGTCATAATGATAATAATCCAGCATCCATCCCGCGCAGCCGCCGCCAATCGCCATCGCGATTTTAGTGATGAAATTAAAGAAGCCGTAGATCGCGCCTTCACTGCGCACGCCATGATGCCATTCGGCATATTCTACGGTGTCGGCAATCATCGACCACATCGCCACAAAGCCCATCCCCAGCGTAATGCTATACAAGCACACTCCGGTCATAATCAGCCACAGATTATTCCCGGCCACCAAATACTGCATCATCACCCCCAGGATACCAATCCCCAGAGCAATCAGCGTCATTCTCTTTTTGCCCATCAGCGCAATGATTTTTTCAGAAATAACCGTACCGACAATATACGCAGCTGACTGAATCAAAAAGAAGGTCGCGGTATAGCCTTCGCTGCCAATGATATATTTAATAAAGTAGATCGCTATCGCCATCCAGACGGTATAGGCAATATAGAAGAACACCGTAAACAGCGACAGGTTAAGCAGCGGTGTATTGCCCGTCACCGCACGCAGCATCTCGCGCAGCGTGGGCGCAGGCGCCTCATCCTCGTCTTCGCCCACCCGCTCTTTGGTCATGCCAAAACAGGCGAGGAACAGAAAGGTGGCCAGCAGCGCAAAGCACGAAACCGCGAAAACGTAGCCCGTCTGTTTATCCGTAAACGGCGAAATCAGCAGGTCGGCGGTCGTCGAAACAATTAAATAGCCGACGATCGCCAATACGAAGCGATATACCGACAACGACGAACGCGAGGCTTCATGCTGCGTCAGGCGGTTGGTCAGCGCCGAGTACGGCGTATTGACCGCCGTATACGCCAGGCAATATATCGTATAAGAGATTAAGGCAAAGTAGAATTTCGCCTCGCCGCCAAACGGCACAAAGCACAGCACCGTCAGAAAGCCCAGCGGAATCGAACCGTATAATAACCAGGGACGCAGCTTACCGTAGCGGCTGTGCGTTTTATCAATCGCCAAACCAATCAGGATATTAAAAATAGCATCAATGACTCGGGCAATAACAAATATCAGACTGGCCTGTACCGCGCTAATGCCATAAATATTGGTGTAGAAGAAGAGTAAAAACAGCGAAACGAAACCAAATGATAAATTAGAAGCAAAGTCGCCGAAGCCGTAGCCTATTTTCTCTTTAACTCCGATAACTACATAGCTGGCCGATAGTTTTCCTGCTGTATCCATTTTTGGCTACCTGTTTTTGTAATCAGTGTTGCCAGTATATGGCGTTCGCCGCCGCTTCACTTTGCGTTATTTGTCCGGGTATTTCCTGTTTTTTGTCTTTATACGGAAGTGTGAAAGGAGTCACATCAGGAAGGGAAAATAAGCGTCCGACGGGAGCCGCCGGACGCAACAACATCAATCTTTGCCACGACCCGCAGAGCGGCGGTTATTGCTGCTACCCACCTGGCTATGGCGTTTAACCGCGCGGCGGATCTGGTTCGCCTTCACGCGGCGACGATCTTTCTCTACCGCCACTTTTGAAGTGGTTTCTGCCGGCAGCTCCACCAGCTCGCGCAGGTAGTTAGTCTGCGCCAGGTCCAGCTCGGTATAGCCGCCGCGAGGCAGGCCTTTCGGCAGCAGAATGTCGCCGTAGCGCACGCGGATCAGGCGGCTAACCTGAACGCCAACCGCTTCCCACAGGCGACGAACCTCGCGATTACGCCCTTCCGTCAGGGTGACGTTATACCACTGGTTAATGCCTTCGCCGCCGGTGAATTTGATGGTTTTGAAGGCCGCAGGGCCATCTTCCAGCTGCACGCCGCGGGACAGCTGGCGCAGTTTGTCTTCATCGACCTGACCAAACACGCGCACGGCATATTCACGCTCAACTTCGCGGCTCGGGTGCATCAGCCTGTTCGCCAGTTCGCCATCGGTGGTGAACAGCAGCAGGCCGCAGGTATTCACATCCAGACGACCGACCGCGATCCAGCGCGCGCCGCGCAGCTTCGGCAAACGGTCGAAGACCGTCGGGCGACCTTCCGGATCGTTGCGGGTGCAGAGCTCGCCTTCCGGCTTGTAGTAGGCCAGAACACGGCAAATTTGCTCAGCGGACTCTTTCACCGAAATCAGGTGACCATCGATACGAATTTTTAAACCAGGAACAATTTCTACGCGATCGCCGAGGGTGGCGATTTTGCCATCGACGCTGACGCGGCCAGCTTCGATTTTAGATTCAATTTCACGGCGGGAGCCGTGGCCGGCGCGGGCCAGCACTTTCTGTAGTTTCTCGCTCATTGAGCTTCCTTAAGGTGTCGCCTTCCCAGGCGTCTGATATACTTTATGAAACAACAAGTTAATAAATCCATGCCCTGTTGTTAGGTAAATACTTTTGTCCCGAAGGGGTACCGCAGCCGGAGTCTGATAACCGTCACGACTGAGACACGCCTGCAAACGTGGTCGCACATATTACACTAACTTCAAAATGAATGCTTCTTCAGGTTATATTCGCCGCGCTCTGGCAGCGGCGCCCGGAGGTGGGCTGCATTGATTATGAACCAGCCGCGGTCATTTATCCCTGTCCCGGTGCGAAATCCTGCGCTATGCAGCAATAAAATGTCGAAAGCCTGCAGCCCGTAGTTGCTGTTCGCCAGGCCACGCGACCACAAGCATGGCGCTCTCCCCTCCGGAGACTGCGGCGCTCAGTCGCCGCCCTTAGCGCCCCCGCTCTGCCGGTAATAATGCTGCACGAGGATTTTCCTGATCCTCTCCGGCGCGAGCCCCTGCTGCATCAATGTCAACAGCGTCTGCATAATCGGTAAAACGTGGCGCAGATGCAGCATGTAGCCGTCGCAGAAGTAATTCTTATTGGGTCGTCCATCGTCGGACAGCATGAAGCGATGCTTCGGACAGCCGCCGTTGCAGACCGGGCGGAGCGAACAGTTAAGGCATTCGCGGCCGATGTTGGTCCGCTTACGCTGGGCAAAGGCGATATTCTGCGCCGAGTTAACCAGCACGGAGAGGCTATCGTGGTTGATGTTGCCCAGCTTATGCTCAGGATAAACGAAATGATCGCAGGAATAGATATCGCCGTTGGACTCCACGATCGGATTATCGCCGCAGGTTTCGCTCATCACGCAGGAGCCTGATCTGCCGGCTATTTTTGCCAACGTCTGCTCAAAATTCATCACGAACGCGCTTCCCAGATCGTTTTGCACCCAGCTATCGAAGATAGCGTTGAGAAAGCGCCCGTACGCTTTGGCCGGTACCGACCATTCGGTCACCTGGCACTGCGCGGAAAAATCAGGAGAAATCATCGTCAGACCGTTGACATCGGGCTGTGCGGCTCGCCGCTCCACCAGCGGAATAAATTGCATGTAGCGGCTGCCGATATGCTGAAGGAAACGGTAGATTTCCAGCGGCCGTTTGACGTTTTCCGCATTCACCACCGTCAAGGTGTTGAAGTCCACATTGTGCCTTTTCAGCGCCTCCAGACCGCGAATAACGGCGTCGAAGGTACTTTTCCCCCCGCGCGTCAGGCGATACGCATCGTTGCTGAGGCGATCGCCATCGAGGGAGAGACCGACGAGAAAACCGTGCTGTTTCAGGAACCGGGCCCAGTCATCATCAAGCTTTATCCCGTTAGTCTGAAAAATATTGTCGATGCGCTTCCCGCTGCGGTAGCGCTCCTGTAGCCGCAGCGCCTCGCGGAAAAAGTCAATCCCGAGCAAGGTCGGCTCGCCGCCCTGCCAGTGAAAATGAACCGTTTGCGCCGGCTGGCTGGCGATATTTTTCCGCACGTAGTTTTCCAGCGTCGCGCCGTCCATTTTCCAGCGGGCCTGCTGCTGCGGATAGAGCCGCCGCTTTTCCAGGTAGTAGCAGTAGGTGCAATCGATATTGCACACCGACCCCGACGGCTTCGCCATCAGCTGGAACTGATTGATATGATGACTCATAGCCCGAGATAGCGAATAACCACGGGTTTCGCCGGTTCGCCGCCGCGTGTGGTCACCCCATCCAGCCAGCTATCCAGCAGCTCCGGACGGCGTTTTAACTCTTCTCGCGCCGCCTCCTGCGCCGTTTGCTGCTGGTCCAGCATCCGGGCGATCACCGCGTTTTCCAGCCCGACGTTAAATGTTAGCTGGCTGTAAAAGCGATTCAGATTCGGGCATTCAGCGGCAAAATTCTTCCGCGTCACCGTATTCACCGTAGCGCTGCCATAGTTAGCGCCAAAGTACCGGTCGCCGCCGCTGAGGTAGACCAGCCGGAAGCGCGTGTTCATGGCGTGCGGTTCCCAGCCGAGGAACGCGATCCACTGCTGACGCTCCACCGCGCGCGCCACCTGCGCCAGCATGCCGCTTTCGCTGGACTCGACTAGCGTCCAGTTTTCGAGGGCGAAATCATGCGCATCAAGCATCTTCTTCAGACTGAGGTTAGCCGGCGCGCCGGGAGCAATACCGTAAATTTTATGGCCAAACTTATCGGCAAATTTTTGCAGGTCGGCGAAATCTTTTACGCCAGCGGAGGCGACGTAATCCGGTACGGCAAGCGTAAAGCGGGCAGCGGGAAGATTCGTGCCGAGCACCTTAATCGCGCCATCGGCGGTAAACTTACTGATAACCGGTTCCTGCGCGGGCATCCAGTTGCCGAGGAACACGTCGACCTGGCCGGTTTTCAGCCCCTGAAACGCCAGCGCCACCGACAGGTTTTGCACTTTTTGCTGATAGCCCAGCGCGTTCAGTATCGTCCCGGAAAGGGCATTGGTCGCCGCAATATCCGTCCAGCCCGGATCGGACTGCGTAACGGTGGCGCAGCGCGCGTCATCGGCGGCGAAGCCGCTCAGCGGCAACCAGCCGGCAACCGCCAGCAGCATCAGTCGGGTCATGCGTTTCATTTTCATTATGATTCCTGGTGTTTCACGGGGGAAGGATAGCGGGCGAACGCCTCTTGCTCATCCAGGGTTTGATGGTTACGGATATAGCGCGTTGATGCGCGCTGAAACGGCTGATAGTCCCAGTTCGGAATGGCATCCCGTCCGGCGACCTGGGTCAAAAACAGCCGTTTTTGCTGACTGGCGAGCACCTGTTGGTAGAGGGCATCGAGATCCCAGCGCCCCCGGATTTCATCGACGAACGCCTGCACGACCGTTTGGTAATGCTCATTCGCCGCCAGGTTCACCCGCTCATGGGGATCGTCGCGTAAATTGAACAGCTGCGGCGCCTCGCTGGCGGAATGAATGTATTTCCACTCGCCCCGGCGAAACATCAGCATCGGCCCGAGCGCGCCTTCGGCCAAATATTCGCTCACCGCACCGTCCGGCCCGGGCTGCCCCTGCAGATGCGGCACCAGGCTGTTGCCGTCCAGCGGAGCGATGGCCTGCGCTTTGCGATCTTCGCCGCTGGCAAGCTCGACAAGGGTGGGTAAAAGATCCACCAGCGATACGCTTTCGCTGACCCGACGGGCCGCGAAGCGCGCGGGGTTATGCACGATTAACGGCACCCGTACGGCGTTCTCGAAGAAGTTCATCTTGTACCACAGGTCGCGCTCGCCGAGCATTTCCCCATGATCGGCAATCACCACCACCACGGTATCTTCGGCCAGCCCCGTCTCTTCGAGGGTACGCACCATCTCGCCAAAGCAATCATCAACGTAGGCCAGGGCGCCGTAGTAGGCGTGGCGGGCGCGCCGAATATGCTCATCGTGGATCAGGCCCGGTTCCAGCTGATACATAGCGCGCATCCGCGCCGAATGCGCATCGTCTGCAATATCTTTGCCGCGCGTGACGGGCATATCGATATCGTCTTGCGCAAAGCGCTCGAGGTAGCGTTTGGGTATCGCGAAGGGGTCATGGGGATGCGTTAGCGAAAGGAGCAGCATAAACGGCTGCTCTTCGGGGCGACGGGCGGCGTCATACAGGCGCTGGCGGGCGAGGAATAATGCCTCATCATCGAAATCGAGCTGGTTGGTGCGCACGCACTCGCCGGCTTCCAGCACCGAGCTCATGTTGTGATACCAGTCGAGACGGCGTTCCGGGTGTTGCCAGTCCGGCGTCCAGCCGAAATCGGCGGGGTAGATATCCGTTGTCAGCCGTTCGTCAAAGCCGTGCAGCTGATCGGGGCCGCAGAAGTGCATTTTCCCCGACAGCCAGGTGCGGTAGCCCTGTTCGCGCAGATAATGGCAAAAGGTCGGCGAGTCGGCGTGAAACTCGGCGGCGTTGTCATACACCTGGTTACGGGAAATATACTGCCCTGTCATCAACGATGCTCGCGATGGCGCACACAGCGGGCTGTTGCAATAGGCGGAATCAAATACCACCCCTTCACGGGCTAATTTATCTATATTTGGCGTCAGACTAACGTTATTCCCGTACGCTCTTAAGGCGCTGGCAGTTAACTGATCGGCCATCAGAATAACGATATTCGGTTTATTTATAAGCATGACTTACCTGCGAAGTAAAATAATTAATAAAACGTGTTAGCCTTATCTCATGTATCGACAGGCTCTGTGAAGGGGCTATTTTTTTATCATGGCATAAGGTGAATTTATGGCAGGGAAATTACAGCTTCCGCCTTTACAGGCGCTGGTGGTATTTGAAGCGGCGGCGCGTTTAGGTAATTTTACCGCTGCCGGAAATGAACTCGGGCTATCGCAGCCCGCGGTCAGTCAGCGTATTCAGATGCTGGAGAATCTGGTCAATTCACCGCTATTTGAACGCCGTCATCGCGGCGTTCAGCTGACCGAATCCGGCAATAGTCTGTATCTGATCGTCCGCAGCAGCCTGCTGGAAATCAGCGAGCAGCTCGAACGCACGCGCCTGCAGCGTAATGTCCTGCGCATCGATACCGATATGGGTTTTGCCAGCTACTGGCTGTTACCCCGTATGGAGAGGCTGCAGGCGCTAATTCCGGGGGTGGAGGTACAGATAACCACCTCACCCAACGACTATAACCTTCGCGACAGCAGCGCGGATCTGGCTATCTATTTTGGCCAGGGCAACTGGGCCGGAACGCAGAACCAGCGGCTGTTCCCTGAGATTGTCATTCCCGTTTGCAATCAAAAGATTAAGAAGGAAATGGCGCCAGCCGCCGCCCCCGAATCTCTGCTGAATTATCCCCTGCTGAAGCTGCCGGAATCCCGGCCCCAGCGCTGGATGACGTGGGAAGACTGGTTCCGCCAGCATCAGGTACACGGGCAACACCAGGCCGCTTCACGGACCTTCAACGCCTATTCCCTGGTGATCCAGGCCGCTCTGGAAGGCCAGGGGATCGCCCTCGGCTGGCAGCCCCTGATCGCGCCGTTTCTGGCCAGTAAACAGCTGGTACAGTGCGGCCCGATGCACCGTACCGAACGCGGCTATTACCTGATTTCCGCCAATACTAAACCCGCCTCGGCGCAGCAGGACAAGGTCAAGGCGTGGTTATTGGATGAAGCCTGGAGTTTTCACTCTTCCGGTCATCTAATCGCAGAAAACAAATAAGCTAATGCAGAAAACGCATATTGATTTAATAAAATACACTAGCGCCACCGACGGTTTTATATGTTAGCTTTTTAAGACCACTCTAAAATAAATGCGGCGCCATGTTACAAACCATATTTGAGTTACAGTCCGTTAATAAAAATTATTATTCATCCGGGAATAAACGTTTTTTCTCAACGACGTCCAAAAGCTCGGCGATTAATGCCTTGAGCGATATCAATTTAAAGATATATGGCGGAGAAATTTTTGTCATTGTCGGCCTTTCCGGCTCCGGCAAGTCGACGTTGCTGCGCACGCTTAACCACCTGCTCCCGGCCAGTTCCGGCTCGGTGATTTTCCAGGGTAAAACGCTTTCCGCTCTCCGGGAGTCCGAGCTGATCGCCCTGCGTCGCCGTCATATCGGCATGGTTTTCCAGTCGTTCGCACTGTTTGACGAACGCAGCGTGCTGGATAACGTGGCGTTCGGCCTCGAAGTGGCCGGCGAATCCCGGGATGTCCGCTATCGGAAAGCTCGCGACATGCTGGCAAAAGTCGGGCTTGGCGACGTTGCCGAACAGTATCCGCCTCAGCTTTCCGGCGGCATGCAGCAGCGGGTCGGTCTCGCGCGCGCGCTGGTCATGGATCCCACCGTGCTGTTAATGGACGAAGCATTTTCCGCGCTCGATCCGATTATTCGCCGTGACATGCAGACGCTACTTCTGTCGCTACAGGCGGAATCCCGGCGCACGATCGTCTTTGTCACCCACGATATGGAGGAGGCGCTGCGCCTCGGTACGCGTATTGCGATTATGGAAAAAGGCAAGCTGGTGCAGGTTGGCAAACCGGAAGAGCTGATCAACGCGCCTGCGACCGCGTATGTTCAACACTTTTTCTCCGGAGTCGACGTTTCACGCTGGCAGCTCGCCGAAAGCTATGCCGATATCTGGACAGCGCGTCAGGAGCCATCATGAGCTCCCCCCTCGATTTTAGTCGTCAGATTGACGCCGCCATGCAGCGCCTGCTGGTACACGCCGGCGGCGGATTTGACGGTTTCGCCCATGCTATCGACAGCTTCGCCGGGGGCATCGAGAGCGTGATAAATGCGCTTTCGCCGTGGGGGCTGGTGATTATCGCGGTCTGGCTCGGCGCGTGGCGAATTGGCAAAAGTTTCGCGCTGTTTGCCCTGCTTGCTTCGCTGTATATTATTTACAGCGGCTACAGCGAGCACGCGGCGGTGACGCTGGCGCTAACTCTGTCATCCACGTTTTTCAGCCTGCTGATCGGTATTCCGCTCGGGATCTGGAGCGCGCGACGCGCGGCTATCGGCAGCATTATTCGCACCGTGCTTGATTTTATGCAGACCATGCCCGCCTTTGTATACCTGATACCCGCGACGATTTTGTTCGGGCTTGGCCGCCCTCCGGGGATCTTCGCCACGATTCTGTTTTCTATGCCGCCGGTCGTGCGCCTGACCGATTTAGGCATTCGCCAGGTTAACGCTTCGCGCATCGAGGCAGGCATCGCCTTTGGCTGCACGCCGTGGCAGCTGCTATGGAAAGTGCAGCTGCCCGCCGCGCAGCCCTCGATTATGGCCGGCGTGAATCAATCGATCATGATGGCTATGTCGATGGTTATCATCGCCTCGATGGTCGGGGCCGGTGGGCTGGGTAACGATATTTTGAGCAGCATTCAACAGCTGGAGATTGGCACTGGCCTGCAGAGTGGTTTCGTGGTGGTGCTGATTGCCATCCTGCTGGATCGGCTCTCCGCAAGCTTTGCACGACGCGGCGAGCCTTCTGGCGCCAGAAGGACGATTCTCGGCGGACTATTTCGACTCAGGTCAAAATAAAGCTACCTGTATCACATGCGCCGATGGGGCAAGCCTGTCGCGATCCCGGCAGCCTGGAACGCGATGCTGCCGGGGAGGAGGTATTCCGTTACTGGAACGGCTTCACGTCGCCGACGCCTTCACGCACGACGATCGGCGCATCGTCGGTCAGATCGATAACCGTGGTCGGCTGCTGGCCCAGATAGCCGCCGTGGATAATCAGATCGACCAGCTTCTCCAGCCGATCCTTAATCTCTTCCGGATCGGACTCGGTGAATTCGCTGCCCGGCAGCATCAGCGAGGTGGAGAGCATCGGCTCGCCCAGAGTCTCGAGCAGCGCCTGGGCAATCGGGTTCGACGGCACGCGCATGCCGATCGTTTTACGCTTTTCCTGCAGCAGACGACGCGGCACCTCTTTGGTCCCTTTGAGGATAAACGTGTAGTTGCCCGGCGTGTTGTTTTTAATCAGACGAAACGCCACGTTGTCGACAAACGCGTAGGTCGAAAGCTCGGAGAGATCGCGGCACATCAGGGTAAAGTTGTGGCCATCCGGCAGCTGACGAATGCGGCAGATCCGCTCCATCGCGCCCTTATCTTCAATCTTACACCCCAATGCGTAGCCTGAATCAGTGGGGTAGACAATCACCCCGCCTTTACGCACGATCTCCACCGCCTGGTTAATCAACCGCGCCTGCGGGTTGTCCGGATGGATGTAAAAAAACTGGCTCATACTTCCCTCTCAATTTTATTCTGCGGCCGTTTCCCAGCTGTGCCAGATCCCTTCTACACCTGCGGGTAGCCAAAGTTTACGGCCCAGCTCAATCCACGGGCAGGGCTGATGGAAATCAGAACCCTGGGAGCCCAGAAGACCAAACTGGACGGCATACGCGGCGAGCTGCGTGCGCTCATGCGGCGCCTGCTGACACTGGGCCAGCTCCATGGCATCGCCGCCCTGCTCGCTAAAGTGGGCCAACAGCCTTTTCAGCCACTTGGCGGAGAGGTCATAGCGCCCAGGATGGGCGACAACCGCTTTGCCGCCAGAATGATGAATGACATCAATCGCTTGTTTTATTGTACACCACTGCGGCGGAACGTAACCGGTTTTCCCGCGGGCGAGGTATTTTTTAAAAACGTCGGCCATATTGCTGGCGTGGCCGGCTTCCACGAGGAAGCGGGCAAAATGTCCGCGGGTTACCGCCCCGCCGTCGGCAAGCTTCATCGCCCCCTCCCACGCGCCGGGGATCCGCGCCTTATCCAACCGCTCGGCAATCATCTGCGCCCGCAGCTGGCGGCGCGCCTTCTGCTCATCAAGCAGGGCCAGCATGGCCGGGTGCTCAATATCAATATTCAGGCCCACGATATGAATTTCATGGTTTTCCCACAGGGTGGAAATCTCCACCCCAGTCACCAGCGTCAGCGGCAGGCCGGCGCGGGCAATTTCCGCCCGCGCGGCGGGAATGGCCGCCACGGTATCGTGATCGGTAATCGCCAGCGTGCCCACCCGCATCTGGTGGGCTCGATGGACAAGTTCTTCTGGAGTCAGCCGCCCGTCAGAGGCGGTGGTATGGCTATGCAGATCGTAAATCACTGCGTAAAGGGTATCGCTCAAGGTGACTCCTGCTGGACATGGACTTAAATAAGCGCATTATCATACCGACTCGCGGAGAAAATCTGCAAACAGGGGTTGACATTATTCCTCTGGACTAGTTAACTAGTACGCAAGTTCACATGAAGGGGTATCACGATGAAAACGCAAACTTTCACTCTGCACGGCTGGTGGCGCACCTCCTGATAACGGGCGGCGTGATCGCGTTTTGCACTCAGCATACAGATACCCGGCCCGCCAATGAGCGGGCTTTTTATTGGACAAATTATTATACCGAACAGGCGAGAACAATAATGCAAACATCAAAACCGGCACTCGAGCTTCTCACCAGCGACGCCATCTATCGCGAAAACCCGACGGCGCTGTTCCACCAGCTGTGCGGCGCGCGTCCGGCAACCCTGCTGCTGGAATCTGCGGATATCGACAGCAAGGATGATTTAAAGAGCCTGCTGCTGGTGGACAGCGCGCTGCGCATCACCGCTTTAGGTGACACAGTCACTGTTCAGGCGCTTTCCAGCAACGGCGCATCGCTGCTGGATTTACTCGACAACACCCTGCCTGCGGGCATCGAAAATCTGCGTCAGCCGAACGGCCGGACGCTCACCTTCCCACCGGTCAGCGCCCTGCTGGATGAGGACGCGCGCCTCTGTTCCCTGTCGGTCTTTGATGCCTTCCGCCTGCTGCAGGAGCTGGTCACCGTGCCGCACGACGAGCGCGAAGCGATGTTCTTCGGCGGCCTGTTTGCCTATGACCTGGTGGCCGGTTTCGAAAACCTGCCGCCGCTGGAAAGCGACACCGCCTGTCCGGACTACTGCTTCTACCTGGCCGAAACGCTGCTGGTTATCGATCACCAGAGCAAAAGCACGCGCATCCAGTCGAGCCTGTTCACGCCGCTGGCGAGCGAAAAGCAGCGTCTGACGCAGCGCATCGCCCAACTTCGCCAGCAGCTCAACGAGCCGCCGGCACCGCTGCCGGTCACGACGGTCGAGCATATGACCTGCGACTGCGACCAGAGCGACGATGAGTACGGCGCCGTGGTGCGCAAAATGCAGCGCGCTATTCGCGCCGGCGAAATTTTCCAGGTGGTGCCATCGCGCCGCTTCTCTCTGCCCTGCCCGTCGCCGCTGGCGGCCTACGACGTGCTGAAGAAGAGCAACCCGAGTCCGTACATGTTCTTTATGCAGGATAACGACTTTGCCCTGTTCGGTGCGTCGCCGGAAAGTTCGCTGAAGTACGATGCCGTCAGCCGCCAGATTGAGATCTACCCGATTGCCGGTACCCGCCCGCGCGGCCGCCGCGCCGACGGTTCGCTGGATCGCGATCTCGACAGCCGTATCGAACTCGAAATGCGCACCGACCATAAAGAGCTCTCCGAGCACCTGATGCTGGTAGACCTGGCGCGTAACGACCTCGCCCGTATCTGCACCCCGGGCAGCCGCTACGTGGCCGACCTGACCAAAGTCGACCGCTACTCTTTCGTGATGCACCTGGTGTCCCGGGTGGTCGGCGAGCTGCGTAACGACCTCGACGTGCTGCACGCCTATCGCGCCTGTATGAATATGGGCACCCTGAGCGGCGCGCCGAAGGTGCGCGCGATGCAGCTGATCGCCGCCGCGGAGGGTAAGCGCCGCGGCAGCTACGGCGGAGCGGTCGGCTATTTCACCGCCCACGGCGACCTGGATACCTGCATCGTGATCCGCTCTGCCTACGTGCAGGACGGCGTGGCCACCGTTCAGGCCGGTGCCGGTATTGTCCTCGATTCAGTGCCTCAGTCCGAAGCAGATGAAACCCGAAATAAAGCCCGCGCGGTGCTGCGCGCAATTGCCCAGGCCCACCACGCGAAGGAGACATTCTAATGGCCGACATTCTGCTGCTCGATAATATCGACTCTTTTACCTATAACCTGGCAGACCAGCTGCGCGCCAACGGCCATAACGTAGTGATTTACCGTAACTCGGTTCCGGCACAAACCTTAATCGAGCGTATCGGCACGATGGACAATCCGGTGCTGATGCTCTCCCCGGGCCCGGGCACGCCGAGCGAAGCCGGCTGCATGCCGGAGCTGCTGATTCGCATGCGCGGCAAGCTGCCGATCATCGGCATCTGCCTTGGCCATCAGGCGATTGTTGAAGCCTACGGCGGCTACGTCGGCCAGGCGGGCGAAATCCTGCACGGTAAAGCGTCCAGCATCGAGCATGACGGCCAGGCGATGTTTGCCGGCCTGACTAACCCGCTGCCGGTGGCCCGCTACCATTCGCTGGTCGGCAGCAACATTCCGGCCGGGCTGACCATCAACGCCAACTATAACGGGATGGTGATGGCGGTGCGTCATGATGCCGATCGCGTTTGCGGCTTCCAGTTCCACCCGGAGTCGATTCTCACCACTCAGGGCGCGCGTCTGCTGGAGCAAACGCTGGCCTGGGCGCTGCAGAAGCTGGAGCAAACCAACACTATCCAGCCGATTCTGGAAAAGCTGTATCAGGCGGAAACCCTGAGCCAGCAGGAGAGCCACCAGCTGTTTTCTGCGGTCGTGCGCGGCGAAGTGAAGCCGGAGCAGCTGGCCGCCGCCCTGGTCAGTATGAAGGTGCGCGGCGAGCAGCCGCAGGAGATTGCCGGCGCCGCCACCGCCCTGCTGGAAAATGCCGCGCCGTTCCCGCGTCCTGACTACCTATTTGCCGATATCGTCGGCACCGGCGGCGACGGCAGTAACAGCATCAATATTTCTACCGCCAGCGCGTTTGTGGCCGCAGCCTGCGGGCTGAAGGTTGCGAAACACGGCAACCGCAGCGTCTCCAGTAAATCGGGCTCTTCCGACCTGCTGGCCGCATTCGGCATCAACCTCGATATGAACGCCGATAAATCCCGCACCGCGCTGGATGAGCTGGGCATCTGCTTCCTGTTTGCGCCGAAATATCACACCGGGTTCCGCCACGCGATGCCGGTCCGTCAGCAGTTGAAAACCCGGACGCTGTTTAACGTGCTGGGGCCGCTGATTAACCCGGCCCACCCGCCGCTGGCGCTGATTGGCGTCTACAGCCCTGAGCTGGTGCTGCCTATCGCGGAAACCCTGCGCGTGCTGGGCTACCAGCGGGCAGCGGTCGTCCACAGCGGCGGCATGGATGAGGTGTCGCTCCACGCACCGACGGTGGTCGCCGAGCTCCATAACGGTGAGATCAAAAGCTATCAGCTGACCGCGGATGACTTCGGCCTGACGCCTTATCACCAGGAGCAGCTGGCCGGCGGTACGCCGGAAGAAAACCGTGACATTCTGACGCGCTTACTACAAGGTAAAGGTGAAGCCGCTCATGAAGCCGCGGTCGCCGCCAACGTGGCAGTGCTGATGCGTTTACACGGGCATGAAGACCTGAAAGCCAACGCCCGGCAGGTGATTGACGTGCTGCGCAGCGGAGCGGCCTATGACAGAGTGACCGCATTAGCGGCAAGAGGGTAAATAATGCAGACCGTTTTAGCAAAAATCGTTGCCGACAAAGCGATTTGGGTAGAAGCCCGCAAGCAGCAGCAGCCGTTAGCCAGTTTTCAAAACGAGGTCGTCCCGACGCAGCGTAACTTCTACGATGCCCTGGCGGGGACGCGCAGCGTGTTTATTCTCGAGTGCAAAAAAGCCTCGCCGTCGAAGGGCCTGATTCGCCAGAATTTTGACCCGGCGGAAATCGCCGGAGTGTATAAGAACTACGCCTCGGCGATCTCGGTGCTGTGCGATGAGAAATATTTCCAGGGCAGTTTTGATTTTCTGCCCATCGTCAGCGCCATCGCGCCGCAGCCGATACTGTGTAAGGATTTCACCATCGATCCTTATCAGATCTATCTGGCGCGCTACTATCAGGCCGACGCTTGTCTGCTGATGCTGTCGGTGCTTGACGATGAGCAGTATCGCCAGCTCGCCGCCGTCGCGCACAGCCTCAATATGGGTGTGCTGACCGAAGTGAGTACCGAAGAAGAGCTGGAACGCGCCATTGCGCTGAAGGCGAAGGTGGTCGGGATCAACAACCGCGATCTGCGCGATATGTCGATTGACCTCAACCGCACCCGCCAGCTGGCGCCGCGCCTGGGCCATGACGTCACCGTGATCTGCGAATCCGGGATTCATACCTACGCCGAGGTCCGCGATCTGAGCCACTTTGCTAACGGCTTCCTGATCGGCTCCGCGCTGATGGAGCACGATGACCTCGACGCGGCCGTCAGGCGCGTGCTGCTCGGTGAAAACAAAGTTTGCGGCCTGACCCGACCTCAGGACGCTCAGGTGGCCTATGAATCCGGCGCCATCTACGGCGGGCTGATTTTTGTCTCTGGCTCACCGCGCGTCGTCAACGAGGTGCAGGCTAAAGAGATTATCCAGGCCGCCGGGCTGCGCTACGTCGGAGTATTCCGCGATGCGCCGGTCGAGGACGTGGCCGAGCGCGCAGAGAGCCTGCAGCTGGCTGCGGTTCAGCTGCACGGCAGCGAAGATCAGGCCTATATCGACGCGCTGCGCGCGCGGTTGCCGGAGCAAGTCCAGATCTGGAAAGCGCTCAGCGTGGGTGACACGCTGCCGGAACGCAGCCTGCATCACGTCGATAAATATCTCTTCGATAACGGCCAGGGCGGCAGCGGTCAGCGCTTCGACTGGACGCTTTTACAGGGCCAGGAGCTGGGTAACGTCCTGCTGGCAGGCGGACTCGGTGCCGATAACTGCGTAGAAGCCGCCAAAAGCGGCTGTGCCGGACTCGATTTTAATTCAGGCGTTGAGTCGCAGCCGGGTATAAAAGATGCCAGCAAGCTGGCCTCGGTTTTCCAGACGCTGCGCGCATATTAAGGAGCAATGCAATAATGAGTACTTTACTGAACCCCTATTTTGGCGAATTTGGCGGTATGTACGTCCCACAGATCCTGATGCCCGCCCTGCGCCAGCTGGAAGAAGCTTTCGTCAGCGCGCAGAAAGATCCTGAGTTCCAGGCTGAATTTAGCGACCTGCTGAAGAACTACGCCGGTCGTCCGACGGCCTTAACCAAGTGCCGCAACCTGACCGCAGGCACCCGCACCACGCTGTACCTCAAGCGTGAAGATCTGCTCCACGGCGGCGCGCATAAAACCAACCAGGTGCTGGGCCAGGCATTACTGGCGAAGCGCATGGGTAAAACCGAAATCATTGCCGAAACCGGTGCCGGCCAGCACGGCGTGGCCTCCGCGCTCGCCAGCGCGCTGCTCGGCCTGAAATGCCGCATTTATATGGGCGCTAAAGACGTTGAGCGCCAGTCGCCAAACGTCTTCCGCATGCGCCTGATGGGGGCGGAAGTGATCCCGGTGCACAGCGGCTCCTCCACGCTGAAGGACGCCTGTAACGAAGCGCTGCGCGACTGGTCCGGCAGCTACGATACCGCTCACTATATGCTCGGTACCGCAGCCGGCCCGCACCCGTTCCCAACCATCGTCCGCGAATTCCAGCGCATGATCGGGGAAGAGACCAAAGCGCAGATCCTTGAGCGCGAAGGCCGTCTGCCGGATGCGGTCATCGCCTGCGTCGGCGGCGGCTCCAACGCTATCGGCATGTTTGCTGACTTTATCGATGAAACCGACGTGGGGCTGATCGGGGTTGAACCTGCGGGCCACGGAATTGAAACCGGCGAGCACGGCGCGCCGCTGAAGCACGGTCGCGTGGGTATCTATTTCGGTATGAAATCGCCGATGATGCAGACCGATGATGGCCAGATTGAGGAATCTTACTCTATCTCCGCCGGGCTGGACTTCCCGTCGGTGGGCCCTCAGCATGCGTTCCTCAACAGCACCGGTCGCGCCGACTACGTGTCGATCACCGACAACGAGGCGCTGGAAGCGTTCAAAGAGCTCTCCCGCCATGAGGGGATTATTCCGGCCCTGGAATCCTCCCACGCCCTGGCCCATGCGCTAAAAATGATGCGTGAAAATCCGGAAAAAGAGCAGCTGCTGGTGGTTAACCTGTCCGGTCGCGGCGATAAAGACATCTTCACCGTACACGATATTCTGAAAGCGCGAGGGGAAATCTGATGGAACGTTATGAGACGCTGTTTGCACAACTGAAATCCCGCCAGGAAGGCGCGTTTGTTCCCTTCGTCACGCTGGGCGATCCCAACCCGGCGCTGTCGCTGCAGATCGTCGATACGCTGATCGAAGCGGGCGCCGATGCTCTGGAGCTGGGTATTCCCTTCTCCGACCCGCTGGCCGATGGCCCGACTATCCAGGGCGCAGCCCTGCGTGCGTTCGCCGCCGGCGTGACGCCGGCGCAGTGCTTCGAGATGCTGGCGGCAATCCGTCACAAGCACCCGACGATCCCTATCGGTCTGCTGATGTACGCGAACCTGGTGTTCAGCCCCGGCATTGACGCCTTCTATGCCGAATGCGCGCGGGTTGGTGTGGATTCCGTGCTGGTCGCCGATGTGCCCATCGAAGAGTCGGCGCCGTTCCGCCAGGCGGCGATGCGGCACAATATCGCCCCCATCTTCATCTGCCCGCCGAATGCCGATGACGAGCTGCTGCGCCAGATTGCCTCTTTTGGTCGCGGCTATACCTATCTGCTGTCGCGCGCCGGGGTCACCGGAGCGGAAAACCGCGCCGCCCTGCCGCTGCATCATCTTATTGAGAAGCTGCGCGAATATAACGCCGCGCCGCCGCTGCAGGGCTTCGGTATTTCCGCAGCCGATCAGGTAACCGCCGCGATTGACGCCGGCGCCGCCGGGGCAATCTCCGGCTCCGCCATCGTCAAAATCATCGAACGTAACCTCAGCGATCCGCAAACGATGCTGGCCGAGCTGAAGGCTTTTGTGCAGAGCCTTAAAGCCGCCACTAAAGCAGCTTAACGCCCCGACCGCCTGGCCATTGGTCAGGCGGTTATTTTTTGCTGCAGGCTGTCCGCGTATTGACGCGTCAGGCGGAACAGCGCCAGCACATCCTCCTGCGTCCAGTCCATCAGCACCTGATTCATCAGCCGCGTTCTGGCTAGCGCAATGCGTTCAATCAGCGTCTGACCCTGCACGGTCAAGGTCACTTCGCTAATCCGTCGATCGCTAACGTTGGGCTGCTTCAGCGCCAGGCCCTGCGCCTCCAGCTTTTTCACCTGGCGGCTGACGGTGGTGTAATCCCGTCCCAGGCTATCCGCCAGCTCAACTACGCCCACCGGCCCATAGCGCCCTATCGCCACCAGCAGCGGGAAGAGGATCTGATCGAGCTGCACCCCGGCGGCCTGCAGTATCTGCTCATCGCGCACCGGCAGATTCATCACCCGGATGATATCCAGCAGCGCGCCGTGAAAGTCGGTGATATCGTAACCATTATGTGCATCTTGCATATATTATTTAACCCGGTGTATAGTGCCGTTATCTGATATGTGCATTTTACACGTAATTCTTCCCGGAGGTAACACCATGAAAGCAGCCGTCGTATTCGAACTCCAGCAGGGCCCGGTGTGGGCCGACTTTGCCGATCCGCAGGCCGATGAACATCACCTCCTGGTCGACGTACGCGCCGCCGCCATCAGCCACGTCGTCAAGGGCCGGGCGAGCGGCAAGCACTACAGCTTTGACGGTCGTCTGCCCTTCGTGGTGGGCATCGACGGCGCGGGAACCCTGCCCGACGGGCAGCGCGTTTACTTCGCCTTTCCTCGCGCGCCCTGGGGCAGCATGGCGCAACGGGCGCCGGTGGCGGCGTCTAACTGCATTCCGCTGCCGGACGCGCTGGACGATGTCACCGCCGCCGCCATGGCCAACCCCGGGATGTCAGCCTGGGCTGCGCTGGTTAAACGGGCGGGCTTTATCGCCGGTGAGACGGTGCTGATCAACGGCGCCACCGGCAGCGCCGGACAGCTGGCTATCCAGATCGCCCGCTATCTGGGCGCGAAAAAAGTGATCGCCACCGGGCGTAATGCGCAGACGCTGGCAGCGCTCGAGGCGGACGTCTGCATCAACCTGACTGCGGATGACGCGACTCTGCGCACTCAGTTCGCCGAGCTTGCCGCGGGGCAGATTGACGTCGTCGTCGACTATTTGTGGGGGCATAGCGCCGAGCTGCTGCTCCCGGCGCTGGCAAAAAGCAGCCCCGGCCATGCGCCGGTACGCTATGTCCAGGTCGGCTCTCTCTCCGGGGCGGATATTTCACTCAACGGCGCGGTGCTGCGTTCGGCGCCGCTGCAGCTGCTGGGCAGCGGGATCGGCAGCCTGTCGATGGCCCAGCTGCTGGCGGCAACCGGAGAGATGCTGCAGGCCGCCGCGGCCGGCGGGTTTACTATCGCCACCACGCCGCTGCCGCTACGGGAAGTGGCGACCGCCTGGCCACGCGACAACAGCCAGAAGCGCAGCGTTTTCGTGATCGATTAAAAAAAATCACTTCCGCACAAAAGATGGGGTTGATATCTTAAATGAGAAACATTATCTTTCTCATTACCGAATAGTTGAGCAAAACACTCAGGTATTCGGTACGACATTGCTCACATTGCTTCCAGTATTTTTCGCCCGCATTCGTTGCGGGCTTTTTTTTACCCCTGGTGCGTCTGACGACATACGCTAAGCACCCGCTGACGCAACCAGCGGTGGCCGGGCTCCTGCTCCTGTCGGGGATGCCACATCTGCGAAACGGTGATTTCCGGCGTCTGCACCGGCAGCTCAAAAACGGCGATATCGGCCGCAGGGCCGTCGCCAATATAGGATGCCGGCACCAGCGCAATCAGCTGCGAACGGCGGGCAACCGCCAGCGCGGCGGCGAAGCTGGGCACCACGGCGACAATCTTACGCTGCAGGCCGAACCCGGCCAGGGCGTCATCAACCGGCCCCTGCACCATGCCATGACGAGAGGTAATCACGTGCCCGCAGGAGATATACGCCTCCCGGGTCAGGCGTGCCGATTGCGCCAGCGGGTGGCTCTTCGCCAGCACGCCGACGAAACGATCGCGGAACAGCGCCTGCAGGCGGATTTCCGGCCCCATATTCTTGAGTACGCCAATCTCGAGATCCACCCGCCCCTCGCGCAAAAACTGCGGATCCTTCTCGGTCTTAGCCACAAAGGTGAGCGTCACTCCCGGCGCATCCCGCGCGCAGGCAGCAATCAGCGCCGGAGCAAAGGTTTCGACGAAGCCTTCGTTGGTGCGCAAGGTAAAGGTTTGCTCCAGCGTCGGGAGATGAAGCGGCGAAAGCGACGCGTTCAGGACCGAACGCACCTCGAACAGCACATTCTGCGCGCGCGCTTTGATATTTTGCGCATGTGGGGTTAGCACCATTTTACGCCCTGCCCTGACCAGCAGCGGATCGCCGGTCGCGTCGCGCAGGCGGGTGAGCGTCCGGCTCATGGCCGATGCGCTGATCCCCAGCCGTCGCGCCGCCCCGGCCACGCTCTCTTCGGCCAGCAGCGCGTCGAGGGCAACGAGAAGATTAAAATCGGGATCGGTCATAAGGTATCCTGCCGTAAGATAGGGCGTGCGGCGCATGCTAACAGTGCACATGCTGCGCCTTCCGCCTGATATAGCCTATGACTATAGTCAGATCCTCACTCTTTACTGCGGATTTCGACTATGACCCCTCTTACTCATCACAGCATTTTAATCGTCGGCGCCTCTCGCGGGCTGGGCCACGCGATGGCCGCCGAATTTTTGCGACACGGCTGGAACGTTATCGGTACCGTACGCGATATTACGCACCCTACGCCGCTTCACCAGCTCGCCCGGGACAACCCCGGCCGGGTGCGCCTTGAAACGCTGGACGTCTGCGACGACGAGCAGTTGGCCGCCCTGGACCACAGGCTCTCGGGAAGCCGCCTGGAGATGCTCTTTGTCAATGCCGGAACCACCAACCGCGATCCTTCGCAGACCATCGGCGAGGTCTCCACAGCGGAGTTTATGCAGGTGATGCAGACCAATGCCCTGGCGCCAATGCGGGTCATTGAGCGCCTGCAGCGCCACGTGACCCCGTCAGGATTGCTCGGCGTGATGTCTTCCGGACAGGGAAGTCTCGGCAATAACCTTAGCGGGCAGCGCGAGCTGTACAGAGGCAGCAAGGCCGCGCTGAATATGTTTATGCGCAGCTTTGCCGCCCGCGCGGCTTCTGCGACGCACCCCATGGTGGCGATAGCGCCGGGCTGGATCCGCACCGCGCTGGGCGGCATAGCTGCGCCGCTGACCATCGAGGAGACCATTCCCAGCCTGGTCAAGGTGCTGCTGGAGAAACGCCAGCGGCCGGGGCTGGAGTATCTGGATTATCAGGGCCGCACCGTGCCGTGGTGATGGGTACAGGACGGTATTGCGGGGGAAGACGCCCGGTAAGGCGCAGAGGCATAGAGAGCCGGTAGGACCCGGTCATACAGCGACCAGGGCTACAAGAGGCTGAGAACCGATAACATCGGGATGGGTTCATCAATGAGCAGACCGGCCCCTTTTGCCGCTTCGAAAAATAGCCTGATTTTTACACAGGATGGCCCACCGAAATGGTGGGCCGCAGCGACTTAAGTTCTGCATCAGCGTCAAGACGGTCTGTATGTAGCGCCTGATTTTATTTTATACTTAAAAAATATGGGATTAGGGCAGGAACCAACGCGGTGAAATTCGCAAAGTGGTTAAAACGTATCGTATTCTCCTTACTTCTCTTAGTGGTTGGCGCTATTGGGATACGGCTGTATGACATTCAGCGCGGACCCGACCTGCAACTCTGGCATACGTACGTCCCGGATGAGATGGACGCGGATGAAATCGACAGCGCAGACTGGAACGATTACATCAAGAGAGAAAACTCGCTCTTCAACGAAGTTAAACGTAACGTCACGGATAAGCTTGATGTCCAACAGCAAACTGAACTGAATCGTTACTATGCCGATAGTCCTATCTATCCGGACAAATTCCCAACAAACTGGAATCGATCTTACATTATGATGCCGGACGCCAGGCCCAAAGGGGCAGTGGTGTTGTTGCATGGTCTGACGGATACCCCCTACAGCCTAAGGCATATTGCCAATAACTACCGTCAGCATGGCTATATCGCCATTGGGATCAGATTACCGGGGCACGGCACCGTCCCTGCAGCATTGACCGACGTGAACTGGCAGGACTGGCTTGCCGCAACGCGGCTTGCGGTGAGAGAAGCGCAAAAGCTTGCTGGTCATGATGTGCCGCTGCATATGGTCGGATTTTCCAATGGCGGTGCTCTGGCAATGAAATATACGCTGGATGCTCTGGATAATCCCGGCCTGGCTAAGCCACAGCGCGTGATCCTGATT
Source organism: Klebsiella sp. 18074 (assembly GCF_902705905.1). NCBI lineage: Bacteria > Pseudomonadati > Pseudomonadota > Gammaproteobacteria > Enterobacterales > Enterobacteriaceae > Klebsiella > Klebsiella sp. 18074. The sequence goes on along the minus strand of NZ_CACSIS010000014.1, from coordinate 13,981 downwards.
TCGCCGATGATTGGTATTACAAGCTTCGCGCGCTTTTCCGGCCTGGCGGGTTGGCCTGCGTTTCTCCCCGCATTCGCCAAAGCCGCATGGTTAGGCATAATGCCGGAGTTCAATCCGTTTAAATATAACTCATTCCCGACCAATGCCGCCCGCCAGTCGTTCCTGCTGACAAAGGCGCTTCAGAGCCAAATTGTCACTGACTCGCGTAATAAAAAAATGGCAAGCCTACCTCCGGTGCTGACATTTCAATCGGTCATGGATTCAACCGTCAGTACGCGGGCGATCGTCACGGCGTTGTACAACCGTTTACCGGATAACGGCAGTGAAATAGTGTTGTTCGATTTGAATCATGCGGTGAGGTTTAATTCGTTATTACGCAGAACATCATACACCGCGCTGTCCCGGTTGCTCCCTGCAGCTCCGCGGCTTTATAGAACCACGATCATCACTAACGCTAATGCTGGCACGACAGAAATGGAGATCCGCACAACGCCTGCCGGGAAAACAGAACAATCTATGGAAACCCTGCAGGGGCAGCGCTATTTGCCAGACGTCTACTCCCTTTCCCACGTTGCTCTCCCCTTCCCTTTAAGTGACTCCTTATATGGGCGCTATCCGCATCCGCTGAATCAATATGGTATCAGCCTGGGGACATTTGCTGCCCGTGGCGAGCGCTCGGTGCTGGTTGTTGGGCTGGATTCACTCATGCGCCAGTCTTCAAATCCCTTCTTCCCCTATATGATTACGCGGATCGATGAAGGAATCGACGCCGGTGCCGCCGCCGCTCCCGGCAGAGATTGATTTCGGCTGCGGCGTCGAATGACCCGGTCGCACCGGCAAGGCGGGTCATATCATGATCCGCCTTGCCGGAATTTTGCAGAAGACTTTAGAACCGGTATCCCGCAGAGAACATAAACACCCACGGATCCAGGCGGGTACTGACTTTCTGGTCCACGCCGCCGGCTTTGAATTTCACATCGGTGTCGATATCCATGTACCATACCAACACACCACCAAGAAAAGAGTAATGGTATGTTTTTTAAGATAAAAATATGGTATATGCATGTAAAAATATGGTTTTTTTGCGCTACTTTAACGTATTGATTTGTCTGAAAATAAAAATTGTTTTGCAGAACGATCTTTTTGTTTGAAATGCAACAATTCCTCATCAAAAGACCGGTTTTCAAGACCGAGGAAGAAAGTATGTATACCAATGACATGGCGTAATTAACTGGTATGCCTGATGTCTTTCATGCCTATATTTTCAATAAGTTAGCCGCTTTTACGGGGATAATATACCAACACTTTTACTTCCCCCCATGCTCGATACTTTCTGTATGTGAACAGGAGGTAACGATGTGTGGACGCTTTGCTCAATCACAAACGCGAGAAGAATACCTGGCTTATCTGGCAGAAAAGGCCGAGCGGGATATCGCCTTTGACCCCGAACCGATCGGTCGCTACAAACGTTGCGCCTAGCACCAAGTCCTGTTGCTGAGCGAGCGCGACGAACAACTACACCTCGATCCTGTTCACTGGGGATACGCACCCGGGTGGTGGTGTAAGTATCCCTGCAAAACGAACCATTCACTTTTAGAGATCTTCCGACATACTGATTATATCCCCCTGAGGAGATCGCTATGCGTAAGATCCGATTTACTGAGCACCAGATCCTCGCTGTTCTGAAGTCCGTCGAAGTTGGGCGAACTGTTAAGGATGTCTGCCGTGAAGCCGGTGTCTCAAGCCAGCTATTACAACTGGAAGGCGAAATACGGCGGGATGGAAGCAGCTGATATCAAAAAAATAAAAGACCTTGAGGACGAAAATCGTCGTCTGAAGCAGATGTTTGCCGACCTGAGTCTGGAAAATCGTGCGTTAAAAGAAGTCATCGAAAAAAGCTTTAAGACCAGCGATGAAGCGTGAGCTTGTCAGCTATCTGACGGTGCAATTTTCTATGAGCTTACGCCAGGCATGCAGGACATTATCGCTGAGCAGGACGGTGTATTTTTACCAGCCCGATCTCCGCCGGGATGAGCCCGTGATCCTGGTGCTGACAGAAGCGGCTGAACGTTATCCCCGGTACGGTTTTAAGAAGCTGTTCCAGGTGCTGCGCAGACAGAGTAATGCCTGGAATCACAAGCGAATGCACCGGATTTACTGCCTGCTGAAACTGAATTTTCGCCGCAAAGGGAAGCAACGCCTCCCAGTGCGCAACCCGGCACCATTGGCGACGCCTGAGGCACTTAACCAGAGCTGGTCCATCGATTTTATGCACGGTGCGCTGGTGTGCGACAGGCGCTTCAGAACCTTCAATGTGGTGGATGATTTTAAACGTGAAGCACTGGCGACAGAAATCGACCTGAATATCCCGGCACAGCGGGTGGTCAGGGTACTGGACAGGGTCGTGGCAAACCGTGGATATCCGCTGAAGATGCGAATGGATAACGGGCCAGAACTGGTTTCACTGGCACTGGCACAGTGAGCTGAAGAGCATGGTGTGATGCTGGACTTTATCAAGCCGGGTAAACCAACGCAGAATTCCTTTATCGAACGGTTCACCGGACTTACCTGACAGAAATCTTGGATTTTTACCTGTTCAGTACCCTGAATGAAGCGCGGGAAATCACTGAGCGCTGGCTAGCTGAATATAACAGCGAGCGGCCTCACGAATCCCTGAATAACCTGACGCCGGAAGAGTACAGGCTGATGGCCAAAAACCCGGAAATCTCGAAAAGTGCGTGGAACTAAAACGGGTACTCTTACAGGAACAGGGCTTCTGACTCTCGACACTTCTATACTCTAAGTCTGGTCGCTGGAGTTAACCATGTGCCGACACTTTTCTCAGTCAATGATTGAGAATATTATCGCTCTCTCCTTGCCGATGAAGCAGATCGAGATATCGCCTAGGACCCGACGCCAGTTGGCCGCTATAACATTGCCCCTGGCACAAGAGTTTTGCTGCAGAGCGACTGATGCGCCTCTATCCCGTTCTCAGAGATTATGCGCGGAGGGAAATGGTGGATTGCCGGACAACTTTTAGGGATAGTAACCGTGTGGCGGTGATAGTGGTCAGTTAAATCTTTAAACTCTGCAGCAGATTTTGGGTCGAAAATGGATTAATTTTCTGTATTGATTATTATAATATGTGGCTAGGATGAACATTTTTATTCCGGAGATTGTTATGCGCAACATTAAAGCTGGTCAAAAACCCGATAATAGCGCTATGGCAAAGAGAATGATTATCATGTTAATCATCACAATCATGCCAATCGTGATTGTTTTTTTTGTTTACAAAAATAACCCTGACGCTCTATTACTGAAAGAGATTTCTTCTGTTAGCCTCTATTTCCCCACACTGCTTTCGGCAAATAATCCACTGCTTAGCTCAGTAATGAATGTGTGGTGTAAGACGGCCCCACTCTGGGGTTTAGTTCTGTTCATATTATCATTTAAACATATTCAAACAAGTAGTGGACAGTCAGTCGGCACAATGGTAAAGGGTCTTGCATTATGTTCATTATTATACTTCCCAATAATTTACATGCTACTCTTCAACTCCACGGAGATGACTGAATCAGGGAGACTGTATCGGGTAATGACGCAAAATGACTACCTTCTCACCTTATTATTCATGATTATTTATGCAATTTGTTATGTTTTTACCGCGTATTATCTTTTGGTCATTGCGGCTACATTCAAGGTGTTAAATAAAAAATAAAAACTATCTTTTTAATTTTGTAAAAAGTGATATTTAAATAATAGCAGGCGGTTTCCCGCCTGCTATAGTTTTCAATGGGCTGGACTAATCAACCAGTTGTTAATTTTGTCAGCCAGTTTGTCGTCGATAAGGGATGCCGCTAATGAAATCCCGATAATGCCCAAGACAGTGACCACCGATACCGGAAGGCCGACAGTTGCCGCAAGGAATGTTGAAACTGATGCAAGAACGGCCAAAGCAAACCCTGTTGCCATACCACTGAGCACCCATGATTCCACTTCGAGCAATACAGGTCCCCAGTCCCCGGTTTCAGTGGCAGTGATAGATTTCTGCCTGAGTTTTTCAACTTTCATGGTCATATCTGCACCTGTAAATGCTTTGGAAAGAAAGCCGAACTTATAGGCCATATCTGTGGCGTTAAGGTGATTCCATGCGTTCAGCAGGCCAGATTTGTCAGCCGCGCTGACCTTCATCTTAGGGTTAGATAAAACCTTATTTAAAGAGGCCATTGCGTCGTTAATATTTCTGAAGCTTTTCCCCTGAAAATTTTTCACATCGGCTGCGATTTCATTTGCAATCCCCTGGTACTTAGCTCCAAGAGCTTTGCTGGCGTCTTTGCTTGCAGATACGATAATATCGCCAGTCTTTTCCAGTAACCCGCTTTCTTCGGTCAATTTAAAATTAATAAATTCCTTTATTAATTTTTTCACCCCAGATTTAGTTTTGTCTTGTGGTCCCTTCCAGTCGTGCAGTACAACATCGATGTTATTGGGGTCAGCATTAATGACAGTAGCATCTATAGTTTGGATAAAGCCATCAAGATGTAGCCTGTAACTATAATCACCCGTAATAGTAAGATCTTTTATTGTACCCACGCTATCGAAACGTTTAGTTGAAGAATATGTTCCTGACTTAGGATCATAGGTAAATTTATCAGTAGTACCTGTGGTTGCAATCTCAAGCGATGTAGGAGTAGAACGGTGTTCGACTGGTTCGTTCTCATCGATGCGATAAACTCCGGTCGCAAATTCGCCGACTGCCAGTTTTGTGCCGCTAGCATCGAGCTCCATAATGAGACCGCTCAGACCAATTTTTTTCGCCTGGTTTCCATCCAGCTCAGTGACCGAGATAGTCATCACACCTTTTTTAGAAATTTTTTGAACGGTGACCTTCGCATAGGGATTGATATTATGCGCGGCCGCAATCATGTCAGCTAATTTCTTACGAAGAGCAGGATTATTTCTGATAGTATCAATTTGTTTTTGCTCAGCTGTAGACTGTCCACTGGAATTTGTACTGCCACCTCCATCGTGATTACCTGTATTTCCTGTTGAACCACCCCCTGGCGTTGTGCCACCACTTTCAGAGCTCCAGCCAGTACCATCCCCATAACCACCGTAGTTAAATCCAGGCATTATGTTCTCCTTATTTTTCAGGCAATTGAAATATTTCTCATTTTCCCCTGACACATACTTGTAATAAATTTTGATGTTTATCCTTACATACGTAACTGTATGCATATACAGCACTTTAAGGAGTATGTTTTTATCCGTCAACATAAGTTTTGTTGATGAGGGAAAGGAAGTTCGTACTAAACTGCTTTATAGAGACTTTTAATATCACTCAGCCAAAGCGGAGCGCGACGCAGCACGTAAATGTTTTCCTGCAGAGTCACGACACATATGCAACTCAATGCAGGCTTCTTTGACCTCAGGCGGTCTCTCGCCAGAGCTAGCTCGATAATTTTCTGAACGGTCATACGAGCAAAACAATGACCGACAGGTACAATGATTCACGCGGAAAAGAATGGAAAAAACTGGTCATATAATGACCAGTTTTGCAGAAGAGTTTTGCTGGGGTTTTGCAGAAGACTTTAGAACCGGTATCCCGCAGAGAACATAAACACCCACGGATCCAGGCGGGTACTGACTTTCTGGTCCACGCCGCCGGCCTTAAATTTCACATCGGTGTCGATATCCATGTACCACACCGACATATTGAGCAGCCAGTCGCGGTTAATCAGATAATCCAGCCCAACCTGCCCGGCGGCGCCCCACGAATCCTTGAGGCTCAGATCGGAGAGCCCGGCCTCTTTGCCGGTGTCGTTAAAGTCTTCGTTAAAGAAGGTGGTGTAGTTAATACCGGCGCCGATATAAGGGCGCACCTTGCTTTGCGCATCGCCAAAGTACCACTGTGCCATCAGGGTTGGCGGCAGCTGGTGTACCGTGGCGATGGTGCCCGTCGGGCCGGTGCCGACCTTATGGCGGAACGGCGTAGCCGCCAGCAGCTCGATGCCGATATTGTCCGTCGCCATATAGGTGAAGGTTAATCCCAGCTGCGTGTTATTGCTGACGTTAAAGCTGCCCAGACTATTTAACACGTTGTCAGAACCTTCCGTCGGACGAACGGTGGCCGAACCTGCGCGAATGAAAAACTCTCCGGCTTCGTGCGCCCAGACGCCCCCGGAAAGCGTACTCAAAATTAATCCTACCGCTGCTAACTTCTTCATACCCACTTCCTCATTATGGTTATTCAGCGCGGAGAATATACCCACAATGAGTTAGATTTGATCCAACATAGATCACACAAAATCATTAGTTTTAACATTTGTTGATCCAGATTAATTTTTGCAGCAGGATGCAATAAGCGAATGATTAAGTAGATCAAATTTCGCCATATTTCGTCGCCGATGCACCGGCGCTCCGCTTTTACGGCGACAGAGCCTGCGGCAAAAGCCATACTCAGCGGGATACGGCGCTCACTCCTCTTTACAAAGATATACTTAGCCTGGCGTGAGCAGAGGCTGCTACGCTGCAGCGATTTGCGGTACAATCGCCGGCTAGTTAACACCTGCAATACTCAAGGAGAGTGCATGTCTATCACGGCGAAGTCCGTCTACCGTGACACGGGAAATTTTTTTCGTAATCAGTTCATTACCATTTTGCTGGTTGCGTTGTTGTGCGCGCTAATAACGGTAGTCCTTGGTCACGCGTTTTCCCCCAGCGAAGAGCAGCTCTCGATTCTGAGCGAAGGCGATAATCTGGCGGGTAGCGCAGGCTTGTTTGAACTGGTACAGAACATGACGCCGGAGCAGCAGCAGGTTCTGCTGCGCGCCTCTGCGGCCTCAACCTTCTCCGGACTGGTGGGTAACGCCATCCTTGCAGGCGGCGTGCTGCTGATGATTCAGCTGGTCTCCGCCGGGCAGCGCGTCAGCGCTCTGCGCGCGATTGGCGCCGCGGCGCCGGTTCTGCCAAAGCTGCTGCTGCTGATCCTGTTCACCACCTTCCTGGTGCAGATTGGGATGATGCTGGTGCTGGTGCCGGGCGTGCTGTTAGCCATCGTGCTGGCCTTTGCCCCGATTATGCTGGTGCAGGATAAGCTGGGGATCCTCAGCGCTATGCGCGGCAGCATCCGACTGGCGTGGGCAAATATGCGCCTGGTGGCGCCGGCGGTGCTCGGCTGGCTGCTGGCCAAAACCGCGCTGCTGCTGCTGGCTTCAAGCTTTGCGGTGCTGACGCCAAACGTCGGCGCGGTGGTTATCAATACCATCAGCAACCTGATTTCCGCGCTGTTGCTGATCTATTTATTCCGCCTGTATATGCTTATCCGCAACTAAATTTAACCAGGGTCGGGAAACCTCCCGACCCGCACTGAACTACGGAACCTATGCATGAAGCAGTTTCTGGATTTTTTACCGCTGGTCGTCTTCTTCGCATTCTATAAGCTCTACGATATCTACGCCGCCACCACGGCGCTGATTGTCGCCACCGCGGTAGTGCTGATCTACACCTGGGTGCGCTATCGCAAAATTGAGAAAATGGCGCTGATCACTTTCGTGCTGGTCGCCGTTTTTGGCGGCCTGACGATCTTCTTCCATAACGACGAGTTTATTAAATGGAAGGTGACCGTTATCTACGTGCTGTTCGCCGGCGCCCTGCTGTTCAGCCAGTGGGTCATGAAAAAGCCGCTGATTCAGCGCATGCTCGGCAAAGAGCTGACGCTGCCGCAGCACGTATGGTCACGTTTAAACCTCGCCTGGGCGGTGTTTTTCATCCTCTGCGGGCTGGCGAATATCTACATTGCGTTCTGGCTGCCGCAGAATATTTGGGTCAACTTCAAGGTCTTTGGCCTGACCGCCCTGACCCTGGTCTTCACCCTGCTGAGCGGCGTCTATATCTACCGCCATATGCCGCAGGATGACAAGTAATCGATAAAGGCCCGGCGCGCTGATTGCGCGTTTAACGCTAAAAAGCACGCCTGCGGATTCAAAAAACGCAAAGCGTGCTTTTTTTTCGCCGCAGCGCAGGGTTTGCGGCAATACCCGGCCTAGGGTTTGCTCCTGCTGAGGGCGGCAAACCAGTCATATTTCTGCCGCGTGCCGATCTCTTTTTCTCCCTCATCTAACTTGATGAGAAATCTGCGCTTATTGATGTCATCCAGGTTAAAGAAGTAGGGCGCCAGGCGCTGCGATAAGGCCCCGTACATTGCCTGGGCTATCCCTTCCCCGGCCTCTTCCCCGTGCTTCTCGAATTCATCTTTTATCGCCTGGAAATCGTCGTTCATGCTCGCGTCCTCAACGTATACAGAGGGAATGAGTATGATTTAGCCGCCATACATTTTCCATACCCCTTAATTTTTAAGCCGACCCGGCGCTGGCTAAGGGCCAGGCAGCGACGGCTATTCTCACGCGGCGGTTTTCATAGTAGCATCGCGCCAGATCTTCATTGACCCTGACAGAGTACAGAATGACAACAACGGATCTCGCCCCGAAGGGCGAAATGGTTTTACGCACCCTGGCAATGCCGGCAGATACCAACGCGAATGGCGATATTTTTGGCGGCTGGCTGATGTCGCAGATGGATATCGGCGGCGCGATTATGGCCAAAGAGATTGCCCACGGCCGCGTGGTTACCGTCCGCGTGGACGGCATGACCTTTTTGCGCCCGGTGGCCGTCGGCGACGTGGTGTGCTGCTACGCCCGCTGCGTAAAGCGTGGCAATACCTCTATCACCATTAATATCGAAGTATGGGTGAAGAAGGTCTCATCTGAGCCTATTGGTCAGCGCTACAAGGCAACGGAAGCGCTGTTTATTTACGTGGCGGTGGATAACCAGGGCAAGCCGCGCGCCATTCCCGGCGAGTGACACATTGCCCGGCAGGCCGGGCAATTTCTCGCTTACAGGAAGCCGAGCAGAGAAAAGAAGAAGTAGCCGATAATAATAATCACCACCGGCAGAACATACAGCGGGAAGTACTGCACCAGGATAGTGTGGCGCGGCACTACGATGCGTTCGGCGATTTGCTCCCGCGTCAGCCCTTCCGCACCTTTGGCCTGTTCCAGGATCAGCTGATCCTCAACTCCTTCGCGAAGGAACTTCGCCTGGCGACTCATGCGCGCGCCGGATGCCTGCAGCGCCATCCCGACGAAGACCAGAATATAGATTATCCAGAAGCCAACGTTGAGGCCGTGCTTAAAGTCCGGCAGCGGCGAGTTGTACCAGAAAAAGTTAAGGAACGGCGTATTAAAACGCATCATTTCAATCATGACGTGCGCAAAATCCATCATCACCGCGTCAATACCCGGCTTCTTCTCGCTGTGCTCATACATAAACTTCAGTACGGAAATCAGCGTCGATAGTATCGCCGGAATAAAGATGACCCACCCCAAAATACGTTTAAGTACTGCAATGCGTCCAGCTTGTTGATACGTCATGGGTTCCCCTTGTTTAAGACGCCTTCACTGCCAAGAACCAACCGGTCAGGTTCTAAGTCTACCTTCACTGGCGAATTTCGCCCAATAAAGCGCGGTATGATATACCATGAATGCAAATTGGTTATCGACTTACGCTACAGGAGAGGGACATATGTCAGCCAGGCGCCAAATTCATGCCGCAATCTTCGATATGGATGGATTACTGATTGATTCTGAGCCGCTATGGGATCAGGCGGAGCTGGAGGTGATAGCCAGCCTCGGGGTAGATATCAGCCGTCGCGGCGAACTGCCCGATATTCTCGGGTTACGCATCGATTTAGTGGTGGACCTGTGGTTTGCACAGCAGCCGTGGACCGGGCCTGATCGCGCCGACGTCACCGCGCGGATCATCAGCCGGGCCATTGAGCTGGTGGAAGCCTCGCGCCCGCTGCTGCCGGGCGTGCGCGAGGCCGTGGCGCTGTGCAAGGCCCAGGGGCTGAAGATCGGCCTCGCCTCCGCCTCGCCGCTGCGGATGCTGGAAAAAGTGCTCACCATGTTTGAGCTGCGCGACCAGTTTGACGCCCTGGCCTCCGCCGAGCTGCTGACCTACAGCAAACCGCATCCGCAAGTCTACCTCGACTGCGCGGCAAAGCTCGGCGTCGATCCGATGCACTGCGTGGCGCTGGAGGACTCGATTAACGGCATGATCGCCTGTAAAGCGGCGCGCATGCGCTCAATCGTCATCCCCGCCGAGGAGCATAGCCACGACCGCCGGTTTGCGCTCGCCGACGTTCAGCTAACGACGCTGGCAGCGCTTAGCGTCAGCGACCTGCGCGGCTAACTTGCCGGCGTGATGAGGAAGCAGCGGCGGCCTCATCACATAAAATAAAACAGCGTTTCATTTTTAATTGTATTTTCCCGCAGGTCCCTCTATGCTGGCTGTAACGGCGTGCACTCACGCATACATCAGCATACGGAGGGACATATGATACTTAATGCCTTCGATCTTACGGGTAAGGTCGCGATCGTGACGGGATGTGACACTGGGCTGGGTCAGGGAATGGCCGTCGGGCTTGCCGAGGCCGGGTGCGATATCGTCAGCGTCAACCGTAAGATCCCGCACGAAACCGCAGAAAAAGTCCGGGCGCTGGGTCGCCGCTTCTGTGCCGTTCAGGCGGATCTCAGCCGCCAGGACGAGATAAGCCAAATCGTAGCGACGGCCGTTGCCGCCATGGGCCGGATAGATATTCTGGTCAACAATGCCGGGACGATACGTCGCGCCGACGCGCTCGACTTTAGCGAGCGCGACTGGGACGACGTCATGAACCTCAACCTGAAGTCGGTGTTCTTTTTATCCCAGGCGGTCGCCCGGCAGTTTATTCAGCAGGGCGGCGGCGGCAAGATCGTTAACATCGCCTCGATGCTCTCCTTCCAGGGCGGAATTCGCGTCCCCTCCTATACCGCCTCCAAGAGCGGCGTGCTCGGCCTGACCCGCCTGATGGCCAACGAATGGGCGGAACATGGAATTAACGTTAACGCCATCGCGCCGGGCTATATGGCGACCAATAATACCCAACAGCTGCGCGACGATAGCGAGCGCAGTAAAGAGATCCTCGACCGCATTCCCGCTGGGCGCTGGGGGCTACCTGATGATTTGCAGGGACCGGTGGTGTTCCTCGCCTCTGCGGCGGCGGATTACGTGAACGGCTACACCCTGGCGGTGGATGGCGGGTGGCTGGCGCGCTGACAATTTTGTGATAAAGAGTTACACCGTCACCTCTTTCACACACTGTATAAAAACCCTATACTGTATGAATTGACAGTTTAGGGTTTTTATCATGACGGCGGAAGGCCATCTCTTCTTTTCTATCGCCTGTGCGGTATTTGCTAAAAATGCGGAGCTCACGCCCGTGCTGGCACAGGGCGACTGGTGGCATATCGTCCCGTCCGCGGTGCTGACCTGCCTGCTACCCGATATCGATCACCCTAAATCACTTCTGGGCCAGCGGCTGAGCTGGGTCTCAAGACCGGTGGCGCGCGCGTTTGGCCATCGGGGATTCACCCACAGCCTGCTGGCGGTATTCGCGGCGATCACCCTTTTCTATTTGAAAGTTCCGGAAAGCTGGTTTGTACCCGCCGACGCGCTGCAGGGGCTGGTGCTCGGCTACCTCAGCCATATTCTTGCCGATATGCTGACCCCCGCCGGGGTACCTCTGTTGTGGCCCTGCCGCTGGCGTTTTCGCCTGCCCATCCTGGCGCCGCGCAAGGGCAACCAGCTGGAGCGCGCGCTGTGCATGGCGCTGTTTGTCTACGCGGTGTGGATGCCGCAGACTTTCGCCGATAATAGCGCCGTTCGCTGGTCGTCCGGCATGATTAATACGCTGCAGATAACCTTCAATCGCTTTATTAGTCAGCAGACCGGACGATAAATAAACGAAATATCAAATTAGTTATAATCAATTCCATTTGAATATAAGTAATGAATTCCGCTTCTGCTAACCTTGCGCCATAAGAGCTGGTCCACAGGCCAGCCCAGGTAATAAAAAGATATCAGGAGAACGGGGATGAACTTTCCACTTATAGCGAACGTTATCGTGTTCGCGATTTTGCTGTTTGCACTGGCCCAAACCCGCCACAAACAGTGGAGCCTTGCCAAAAAAGTACTGGTTGGTCTGGTCATTGGCGTGGTATTCGGCCTTGCTCTGCAGCTGATTTACGGCTCCGACAGCCAGGTACTGAAAGATTCCATTCAATGGTTCAATATCGTTGGCAACGGCTACGTACAGCTGCTGCAGATGATCGTCATGCCGCTGGTGTTCGCGTCTATTCTGAGCGCCGTCGCGCGCCTGCACAACGCTTCGCAGCTGGGTAAAATCAGCTTCCTGAGCATTGGTACCCTGCTGTTCACCACCCTTATCGCTGCCCTGGTGGGCGTACTGGTGACCAACCTGTTTGGCCTGACCGCCGAAGGGCTGGTGCAGGGAAGCGCAGAAACCGCCCGCCTGAACGCCATTCAGAGCAACTACGCCGGTAAAGTCGCGGACCTCAGCGTTCCGCAGCTGATCCTTTCCTTCGTGCCAAAGAACCCGTTTGCCGACCTGACGGGCGCTAACCCGACCTCTATCATCAGCATCGTTATCTTTGCCGCCTTCCTCGGCGTCGCTTCTCTGAAGCTGCTGAAGGATGACGTCGCCAAAGGCCAGCGCGTTCTGACCGCCATCGATACCCTGCAGGCCTGGGTGATGAAGCTGGTGCGCCTGGTGATGCAGCTGACCCCGTACGGCGTACTGGCGCTGATGACCAAAGTCGTGGCGGGCTCCAACCTGCAGGACATCATCAAGCTCGGCAGCTTCGTTGTCGCCTCCTACCTTGGCCTTGGCATCATGTTCGTGGTCCACGGGCTGCTGCTGGCGGTGAACGGCGTGAGCCCGCTGAAATACTTCCGCAAGGTGTGGCCGGTGCTGACCTTTGCCTTCACCAGCCGCTCCAGCGCCGCGTCGATTCCGCTGAACGTGGAAGCGCAAACCCGTCGTCTGGGCGTACCGGAATCTATCGCCAGCTTCTCAGCCTCCTTTGGCGCCACGATTGGTCAAAACGGCTGCGCCGGCCTCTACCCGGCCATGCTGGCGGTGATGGTCGCCCCCACCGTCGGGATCAACCCGCTCGATCCGCTGTGGATTGCCACCCTCGTCGGCATTGTGACCGTGAGCTCCGCCGGTGTCGCCGGCGTTGGCGGTGGCGCAACCTTCGCCGCGCTGATCGTCCTGCCGGCGATGGGCCTGCCGGTAACGCTGGTCGCGCTGTTAATTTCGGTTGAGCCGCTGATCGATATGGGCCGCACCGCGCTGAACGTCAACGGCTCAATGACCGCCGGTACCCTGACCAGCCAGTGGCTGCGCCAGACCGATAAAACCATTCTTGAGAGCGAAGACGACGCCGAACTGGCGCATCGCTAGCCCCAGGCTGGGATAAAAAAACCGCAGATAGCGCGCGCTATCTGCGGTTTTTTATTGCTCAATTCTGCGCTCAGGGAGCCAGTTCGTTTTCCTGCCGGGTTTGCATCGCCCAGCGCTGCGCCGATTCCGGCACGCTAAACGGCGGAGAACGACGAAAGTGCTCTCCGAGCAAAATAAAGGCAACGTACTTCCCCCGCAGCAGCCACACGTCGCGAAAACCGTCCATTTTGACGGCGTGTTCCGGCGGCGCTGGCTCCGCTCGAGGCACGTAGCTAATGACAGGGCGATTTTGTTGGCGAAGTGTTTTCATAGCTCATGGATTCACTAAACAAAGCGGGAACAGAACCGCCATCATAGCCGAAAATCCCCCTTTGCGTCGCCCCCTGCTTGCCGCTCGTTTTGCTCCGGCAAGGCACGATAGCCGTAATATTCTATAGTTCGAAGGGTTTTGGTTCAGCAACGACCATTTTCAGTAATGGAAACAGGAGACGAGCAATGTCTGATAAACACCATAACCCGCAGTACCACCCGCCGTCGGTAGACGAGGACCGCGAAGCGAAGCCCGGTCTTGATTCGCTGGCCCCTGATGACCAGCAGTGGCGCCCAACCCCGCCC
>NZ_CACSIS010000013.1:0-172758 GCF_902705905.1 Klebsiella sp. 18074 | reverse complement strand
CGTTCTGCGAATAGCGCAGGTTGTCCTGAATGTAGGTGTTGTAGACGCCCTGCGCCAGCGCGGCCTCATCGCCGCCGCCGGTCCACACCCGCTGGCCCTTCTTGCCGGTAATAATGGCGGTGCCGGTGTCCTGGCAGGTCGGCAGAATGCCCTTAGCGGCGATATCAGAGTTACGCAGGAACTGCAGGGCGACGTATTTGTCGTTTTCGCTGGCTTCCGGGTCGCTGAGGATATCGGCCACCTGCTGCTGATGCGCCGGACGCAGCATAAAGGAGGCGTCGTGGAAGGCGTGCTGGGCCAGCAGGGTTAGCGCCTGGGGTTCAACTTTAAGGACTTCCTGACCGGCGAATTCGCTAACGGAGACGTAGTCACTGCTGAGGAGATAATACTCGGTGTCATCCTTTTTGAGGGGAAAAGGATCCTGATAAACAAACGGTTTATTCGACATTGTGCTCTCACTTACTGCTTGGCTGATTATATTTCAGGCAGACACTCCATTTGCCTGTAGAAAAGCGAGTCGATCGATTTTACACAATTTTTTAACAAAAACTGAGACAAGGTCGACTTTTTCTTTCAGCAGTTGATTCTCAGGCGTTTACTGGTTTAATAGAGCGATTACTATCAAGTGGAAACAGGGATTGAGAATGCAGAAGCTCATTAACTCAGTACAGAACTATGCCTGGGGAAGTCATACCGCATTAACCGAACTTTATGGAATCGCTAACCCCAACAATCTGCCGATGGCCGAGCTGTGGATGGGCGCGCACCCGAAAAGTAGTTCACAGATCCTCGATGCCAGCGGTAGCCCGCGCTCGCTGCGCGAATTTATCGAGAGCGATAAAGCCAGCCTGCTCGGCAGCAAGGTCGCCGAGCGCTTCGGCGAGCTGCCGTTCCTGTTCAAAGTGCTGTGCGCCGCCCAGCCGCTGTCGATTCAGGTGCACCCGAATAAGCAGGCCTCTGAAATTGGCTTTGCCAAAGAGAATGCCGCCGGGATCCCACTTGATGCCGCAGAGCGCAACTACAAGGATCCGAACCACAAGCCGGAGCTGGTATTTGCCCTGACACCGTTCCTGGCCATGAATGCCTTCCGCGAATTTGCGGAAATCGCCGCGCTTCTGCAGCCGGTTGCCAGCGCCCATCCGGCGATCGGCGAGTTTCTCAGCAGCCCGGATGCTGAACGCTTAAGCCAGCTGTTCGCCAGCCTGCTGAATATGCAGGGCGAGGAAAAATCTCACGCCTTAAGCGTCCTGCAGTCGGCGCTCGACGCCGAACAGGGCGAACCCTGGCAGACCATTCGCCTGATCGCCGAGTTCTATCCGGACGATAGCGGCCTGTTCTCTCCTCTGCTGCTCAACGTGGTGAAGCTGAACCCAGGCGATGCCATGTTCCTGTTTGCGGAAACGCCGCACGCGTACCTGCAGGGCGTGGCGCTGGAAGTGATGGCCAACTCGGATAACGTGCTGCGCGCCGGCCTGACGCCGAAGTACATCGATATTCCGGAGCTGGTTGCCAACGTTAAGTTCGAAGCCAAACCGGCCGTCGAGCTGTTGACGCAGCCGCAGCAGCACGGCGCCGAGCTGGACTTCCCGATCCCGGTCGATGACTTTGCCTTCTCCCTGCACGCGCTGTCGGCACAGGAGTCCACTCTCGCCCAAGAGAGCGCCGCGATTATTTTCTGCGTCGAAGGCGAAGCGACGCTCCGCAAAGGCGAGCAGGCTTTGACCCTGAAGCCCGGCGAGTCGGCATTTATTGCCAGCGATGAATCGCCGGTTGCGGTGAGCGGCAGCGGCCGCCTGGCGCGCGTCTTCAATAAGCTCCCGTAAGTTACTGAAGTTTTTAGCCGCTCTTGCTAGACTTTGACCCATCATGACAGAACAACCAGGCGGCTTCTTGCGCCTGGTTTTATTTATGGACAAATACTATGAAGAAATCGCTGGTCGCAGCAGGAATTATCGTGGCCCTGGGCGTGGTCTGGACCGGAGGCTCCTGGTATACGGGCAAGCAGCTGGAAAGCCGGATCGCCGAGGTGGTACAGCAGGCCAATGCTCAGCTACAAAACAGCGCCCCGGAAGCCGGGCTCGAGCTGGGCTGGCAGAACTATCAGCGCGGCCTGTTCAGCAGCCACCTGCAGCTGGTTGTGAAGCCGGCCGCAGGCAAAGAGAGCAGCTGGCTCGCTGCCGGACAGCCCCTGGTTTTTGACGAGGTCGTCAGCCACGGGCCGTTCCCGCTGGCGGCGCTGAAGAGCGGCCACTTTGGCCCGTCGATGGCGTCGGTCAAAACCACGCTGGTCAACAACGAAGCCAGTAAGGCGCTGTTTGATATCGCTAAAGGCAGTACGCCGTTTACCATCGACACCCTGATTGCCTACAGCGGCGACAGCCGGTCGGCTATCGATCTGAAGCCCCTGGATTACAGTAAAGGCGACGAAAAGGTCACCTTTAGCGGCGGCCAGTTCCAGCTCAATGCCGATCGTGACGGCAAGGCGATCGCGCTGACCGGTGAAGCGGGCAGCGGCCAGATCAACGCGGTCAACGAGTACAACCAGAAAGTTCAGCTGAACTTCAGCAATCTGAAAACCGACGGCGCCACCGAGATGACCAGCTTTAACGAGCGCATCGGCAAGCAAAAAGTGTCTCTTGAGAAGCTGGCGATTGGCGTCGAAGGCAAAGAGCTGGCCCTGCTGGAAGGGATGAATATCGACGGTAAATCGACGCTGACCGAAGACGGCAAGGGCATCAACAGCCAGCTTGATTACACCCTTAACAGCCTCAAGCTGCAAAATAAGGATCTGGGTAGCGGCAAACTGACCGTGAAGCTGGATAATCTCGACGGCCAGGCGTGGCACCAGTTTAGCCAGCAGTACAATAGCGAAGCGCAGGCGCTGATGGCGAAACCGGAGCTGGCGCAGAATCCGGAGCTTTACCAGCAGGCGCTGACCGAGACCTTCTTTAAGGCGCTGCCGGTGCTGCTGAAGGGCAGCCCGTCGCTGACCATCGCCCCGCTGAGCTGGCGCAACGCGAAGGGCGAAAGCACCTTTAATCTCTCAATTTTGCTGAAAGATCCGACCGTGGTTACCGCGCCGGCGCAAACCCTGGCCGACGAGATTGACCGCAGCGTGAAGTCTCTGGACGGCAAGCTGGTCGTTCCGGTAGAGATGGCGACCGAATTTATGACCCAGATTGCGGGTCTCGAAGGCTATCAGCCGGCTGACGCAGCCAAGCTTGCGGATCAGCAGGTCAAAGGCCTGGCGGCTATGGGGCAGATGTTCCGCATCACCGCCATGGAGAATAACGCCATCACCTCCAGCCTGCAGTATGCCGAAGGCCAGGTCACCCTGAACGGACAGAAAATGCCGCTGGATGAGTTCGCCGGAATGTTCGGCCTGTCGGTGCCCGCGACGCCTGAAGCCGCCCCGCAGAGTGCGGAGCCGGAAGAGCTGGTCCCGCCGGTGACTCCGCAGCAGTAAGACGCGAAATAGCCCTCTCCGGAGGGCTATTTTCTGGTCACCAGCCGCGGCGGCATGATTTGGTTGCGCGCTGATTCCGGCCCCTTTTCAAGACGACGCAGAATACACCCGGCGAGGCTTTTGCCCATCTCTCGCGCCGGCGTGGTCACCCAGGTTAACGGCACGTCATCCAGCGCGGCCTCCGGTACTTCGGCGAACGCCGCCAGCGCAATCCGCTGCTCAAAATAGCTTTCCACGCTGTCTTCGCCGCTCTGGCGCCCTGCCCGCATCAGGCCAAACCACGCGCCGGTGGCGATCACGCTGTTGTAGCACAGCACCGCGGTGATGGTTGGATTTTGCCGCAGCAGAGCAGCCATCGCCTCCGCCGCCAGCTTCTGGCTCGACTCGCACTCCACCACCCATTCGCTATGAAACGGCAGACCATACTTCAGCAGCGTCGCGCAGTAGCCGCCCACCCTCTCGGCGCGGGTTAACGACGAGCTTTGCCCGCCCAGCCAGGCAATACGCTGATGCCCGCGGCGGATAAGATGCTCGGTGACCATCTGCGCGGCCTGCATATTATCCGGGCGGATTAAATCAATATCCTCGAGGTAGCTGGCCCGGGAGGCAAACACCAGCGGCATGCCGACCTCTGCCGCCCGGTCGCGCAGCTCGCCGCCCTGGTCGATAGCGCCGGCAATAATCACCCCGTCGACCCCTTGCGAAACCAGGGTTTCAAAACGCTGGAGCATTTTTTCGCCCCGATGCCCGCCCTGCGTGAGAAAGACCATCTTGCCTGCGGATTCGAGAGCGTCCGTCAGCCCCGCGGTAAGCTCCGCGTAGAAGGGCTTCGAGAGGTCGCTGACGATGAGGCCAATCACGTCGCTCTGCCCGCCGCGCAGCGAGGCCGCCTGGCGGTTGCGGACAAAGCCCAGATGCTCAATGGCCTGATTGACGCGTTCGCCGGTGGCGGACGAGATGCGGCCTTTGCCGCTCAGTACCAGCGACACCGTGCTGACCGAAACGCCCGCGGCCTGGGCCACATCGTTAATGGTGATCTTTCTTGCGATAGCCATGCCTGCAACCGACTCCCTGTGGCTGTCGATAAAACGTTTTATCAATGAGTGACCTTTATAAACGTTATTATCGCGTGATTATGTGATTTTTATCGCACTAAAAATTGGTAAAACGTTTTATCTTTCCGTGACGTTACATCCTACCAATAACCTCAGCAGCAGGATTCGTGTTATGACGGCGAAAACAGCCCCAAAAATTACGTTGTGGGAATTTTTCCAGCAGTTAGGGAAAACCTTTATGCTTCCCGTGGCCCTGCTCTCATTCTGCGGGATCATGCTGGGCATCGGCAGCTCCCTAAGCAGCCATGATGTACTAACCCTCCAGCCGTGGCTCAATACCCCGCTGCTGCAGGCGGTATTCGTCTGGATGAGCAAGATAGGCTCTTTCGCCTTCAGCTTCCTGCCGGTGATGTTCTGTATCGCCATTCCACTGGGTCTGGCGCGCGAAAATAAAGGCGTCGCCGCCTTTGCCGGCTTCGTCGGCTATGCGGTAATGAACCTTGCGGTCAACTTCTGGCTGACGGCGAAAGGCATTCTGCCGACCACCGATGCGGCCATTCTTAAAGCCAACAATATCCAGAACGTTATCGGCATTCAGTCGATCGATACCGGGATCCTCGGCGCGGTGATCGCCGGGATTATTATCTGGATGCTGCACGAGCGTTTTCACAATATCCGTCTGCCGGATGCGCTCGCCTTCTTCGGCGGCACCCGCTTTGTGCCTATTGCGACGACCGTGGTGATGGGGCTGGTTGGCCTCGCCATCCCGCTGGTCTGGCCGATCTTTGCGATGGGTATCAACGCGCTGGGCAACGTCATTAACAGCGCGGGCAACTTTGGCCCGATGATTTTCGGCACCGGCGAGCGTCTGCTGCTGCCCTTCGGCCTGCAGCATATTCTGGTGGCGCTGATACGCTTTACCGAAGCGGGCGGCACCATGGACGTCTGCGGCCACAGCGTCAGCGGCGCGCTGACTATCTTCCAGGCCCAGCTTAGCTGTCCGGAAACCCACGGTTTCTCCGAAAGCGCCACCCGCTTCCTCTCCCAGGGCAAAATGCCGGCGTTCCTCGGCGGCCTGCCGGGCGCGGCGCTGGCCATGTACCACTGCGCACGCCCGGAAAATCGCCACAAAATTAAGGGCCTGCTGATCTCCGGCGTCATTGCCTGCGTTATTGGCGGCACCACCGAACCGCTGGAGTTCCTGTTCCTGTTCGTCGCCCCGGCGCTGTACCTCATCCACGCCCTGCTGACCGGACTCGGCTTCACCATCATGGCGGTACTCGGGGTAACCATCGGCAATACCGACGGCAACGTGATTGATTTCGTGGTCTTCGGCATCCTGCACGGCCTCTCGACCAAGTGGTATCTGGTTCCGGTGGTCGCCGCCGTTTGGTTCGCGGTGTACTACGGCATCTTCCGCTTCGCCATCACCCGCTTTAACCTCAAAACGCCGGGTCGCGATATCGAAAATAGCGCCGCCTTTGAGAAAGCCACCGCCGGTAGCGTCGGCAAGTCCGGCTATAATGTGCCGGCGATCCTTGCCGCGCTGGGCGGCGCAGAGAACATCACCTCCCTGGATAACTGCATTACCCGCCTGCGCCTGTCGGTCAGCGACATGAGCAAAGTCGACGCCGCCGCGCTGAAGGCCAACCGCGCCATTGGCGTCGTTCAGCTTAATCAGCATAATCTACAGGTGGTCATTGGGCCGCAGGTCCAGTCGGTGAAGGATGAGATGAGCGTCCTGATGAATACCGTCCAGGCATAAACGCCGCGCCCCCTCCCGCCAGGAGGGGGTTTCAGATAAAGGAAGTTCCGATGTTTGATTTCTCAACGCCCGTCGATCGCCACGGTACCTGGTGTACGCAGTGGGATTACGTCGCCGACCGCTTCGGCACCGCTGACCTGCTGCCCTTTACCATCTCCGACATGGATTTTGCCACCGCTCCCTGCATTCTTGATGCCGTCAGCCGGCGCCTGGCCCACGGAGTTTTTGGCTACAGCCGCTGGAAAAACGACGAGTTCCTCGGCGCCGTTAGCTACTGGTTCGCCAGCCGTTTTCAGAGCCCTGTCGAGAGCGATGCCATCGTCTACGGGCCATCGGTGATTTATATGGTGGCAGAAACCCTCCGCCAGTGGTCCGAGGTGGGCGACGGCGTGGTGGTGCACACTCCGGCCTACGATGCTTTCTATAAGACCATTGCCGGCAACCAGCGCCGGCTGGTCCCGGTCCCGCTCGTCGCTCACGACGGTCAGTGGCGCTGCGATATGGCCGAGCTGGAGCGGGCGCTGTCCGAACCGCGCAATAAAATCCTGCTGCTCTGCAGCCCGCATAATCCCACCGGCAAGGTGTGGAGCCGCGACGAACTGACCACGATGGCCCAGCTCTGCGAAAAGCACGGCGTGAGGGTTATCAGCGATGAGATCCATATGGATATGACCTGGGAAAACCACCGGCATACGCCGTGGTGCGACGTCGCCCGCGGCCCGTGGGCGCTGTTTACCTCCGCGTCGAAAAGCTTCAATATTCCGGCGCTGACCGGCGCCTATGGCCTGATTGACGACGTTGCTACTCGCGAGGGCTACCTCAACGCGCTGAAATCGCGGGATGGCCTCTCCTCGCCCTGCGTCCCGTCGCTGGTTGCCCATATTGCCGCCTATCGCGAAGGCGCCGGCTGGCTTGACGCGCTGCGGGCCTATCTGCAGGAAAATCTGCGCTATATTGCCCGCGAGCTGAATCAGGCTTTCCCGCAGCTGAACTGGCAGCCGCCGGAGGCGACCTATCTGGCGTGGATTGACCTGCGGGCGCTCAAGATTGACGACAGCGCCCTGCAGCAGGCGTTAATCCACGAGCAAAAGATTGCCATCATGCCGGGTTCGACCTACGGCGAGGAGGGCGCGGGGTTTGTGCGCCTCAACGCCGGGTGTCCGCGGGTCAAGCTTGAGAAAGGGGTTCAGGGGCTGATTGCCGCCCTGCGTTCGCTAACCTAGGGCTGCGCGCTACGCGGGGCCGCTGCGTAACGCGCATTCACCCGCCCTCACTGGCCGGACGGGTTGGGCTGGGAGAAGCGGAAGTTAACGCGTATCTCCATATCCTTGTACGGTTTATTCTTCTCGAACTCCCACTGCGCCATCGCCCTCACCACCGCCTCATCAAACAGATAGCGGGGCTGTGAGTCCACAATCCGCAGCTCCTCAACTTTGCCCTGCGCGTTGACATCATAGACAACCCTGACGTAGCCCGTCAGACGGTTGGCGTAAGCCACGACAGGATAGGCGGGTTCACTCTTTTTCAGCAGCTTCGGCTGTGATAATGGCTTTATAACGCCGTCGGTCGCGCAGCCCGACAGCAGAAGCAACAGCAGGCACGGGGCCAGCATTGCGCCGAGTCTCGTCATCCCTTAACTCCTTATTGATAATCCCTCGCAATAAGGTAGCGCAGGCCGACGCCGCGGTCTTCTACCGAAAATAATAGCTGACGCCTAAAGATCGTCCCGCCGCCGAAAGGCCAGATACCCGGCGCCGACCGTAAAGATGCCGACGATGAGCACCAGTAACATAAAGCCATGATGGTTGGCCGCAAGCGGGATGCCGCCGACGTTCATGCCAAAGAAGCCGGCCACGATGTTAATCGGCAGCGCCAGAACGGTAATCACCGTCAGGGTATACAGCGTGCGGTTGCTTTGCTCCATTTGCCTGGCGGTGATCTCTTCCTGAAGCAGGCTAATCCGCTCGATCAGGCCGGATAAATCATTCAGCACCACGGTAAACTCCTCCGTGAACTGGCGAAACTCCTGAACTACCGCCCGGTCAATCCATGCCGGAGGGCGATTCAGCAGACGGAACATCGCCGCCGGTTCCGGTGCCAGCAGACGCTGAAAGCGCAGCAGCATGCGCCGCAGGCGCGCCAGATCGGCACGGTTGCGCTGAACGTGGTTACTGAGCAGCCGCTCTTCGATGGCATCAACGTGGCGGCTGGCCTGCCGGACCACCTGCTCCAGCACCTCCTCCTGCTCTTCCAGCAAAAAGGCCAGCAGCTCGGTAGAGGAGTTCACTTGTAGCGCTGCCAGCCGCGGCAGCATCCACTCAATGAAGCGCAGCGGCTTATAGCGCGCCGTCACCACCAGCTTCTGGCTACAGTAGAGCCACAGCGTCGAGGTTTCAGAGGTGGTCTCTTTGGGGTTAAACAGCACGTCGTTGAGGACGGCAAACAGGCTGTCGCCCTGGCGTTCGATGCGCGTGGTGTGGGAACCATCACGGATCTCTTCAAAGAAGAAGTCGTCGACGGGAAAATGCGCCATCAGCCATTTTTCGGCAGTGGCATGATTCAGGTTGAGGTGCAGCCAGACGAAATCATTTTCGCCGATCAGCTCATGATATTCGGCGCAGACCTCATTCGAGGATATTTGCCGCGGCTCGTTGCCTTCACGGAACAGATAGCCATAAACCAACCCGGACACTTCCATATCAAAATCGGGCTTTAACATTTTTAACGTAACGTCTTGACTCATATATCCCTCAGGATCTCATTGAGCAGTATTCGGGCCCGAACGCGGTCATCTTTCGCTATTTTAGCCACCTTGGCAAGGTTAATGATTTGGTCATAAAACGGTAGCCTGGCTGACATATTTGCTTTATCCAGCGGGCGTTAATTGTGCGCAGGAAAAAATAGGCCTTTTGATCCCGTCGAGCGTTTTGTCATGGCCACAAGCGTATTATCCCCTGCTCTTAAACCCCGCCAGGGGTGATTTACCTTCTGAGTTCAGAGGCATCTTTATGACATGGCAGCAGTTCAAACACACCTATCTGATTAAATTCTGGGCACCCGCTCCGGCGGTTATTGCCGCAGGTATTCTTTCGACTTATTACTTTGGTATTACCGGCACCTTCTGGGCCGTTACCGGCGAATTTACCCGCTGGGGCGGGCAGCTGCTGCAGCTTGCCGGCGTGCACAGCGAGCAGTGGGGCTACTATAAGCTTATCCATCTTGAGGGGACGCCGTTAACCCGCATCGACGGAATGATGATTATTGGCATGTTTGGCGGCTGTTTTGCTGCCGCGCTGTGGGCGAATAACATTAAGCTGCGCATGCCGCGTAGTCGAATCCGCATTATCCAGGCCGTCGCTGGCGGTATTATTGCCGGCTTTGGCGCGCGCCTGGCGATGGGCTGTAATCTGGCGGCCTTTTTCACCGGAATCCCCCAGTTCTCGCTGCACGCCTGGTTTTTCGCTATCGCCACCGCTATCGGCACCTGGTTTGGCGCCCGCTTCACCCTGCTGCCCATTTTTCGCATTCCGGTCAGGATACAGAAAGTCTCCGCGGCCTCGCCGTTAACCCAAAAGCCTCAGCAGGCCCGGCGCCGTTTTCGTCTCGGCATGCTGGTCTTTTTCGCCATGATAGCCTGGGGTCTGCTGACCGCGGTCGACCGGCCGAAGCTGGGGCTGGCCATGCTCTTTGGCGTCGGTTTTGGCCTGCTTATCGAACGGGCGCAGATCTGCTTCACCTCGGCGTTTCGCGACATGTGGATAACCGGTCGGACCTATATGGCCAAAGCCATTATTTTCGGCATGGCCGCCAGCGCAATCGGCATCTTTAGCTACGTGCAGCTCGGAATGGAACCGAAGATCATGTGGGCCGGTCCCAATGCGGTCATCGGCGGTCTGCTGTTCGGTTTTGGGATCGTTCTCGCCGGGGGCTGTGAAACCGGCTGGATGTATCGCGCCGTTGAAGGCCAGGTTCACTACTGGTGGGTCGGGCTGGGCAACGTTATCGGTTCAACCATTCTGGCCTACTTCTGGGACGACCTGTCGCCAGCGCTGGCCACCAGCTGGGATAAGGTCAATCTGCTGAGCACCTTCGGTCCTTTCGGCGGCCTGCTGGTCACCTATCTCCTGCTGTTTATCGCCCTGATGCTGGTCATTGCCTGGGAAAAACGCTTTTTCCGTCAAAAATCCGCCGCCCTTGCCGGCGCTAAGGACACCGCATGAAAACTATCGTTCCAGATTACCGCCTCGATATGGTCGGCGAGCCTTGCCCCTATCCTGCCGTCGCGACGCTTGAAGCGATGCCGTCATTGAAGAAGGGAGAAATTCTCGAAGTGGTCAGCGATTGCCCGCAGTCGATCAACAATATTCCGCACGATGCGAAAAACTACGGCTACACCGTACTGGATATTCAGCAGGACGGACCCACCATCCGCTACCTGATTCAGAAATAGGTCGGTAAAAAGCGGCAGGCCTTCGGCCTGCCGCTCGGCCAAAAAAGCAGCAAAGTTAGAAGGATAAGCGGCTATTTTTTGGCCAGGGTATGGCTACTGTACGATCTCTTCGTCGATGGCGAATCGCGTAAGCACGGCGTCGCGCAGAACCTTATCGCGCGCGCAGAGCGGCTGGCTACGGAAACAGATTCCGCCTTTATCATGCTCAGTACCGCGACCGACAAGGCTCCGGCGCTAGCGCCGTACGAACGCAACGGCTTGGTGCGCGGTACGGACTCTTTTGTCTACAATAAGATGCTGAACAAATAAGCGATATTCGATATCAGGGCGTGGCCCTGATATCGAAAAAGAGATTACCAGCCTTTAACCGCGTCGCCTTTATACAGTTCCTCCGCAGCAGCCGCCACCTCATCGGTTTGATACGCCTTGACCAGGTTTTTCACCTTCTCGCTGTCTTTATTATCGACGCGGCTGGCAAAAATATTGACGTACGGCGAGTGCTTATCTTCGACAAATAGCCCGTTCCGGCTCGGCGATAGTCCGACCTGGCTGGAAAACGTGGTGTTGATAACCGCGAGGGATATTTGCCTGTCGTCCAGCGCGCGCGTTAGCTGCGGGGCCTCAATCTCAACAATTTTTAAGCGCTTCGGATTATTGACAATATCCAGCGCCGTCGGCAGAAGGCCGGTGCCCTCTTTAAGGGTAATCAGCCCCTGCTTTTGCAGCAGAAGCAGCGAACGGCCAAGGTTAGTCGGATCGTTCGGCACGGCAACCTGCGCGCCGTCCGGCAGCTGGTCGATAGCGGTAATCTGCTTCGAATAGGCGGCAATGGGGTAAACGAAGGTGTTCCCCACCGCTACCAGCTTATAGCCGCGCTCCTGAATCTGCTTATCCAGATACGGCTTATGCTGAAAAGCGTTGATATCGAGATCGCCATTATTGAGCGCCTCGTTCGGCAGAACGAAGTCGTTAAAGGTCACCACTTCGACGTCGAGGTTGTACTTCTCTTTCGCCACCTTTTGCACCACCGACCACACCTGTTGGTCAATACCGGCGCTGATCCCCACCTTGATATGATTAGGATCCCCTCCAACGGGGCCGCAGGCGGTCAGGAGCAGCGAGCCGGCAACGGCCAGCGAAACAGCAAATTTTTTTAGAGTGAATACCATAGTCCCGGAGTCCTTTTTAAAATAGCCTGCCAGTCATTGCAGGAAAAGTAGCGCCTGGAACTATAGAAAATCTCATCGCCAAAATTAAATACTGATTCACTATGATTAATAGCGTTTTGCTATGAGCGCGGACGGCAGGCCGCCGTTGGCCCACGCTCTCTGCGGCACGGCTCACGCTGAGCGCCAAAATAGCAAAACCCCGGCGATGGCCGGGGCTAGATGTACGGTTGCGGTTCGCAGCGAAGATTGTCAGATACGCGGGCGCCAGCGCCCAGCGAGCATTTGAATCCTGCGGTGGTGGAACCTGGCGCCGTCGCACAGATGTTAAAAGACCCCTTGCGGGGCCTTTTGATTAATTGCGTAATCCAGATACGGCGGCTTTTGCCAAAATATAGGGGGCAATATTATCAAATGTAATCATCGAGGATTTACAAAAGATACATTTCGCACCGAATGGATTGCTTTCAGATACATCATAGTTTGATGTTCTGTACTGTGACCCATGGCAGCATGGGCACCTGAAATGAATGTGGTCAGTCATGATGTTAGCCTTCTATTTGCTACAACATTCACTACCGCAGGGGCATTTAGCCATATTTAACTGAAGGTTCTTCTTGACCTTCAATGACAGCGGAAATCACTGTTCGAATGGTTGGTAAAACAAAGACATCATTGTCATTATTTCTTAAAGATAAATCTGAAAATCACCTCAGATCAAACCATGTTACTTTATCAGCGATTATTTTGGATGTTGTTAGTTTTTAATTTGCCCGCAGGCGTACGAAATACAAAAATTTACACAATGTAAACCAGTGTCCTGTTTCAGGAGGCGGTCACTCCTTTTACGTACGTTAGCTCAGGGTGATAATTAGTTGCATCAGCCCACAGAACTCTTCACGCTACAGCACAACATACGGCATTCAGCCTGCTGAAATTTCAGACAAAAACCAATCTACCGCATCGATTAAAGCCAGCAGATACTGCCAGCTTAGTTCAACCGCATGCATTTTTTATCAATCTGACTACTCGGGATTACACCGTCATCGTTATCGCAGATTCATAAAAACGCGAAATTAATTAGTCGCGCAGAACGACATTACCGGCAGCAGGGCCTTTGGCGCCGCTCTCGATAGTGAATTCGACCTTCTGCCCTTCAAATAAAGTTTTAAAGCCATCACCCTGCAGCGCAGAAAAATGTACGAAAACATCTTTGCTGCCGTCTACTGGAGAAATAAAGCCGAAACCTTTACCTTCATTAAACCATTTTACTAAACCAATCATCTTACCAGACATAAGTATTATCCCAATATTCAAAGCCTTGCGGCGAAAAAGTTCGCATCACAGAAATTAATTAATAACGATAAGGAGGCTCGAAAAAAGGATTATTTAGGAATAACGCTTGAGATGAGGACTGCTTTACTAAACCGCTTTATTGGTTCTGTGTACCAAACCGACCTGCTATTGATCACATAGATAACCATTGATAGCAAGCATTATTTTCTGCCCTCACCGAGAAGTCGTGAATAATTAGCGCAACCTGCAGGTAAACTGCTGCTCGATGATGAGGCTTCCCCACTGATCGCCCTGCCACTCTTTGGCCAGCATAAAGCCAAACGATTCATATAGCCGACGAGCGGCCGCAAGCTTATTAAAGGTCCAGAGCTGAACGGAACTGAAGCCGCGCTCTTCGCAGAACCTCATCGCTTCGGCGATAAGCTTTCTGCCCGCGCCGCTGCCGCGGCATCCGTCATCGAGAATGAACCAGCGCAGATGCGCTTCGCCGCAGCCAAGGTCCTCGCCGTCAATCGCCACAGAGCCCACGATGCGCCCGTTCAACATGGCCAGCCAAATCTGATTACAGTCCTTATCCAGACGGCCCGAAAAATCAGCCAGGCCCGCGGCAACTTTGGATTCAAAGAAAATGCCGAAATTGTGCTCTCTGGCATAGTAGCTACCGTGCATTTCCGCGATGCGGCCGATCATGCCGGGATGATAGCCAGTCATAATTTCATGCCTATCCCGGACACCGATCTCGCTGTTTTCACGACAGGCGGCCAGGGCACTGGCGTAGTGCTTAAGCCCTTGTGACACGGTCTGCTGCTGATGGGGATTCATTTTTTTCAGCGCGGCAATCACCCGTTCGCTACCGTACTGATTAATTTTCGCCACCGTTTCCCGGCCTTTTGCCGTCAGGCCCAGGTATTTGACCCTCGCATCCTCCGCCGACGGCACCTCTTCCAGCTCGTTGGCGCTGACCAGTTTTGCCAACATGCGGCTAACGCTGGACTTCTCAAGGCCCAGGATCTGCACCAGCTGCGCCGCCGTCATCAGGCCCTGCGCATGCACTTCGAGCAGAGTATGCACTATCGAGGGGGAGTATGGGCTCGCGGCCAGAGTGTTGTTCATGAATCCGAGCTCCCGCACCATCTGCCGGGAAGCCACGCGTATCTCTTCAACGATCTGCATTTCAGTATTCATAAAACCGCCCTGGTCATATAGTTGTATAATACAACCATATTCACCAGCGTGCTGTCAACGCCCTTACCGGCGCCGCGATGGCTGAAAATGTGCGCGCAGCCGGCAGCAATAGACGCGCGGCAAAGGCGGGGACAAAATCGCAATGCGCGATCTTAAACAGAGCCAACGGCTCCCGCAGCCGCCGCCAGATGCTTGTATAGACAGGATTTTTTTCAATACTTTTAAACAGTTATAACCCTGTTGTATAATGGTGTGCACTTTTACTAAAAAATGAGTGCGACCATGATTGATTCAACTTTGCCATTAACCGACATTCATCGCCATCTTGACGGCAATATCCGGGCCCAAACGATTCTCGATCTTGGCCGCCAGTTTAACATCGCGCTCCCGGCAACCACCCTCGATACCCTTCGTCCGCATGTCCAGGTCACCAGCAACGAACCCGATCTGGTGAGCTTCCTTGCCAAGCTTGACTGGGGCGTAAAGGTACTCGCCTCGCTGGAAGCCTGCCGTCGCGTCGCGTATGAAAACGTAGAAGACGCGGCGCGCAACGGCCTGCACTACGTTGAGCTGCGCTTTTCCCCGCGCTATATGGCGATGACCCATCAGCTGCCGGTCGACGGCGTGGTTGAGGCGGTCCTTGCCGGCGTGCGCGACGGGAGCCGCGATTTTAACGTTGAAGCGCGGCTGATTGGTATTATGAGCCGCACCTTCGGCGAGGCCGCCTGCCAGCAGGAGCTTGACGCGCTGCTTGCCCATCGCGACGGCATTACCGCGCTCGACCTGGCCGGTGATGAGCTCGGCTTCCCGGGAACCCTGTTTATGCAACACTTCACCCAGGCCCGCGACGCCGGCTGGCGCATTACCGTCCACGCCGGAGAAGCCGCTGGCCCGGAAAGCATCTGGCAGGCCATTCGTGAGCTGGGCGCTGAGCGTATAGGCCACGGGGTCAAGGCAGTGCAGGATCCGGCGCTGATGGACTTTTTGGCCGAGCAGCGTATCGGGATTGAATCCTGCCTGACCTCGAATATTCAGACCAGCACCGTCGCGTCGCTGGCCGAGCATCCGTTAAAAACCTTCCTCGAGCACGGCGTGCTGGCCTCGATTAACACCGACGATCCGGCGGTGCAGGGTGTCGATATTATTCATGAATATAACGTTGCCGCCCCGGCTGCGGGCCTAAGCCGCGAGCAAATCCGTCAGGCGCAAATCAACGGTCTGGAACTCGCCTTCCTCAGCGCGCAGGAAAAAGCGGCGCTGATCCAGCGCGCGCGGCGCGTCTAGGTTCCTGCCCGGCAGCAATCCTGCCGGGCATCTCATCTTGAATCAGGCCTGTTAAATCAGGCATAGCGTGGCCCGATGCTTTGCTGATTCAATCCCCAGCTCAATCAGCTCCATAATCTGAATAGCCTGACCCGCCGGTACCGGATTCTCTCCATTCCCGTTTAGCGCATCGCGGATGGCGGCATAGTACGCCGGATAATGGCCGGGCAGCGTTAGCCAGCTCTCCTCGCTGCGATCCTCCCCGTCAACGCGCGTCAGAATGCCATCGCGCATATCGTATCCCCAGTCCTCCTGCGGAAGGCGCTCGCCGTTTTTTAGCCGCTCTTCCTGCGGGTCGAGACCGTATTTGATATAGCTTCCCCGCGATCCGTGCACGATAAAGCGCGCCGTTTCCGCCGCCGCCAGCAGAGTAGCGTGCAGGATCACCCGGCGCTGCGGGTAAACCAGCACCGCATGGAAATAGTCGGTAGACTGCGCCCCCGGGCGCAGCTGGGCGAGATCAACGGTCATGCTGACCGGCAGGCCAAACAGGCCAATCGCCTGATCGAGAAGATGGGGGCCAAGATCGAACCAGATCCCGCTCCCCGGGCCGCCCCGCTCCCGCCAGCGGTCGTGTATCTGGGGACGATAGCGGTCGAAGTGCGATTCGAAATAGCAGACTTCCCCCAGCAGCCCTTCGTTAATCAATGATTTAACGGTTAAAAAATCGCTATCCCAGCGGCGATTGTGGAACACGGAAAGCAGCCGGCCCCGGCTCCTGGCAACGGCATCCAGCTCGCGGGCCTGTGACAGTGTCACAGTAAAGGGTTTATCCACCACCACGTGCTTTCCCGACTCCAGCGCAGCTTTTGCCAGCGGAAAGTGGGTATCGTTCGGCGTAGGGATCACGATCAGGTCGATGTTGGGGTCGTCTAACAGCTGGCGGGGTTCGGCCACAACCGGCACCGTTGGCCAATCGATCCGTACCTTAGCTTCATCACTACTCGACACCGCGGCAAGCGTCATTCCCGGGGTACCGCCGATCAGCGGCGCATGGAACGTTTTACTGGCGTACCCGTAGCCGATTATTGCGACGCGAATATTGTCACTCATCTTGCAACCTCTCTGGCGAAAAGTTCGGGGGTTCACCATAACTATAAGACCCAAATGTCTTATTAGCTTTGCTTATGCATTGTCGACCGCTCACTCTTGCACCAAACGTGAAAACTTCGCCAGCTAATACTTGCGTTGCTTGCGGCATTTAGTAACATTTAGCTCTGTTTTAACTTTCAATAGCAGAATTATGGCAGCCGTTTTCAGCAGAATTGTAGAGCTTATAGGTTGGGTTGTTCTTGGCGTTTCGGCCCTGCTTTTGGTTATCGCGCATCACATTGATAACTACCAATCCCCGCCTCCGGCTAATGTTGTGCAGACAAAATAGCGTTAACGCTAAAGAGTGACCCGCTTCGCAATTATGCAACCGGTTTCTGTAACCGGTTGCATCTCTGTATTCCCCTTTATTACACTCTCCTTATCATTTGCTAAGGAGCTTTTCTCATGGCCGCATTTCCGCAAAATTTTCTATGGGGCGCCGCTACCGCAGCCTATCAGGTTGAGGGCGGCCACGATGCCGACGGGAAAGGGCCGTCGATCTGGGACATCTACTCTCACCAGCCGGGTGCCACCTTCCAGGGGACCAACGGCGACGTCGCCGTTGATCACTACCACCGCTTTCGCGAAGACGTCGCGCTGATGGCCGAAATGGGCCTACAGAGCTACCGTTTTTCTATCTCCTGGCCGCGCCTGCTGCCCGGCGGCCGCGGCGAGGTCAATGAAGCCGGCGTGCAGTTTTATAGCGATCTGATCGACGAGCTGCTGGCGCACAATATCGAGCCGATGATCACGCTTTACCATTGGGATCTGCCGCAGGCGCTGCAGGATGAGGGCGGCTGGGAAGCCCGCAGCACGGCGGAGGCCTTCGCCGAATACGCGCGCCTGTGCTACGCGCGTTTCGGTTCACGGGTCAAGCTGTGGGCCACCTTTAACGAGACCATTGTTTTTATTGGTCATGGCTACATTAACGGCTGCCATCCGCCAGCGGTACGCGATCCGGCCCGCGCCATTCAGGCCTGTCACCACGTCTTTGTGGCCCACGCGATGGCGATTAAAGCGTTTCGTGAAATGGGTATTAAGGGCGAGATTGGTTTCGTCAACGTTCTGCAGCCGCATACGCCGCTCACCGATAGCGAAGAGGATCGCCTGGCGACCGAGCTGGCTGACGCTATCCATACCCACTGGCTGTACGATCCGGTGTTAAAAGGCACCTATCCCGAAGCGCTGCTGCAGCAAACCCAGGCGCTGTGGGGCGTTCCGCGCTTTGCCCCCGGCGATGACGCGCTGCTGCGTGAAAACCACAGCGATTTTATCGGTCTGAACTACTATCGCCGCGAAACCGTTTCAGCCCATCCGCAGGAAGGATTAAGCGGCGGCGAGCCTGGCGTTGAGGGCCTGTTCTACTTCGTACGTAATCCGCAAAGCACCTATACCGAATGGGGCTGGGAAATTTGGCCCCAGGGGTTAACGGACGGCATTATGATGATCAAGGAGCGCTACGGTGATATTCCGATTTACATCACCGAAAACGGCCTGGGCGCCAAAGACCCGATTATTGACGGCGAAATTGTCGACGACCCGCGTATCGACTACCTCAGCGCCCACATTAGCGCGCTGGAAAAAGCGCTCGACGCCGGGGCCGACGTGCGCGGCTATTATCCCTGGTCATTTATCGATCTGCTGAGCTGGCTGAACGGCTATCAGAAACAGTACGGCTTCGTTTTTGTCGACCATCAGCGGGGGCTCGCCCGCAAACGGAAAAAGAGCTACTTTTGGTATCAAAACGTTATTGCCAGCCGCGGCCAACAGCGTTAATCTTCTCCTCCAGGCGCCGTCTGGCGCCTGATTCAGCGCTAGAATATTCTTAAATTTCTTGTTACTACACCAGGAATGTAATCAGTTCTTGTCTTTAGTATTTACAACCGAAATAATTCCGCCCAGGCACCGTTAATAAGGTGTCGTTGGTTTAGAGCAGGTTTACTGAAAGTTGGTAATATTCGACTTAAAGGCTTCCCGCCGGGTAAGGGTGCCGCTGTTTGTGATACCGGGAGCGTGGAACAACCGCAGCGCGTGCGAAGTGCGTGAGGATGCGAGCACGGCCCTGGGCCAAAATGGCAAATCAAATAACCTAATGGGACAGGCTCATATTTATTCCGATTATAAAATGGATACGCAAATGACCGTTCAGGACTATTTATTAAAATTTCGTAAAATCAGCTCGCTGGAAAGTCTGGAAAAGCTTTTTGATCACCTTAACTACTCCCTGACCGATAACGAAGAGATTGTTAACATGTACCGCGCTGCAGACCATCGCCGGGCCGAGCTGGTTTCTGGCGGTAAACTGTTCGATATTGGACAGGTTCCCAAGTCCGTCTGGCGTTACGTGCAATAAAAACTGTTCTGAAGCACGCCAGTTGCTTATACTCCCGCCCTTGATTTTGATCCGTACCTGAACAGGTTGAGCGCTGGTCCGCCGGGCAAGCAGCGCGAATGTACAGAAGCTTGCGCAGGCAAGCGCGCGCAGCCTGACGCTCAACGGGTATTTCACTGGCGTTAAATCCGGGAGAAAGTATGTCCTCTGACTCTGCAGAACGAATTGGTGGATGGCTGCTGGGGCCGCTTGCGTGGCTACTGGTTGCGCTGTTAAGCGCTTCGCTATCGCTGCTTATCTTTGCCAACGCGCTCATGGCGCCCCAAACGTTCTCCTTGCTGAACGCAATGAGCGCCGGGAATCTTATTCTGTGGATTGCATCCCTGCTGTTCGCCGTCGCCATGTGGTACTATACCCTGTGGCTGACGCTGGCCTTTTTCAAACGGCGGAAGGGGGTGCCGAAGCACTATATTATCTGGCTTTTGATCTCCCTGCTGCTGGCGATTAAAGCCTTCGCCTTTTCGCCAATATCTGACGTTCTGGCCCTGCGCCAGCTGCTGTTCCCTCTCCTTGCTGCCGCGCTGCTGGTTCCTTACTTCAAGCGCTCCGAGCGGGTTAAACGGACCTTCGTGAATCCGTAATAACCCCACAGTTAACCTGTTGTCGCCGGTATCGTTTTATTCGATAATAGGCGGCTTTTTCCGTTTCAGGTCGAATTGATGGCTGAATATTTACTGCTCTTTATTGGTACCGTCCTCGTTAACAACTTCGTGCTGGTGAAGTTTCTTGGACTGTGTCCGTTTATGGGGGTTTCCAAAAAGCTGGAGACCGCCATGGGAATGGGGCTGGCCACCACTTTTGTGATGACGCTGGCCTCTATCTGCGCCTGGTTGATTGATACCTGGATTCTTATCCCGCTGAATCTGGTCTATTTACGCACGCTGGCCTTTATTCTGGTCATTGCGGTGGTCGTACAGTTCACCGAAATGGTGGTGCGCAAAACCAGCCCGGCGCTGTACCGCCTGCTGGGTATCTTCCTGCCGCTGATCACCACCAACTGCGCCGTGCTCGGCGTAGCGCTGCTGAATATTAACCTTGGGCATAATTTTTTGCAGTCCGCGCTGTACGGTTTTGCGGCGGCGGTCGGCTTCTCTCTGGTGATGGTGCTGTTTGCCGCCATTCGTGAGCGTCTGGTGGTGGCGGACGTCCCGGCGCCGTTTCGCGGTAACGCCATTGCGCTGGTGACGGCAGGGTTAATGTCGCTGGCCTTTATGGGCTTTAGTGGTTTGGTGAAGTTGTAATATGAGCGCTGTGTGGATAGCCGTCATTGCTATTAGCCTCCTCGGGCTGATTTTCGGCTTAATTTTGGGTTACGCCTCCCGCCGTTTTGAGGTGCAGGACGATCCGGTCGTTGAAAAGATCGACGAACTTCTTCCGCAAAGCCAGTGCGGCCAGTGCGGCTACCCCGGCTGCCGCCCCTATGCGGAAGCGGTAGGCCTGCAGGGCGAGAAAATCAACCGCTGCGCCCCCGGCGGCGAAGCGGTAATGTTAAAAATTGCCACCCTGCTGAACGTCGACCCGCAGCCTACTGACGGCGATGCCCAGCAGGCTGAGCCCGCGCGTATGCTGGCGGTCATTGACGAAAAGAACTGTATTGGCTGCACGAAATGCATCCAGGCCTGCCCCGTTGACGCCATCGTCGGCGCGACCCGCGCGATGCATACGGTGATGAGCGACCTCTGTACCGGCTGTAATCTTTGCGTCGCGCCCTGCCCGACGCAGTGTATAGAGATGGTTCCGGTTGTGGCGACCACTGAAACCTGGAAGTGGGATCTACACACCATCCCGGTGCGCATCATTCCAGTGGAACAACATGTTTAAGCTATTTTCCGCGTTCAAAAAAGACAAAGTCTGGGATTTCAACGGCGGTATTCATCCCCCGGAGATGAAAACCCAGTCAAACGCTACGCCGCTACGCCAGGTCTCCCTCGCGCAGCAGTTTGTTATTCCGCTTAAGCAGCATATTGGCGCAGAGGGCGAGCTTTGCGTGCAGCCCGGCGATCGCGTCCTGCGCGGCCAGCCGCTTACCCGCGGCTGGGGAAAAATGCTGCCCGTTCACGCCCCGACGTCGGGTATCGTCAGCGCCATCGCTCCGCATTCGACGGCGCACCCCTCCGCGCTGGCGGAGATGAGCGTTATCATTGATGCCGATGGCGAAGACCGCTGGATTGAACGCAGCGGCTGGAGCGACTACCAGAACAAATCCCGCGAAGAGCTTATCGAGCGCATCCACCAGTTCGGCGTGGCCGGGCTGGGCGGCGCCGGCTTCCCAACCGGCATTAAGCTGCGCGGCGGCGGCGACAAAATCGATACCCTGATTATTAACGCCGCCGAGTGCGAGCCTTACATTACCGCCGACGATCGTCTGATGCAGGACTGCGCGGCGCAGATTATCGACGGCATCCGCATCCTGGCCCATATTTTACAGCCGACCCAGGTGCTGATCGGCATTGAAGACAACAAACCGCAGGCAATCTCCATGCTGCGTGCGGTACTGAGCGACGCGCACGGCATCTCCCTGCGCGTGATCCCCACCAAATATCCCTCCGGCGGCGCTAAGCAGCTGACGCAGATCCTCACCGGTAAGCAGGTGCCCCACGGCGGCCGCTCTTCCGACATCGGGGTCCTGATGCAAAACGTCGGTACCGCCTACGCGGTTAAACGGGCGGTGATCGATGGCGAACCGCTGACCGAACGCGTGGTGACCTTAACCGGAGAAGCGGTTTCGCGCCCGGGCAACGTCTGGGCCCGGCTGGGCACGCCGGTGCGCCATCTTTTGGATGATGCCGGTTTTTGCCCCAGCGCTGAGCCGATGGTGATTATGGGCGGCCCGCTGATGGGCTTTACCCTCCCGTGGCTCGACGTGCCGGTGGTCAAAATTACCAACTGCCTGCTGGCCCCGTCGGCCAGCGAAATGGGCAAAGC
Source organism: Klebsiella sp. 18074 (assembly GCF_902705905.1). Taxonomy (NCBI): domain Bacteria; kingdom Pseudomonadati; phylum Pseudomonadota; class Gammaproteobacteria; order Enterobacterales; family Enterobacteriaceae; genus Klebsiella; species Klebsiella sp. 18074. The sequence continues at coordinate 150,643 of NZ_CACSIS010000013.1, read as the reverse complement.
GGAAGAGGAAAAGGGCTGCATTCGCTGTAGCGCCTGCGCCGACGCCTGCCCTGCCGATCTGCTGCCGCAGCAGCTGTACTGGTTTAGCAAAGGCCAGCAGCACGACAAGGCCACCACCCATAACCTGGCCGACTGCATTGAGTGCGGCGCCTGCGCCTGGGTCTGCCCAAGCAATATTCCGCTGGTGCAGTACTTCCGTCAGGAGAAAGCCGAGATCGCGGAGATTCGTCTGGAAGAGAAGCGCGCGGCGGAAGCCAAAGCCCGTTTTGAAGCCCGCCAGGCGCGTCTGGAACGCGATAAGGCCGCGCGCCTTGAGCGGCATAAACAGTCCGCCGTGCAGCCCGCCGCCAAAGATAGCGAGGCGATTAACGCCGCCCTCGCCCGCGTGCGTGAAAAACAGCAGGACGCGACGCAGCCGATCGTTGTTCAGGCGGGCGCTAAGCCGGACAATAGTGAAGCCATCGCCGCGCGCGAAGCGCGTAAAGCGCAGGCGCGCGCCCGTAAAAACGAACTGGCTGAGTCCGCGCCCGAGCCGTCAGCTGGCGCAGGTCTCGACCCGCGTAAAGCCGCAGTAGAAGCCGCTATCGCCCGCGCCAAGGCCCGCAAGGCCGAACAGCAGCAGGCTGAGGTCGCTACTGTCGCCCCGGAAGCTGAAGCCGTCGACCCGCGTAAGGCCGCAGTAGAGGCTGCTATCGCCCGCGCCAAGGCCCGTAAGGCCGAACAGCAGCAGGCTGAGGTCACGGTCACCCCGGAAGCTGAAGCCGTCGACCCGCGTAAGGCCGCAGTAGAAGCCGCCATCGCCCGCGCTAAGGCCCGCAAGGCCGAACAGCAGCAGGCTGAGGTCACGGTCACCCCGGAAGCTGAAGCCGTCGACCCGCGTAAGGCCGCAGTAGAAGCCGCCATCGCCCGCGCCAAGGCCCGCAAGGCCGAGCAGCAGCAGGCAGAGGTCACGGTCACCCCGGAAGCTGAAGCCGTCGACCCGCGTAAGGCCGCAGTAGAGGCTGCTATCGCCCGCGCCAAGGCCCGCAAGGCCGAACAGCAGCAGGCTGAGGTCACGGTCACCCCGGAAGCTGAAGCCGTCGACCCGCGTAAGGCCGCAGTAGAAGCCGCCATCGCCCGCGCCAAGGCCCGCAAGGCCGAGCAGCAGCAGGCAGAGGTCACGGTCACCCCGGAAGCTGAAGCCGTCGACCCGCGTAAGGCCGCAGTAGAAGCCGCCATCGCCCGCGCTAAGGCCCGCAAGGCCGAACAGCAGCAGGCGGGCGACGTCGGGTCCGCCGCCAATGACGATCCGCGCAAAGCTGCAGTCGCAGAAGCAATCGCCCGAGTTCAGGCCAGGAAAGCATCCCGGCAGGCAGTTAACGAGGATTAAATGGTTTTCAGAATCGCAAGCTCTCCCTATACCCACAACCAGCGTCAGACCTCGCGGATTATGCTGCTGGTGCTGCTCGCCGCCGTGCCCGGCATCGTGGTGCAGACCTGGTTTTTCGGCTGGGGCACCGTGCTGCAGCTTATTCTCGCCGCCTTAACCGCCTGGGGAACCGAAGCCGCTATCCTCAGGCTGCGCAAGCAGAATATTGCCGCCATTCTGGCCGACAACTCTGCGCTGTTGACCGGCCTGCTGCTGGCCGTCAGCATTCCGCCCCTTGCGCCCTGGTGGATGGTGGTACTGGGTACCGCCTTTGCTATTATTATCGCCAAGCAGCTGTACGGTGGGCTGGGTCACAACCCGTTTAACCCGGCGATGATTGGTTACGTGGTCCTGCTTATTTCATTCCCGGTGCAGATGACCTCATGGCTCCCGCCGCATGACATTGCCGCAACCATCCCGGGTTTCACCGACGCCCTGCAGGTGATCTTTACCGGTCATACCGCCAGCGGTGGCGACATCAATGCTCTGCGAATGGGCATCGATGGGATAAGCCAGGCCACGCCACTCGACACCTTTAAAACCTCGCTGCGTGCCGGGCATGAAGTCAAAGAGATCATGCAGTACCCTATTTTCGACGGCGTACTGGTGGGGCTTGGCTGGCAGTGGGTCAATCTCGCCTGGCTGGTCGGCGGGCTGTTCCTGCTGTGGCAGAAGACGATCCGTTGGCATATCCCGCTCAGCTTCCTGCTGAGCCTGGCCGTCTGCTCCACGCTCGGCTGGTTTTTCTCGCCGCAGAGCCTGGCCGCGCCGCAGATCCATCTGCTATCCGGCGCCACCATGCTCGGCGCGTTCTTTATTCTGACGGATCCGGTAACCGCCTCCACCACCAACCGCGGGCGCCTTATTTTCGGCGCGCTGGCGGGCCTGCTGGTCTGGCTGATTCGCAGCTTCGGCGGCTATCCTGACGGCGTAGCCTTCGCCGTGCTGCTGGCGAACATTACCGTTCCGTTGATTGATTACTACACGCGCCCCCGCGCGTACGGCCACCGCTGAGGACCCGTCATGTTAAAAAGCATGCGCAAACACGGCATCACGCTGGCACTTTTCGCCGCCGGCTCCACTGGCCTGACGGCGGCTATCAATGAGCTGACCAAATCGACGATTGAAGATCAGGCATCCAGGCAGCAAAAAGCGCTCTTTGACCAGGTTCTGCCGGCAGAGCTGTATAATAACGATCTGCTGAAGAGCTGCTATCTGGCCTCCGCCCCGGCGCTTGGCAAAGGGCAGCATAAGATCTGGATCGCTAAAAATAACGACATTCCGGTGGGCGCGATCATGGAAACCACCGCGCCGGACGGCTACTCCGGGGCGATTCAGCTGCTGGTCGCCGCAGATTTTAAAGGCACCGTCCTCGGCACCCGAGTCACCGAGCATCACGAAACGCCGGGCCTCGGGGATAAAATTGAGCTGCGTCTTTCTGACTGGATCACCCATTTTGCCGGCAAAGTTATTCATGGACAGAGCGACAGCCGCTGGGCAGTTAAGAAAGACGGCGGTGATTTTGACCAGTTTACCGGTGCGACCATTACGCCGCGCGCGGTCGTCAACGCGGTTAAGCGCGCCGGCCTGTACGCACAAACGCTGCCAACGCAGATTCCCGAATTCACCGCCTGTGGAGACTAGACCATGAGCGAAGTAAAAGACGTTATTGTCCAGGGGTTGTGGAAAAACAACTCGGCGCTGGTCCAGCTGCTGGGGATGTGTCCTCTGCTCGCCGTGACCTCAACTGCCACCAACGCGCTGGGGCTAGGGCTGGCAACCACTTTGGTGCTGACCCTGACCAACCTGACCATCTCCAGCCTGCGCCGCTGGACGCCGGCCGAGATCCGTATTCCTATTTACGTGATGATCATCGCCTCGGTGGTGAGCGTCGTGCAGATGCTGATTAACGCCTACGCCTACGGCCTCTACCAGTCGCTGGGGATTTTTATCCCGCTGATTGTGACCAACTGTATTGTCGTCGGTCGCGCCGAGGCCTTCGCGGCGAAAAAGGGCCCGGCCCTTTCGGCGCTGGATGGTTTCTCGATTGGCATGGGGGCCACCAGCGCCATGTTTGTCCTCGGCTCGCTGCGTGAAATCATTGGTAACGGTACGCTGTTTGACGGCGCCGATCGCCTGCTCGGCGGCTGGGCAAAAGCGCTGCGCATCGAAGTCTTCCATACCGACACCCCGTTCCTGCTGGCGATGCTACCCCCAGGGGCGTTTATCGGCCTCGGGATGATGCTGGCGGTCAAATATCTCATCGATGAGCGCAGCAAACAGCGCAAGGCTCGGGCGGCAATCGCCGAAGCCCCGGTCGTCGTGCCCTCTGATGCCGCAGGGAAAGCCTGATGAATAAGAGTAAACGTCTGGAAATTCTGACCCGTCTGCGGGATAACGATCCGCATCCCACCACCGAGCTCAACTTCAGCTCGCCGTTTGAGCTGCTGATCTCGGTGCTGCTCTCGGCGCAGGCGACCGACGTCAGCGTCAATAAGGCGACGGCAAAGCTCTATCCGGTCGCCAATACTCCGGCGGCGATGCTCGACCTTGGCGTCGACGGGGTTAAGTCATATATCAAAACCATCGGCCTGTTTAACAGCAAGGCCGAAAACGTCATTAAGACCTGCCGGATCCTGCTGGAGCAGCATAATGGCGAAGTCCCGGAGGACAGAGCCGCGCTGGAAGCGCTGCCCGGCGTCGGGCGCAAAACCGCCAACGTGGTGCTCAATACCGCCTTCGGCTGGCCGACCATAGCGGTCGATACGCATATTTTCCGCGTGTGCAACCGGACGCAATTTGCCCCGGGTAAGAACGTCGAGCAGGTTGAAGATAAGCTGCTGAAGGTGGTTCCCGCCGAGTTTAAGGTGGACTGCCACCACTGGCTTATTCTCCACGGGCGCTACACCTGCATTGCCCGCAAGCCGCGCTGCGGTTCCTGCCTGATTGAGGACCTCTGCGAGTTTAAAGAGAAGGTCTACGCTGCCTGAACCTGAATAACGCCATTACCCTTCCTGGGGTAATGGTACTGTTTAGCTCCTTCCCACCCTGCCAATTCCGCCATAGTCTCGCCTGTTAACAGGGCAATACTCTGCTTATATAACGCTCAGCCAGGTTAATCATTTTTTTCGACGAAAAAATTTCTATACATTTGTGATCCAGATCATCTACGCAACTTTATGTTAATTTGTTGTTACTCATCTGATAACGAAAGCCAGCAATTGCAATAGCGCAGCCCTGTATGTCAGGACAATACCCCATCATTTTTTAGGATTATGGCCTATATCACTGGATTCAAGGCTAATCAGCAGAATATATCGCCTTTATGCACCACCCTGCGGATGCAGACAGATAAAAATATCACCAATATCAAAATGGTGAAGTTTAACTCTGCATAACATTTGAATGACCGGCGTATTATAATGCATTGGTTATGTGTAACAGATTATTACAAAGGTATTGCCTGAAAGGTCAGGATAGTGAACATTACCTGCCGTTTTCCCTCCAGAATAACTATAAAGGCGGCGGTCATCGAAGATTGCGCCCCGAACACCCCCCGTTAATATGGGATGTAAAAAAAGAGGTATATGTGTCAACTGCAAACAATAAACCAGCAGAAAGCGTGAGTTTGAACGCTTTCAAACAGCCGAAATCGTTCTATCTGATCTTCTCGATCGAATTATGGGAGCGTTTTGGTTATTACGGCCTGCAAGGGATCATGGCCGTTTACCTGGTCAAACAGCTGGGTATGTCAGAAGCGGATTCTATTACACTCTTCTCCTCCTTCAGCGCGCTGGTCTACGGCCTCGTGGCTATCGGCGGCTGGCTGGGCGATAAAGTGCTCGGCACCAAGCGCGTCATTATGCTGGGTACTATCGTCCTGGCGATCGGCTACGCGCTGGTCGCGTACTCCGGACATGACGCCGCTATCGTTTATATGGGTATGGCGACTATCGCCGTCGGTAACGGCCTGTTTAAGGCGAACCCGTCCTCCCTGCTCTCTACCTGCTATGAGAAAGACGACCCGCGTCTGGACGGTGCATTTACCATGTACTATATGTCCATCAACATCGGTTCGTTCTTCTCGATGCTGGCTACTCCGTGGCTGGCAGCGAAGTTCGGCTGGAGTATCGCCTTCTCCCTGAGCTTTGTCGGCATGCTGATTACGCTTGTGAACTTTATGTTCTGCAAGAAATGGGTGAAAAACTACGGTTCTAAACCCGACTTCGCGCCGGTTCATTACGGCAAACTGCTGGCGACTATCGTGGGCGTGGTTATCCTGGTGGTAATTGCCACCTGGCTGCTGCACAACCAGGGCATCGCCCGTATGGTTCTGGGCGTGGTTGCGCTGGGTATCGTGATTATCTTTGCTAAAGAAGCCATGGGCATGCAAGGCGCCGCACGTCGTAAAATGATTGTGGCCTTTATTCTGATGCTCCAGGCGATCGTCTTCTTCGTGCTGTACAGCCAGATGCCGACCTCCCTGAACTTCTTCGCCATCCGTAACGTTGAGCACGCTATTCTGGGTATCAGCTTCCAGCCGGAGCAGTTCCAGGCGCTGAACCCGTTCTGGATCATGGTCGGTAGCCCGATTCTGGCCGCCATCTATAACAAGATGGGCGACCGTCTGCCGATGCCGCACAAGTTCGCTATCGGTATGATCCTGTGCTCTGGCGCATTCCTGGTGCTGCCGCTGGGCACCAAGTTCGCCAGCGATGCCGGTATCGTGTCGGTAAACTGGCTGATCCTGAGCTACGCGCTGCAGAGTATCGGCGAGCTGATGATTTCCGGCCTCGGCCTGGCAATGGTTGCCCAGCTGGTTCCGCAGCGTCTGATGGGCTTCATCATGGGCAGCTGGTTCCTGACCACCGCGGGTGCGGCAATTATTGCCGGTAAGATTGCTAACCTGATGGCCGTTCCGGAAAACGTAACCGACCCGCTGGTCTCTCTGAACGTTTACGGCCACGTCTTCATGCAGATTGGAATCGTGACGGCCGTTATCGCCGCGCTGATGCTGCTGATGGCACCGAAGCTGAATCGTATGACTCTGGACGACGATAGCGTCGCGAAAGAGCGCGAGACCGCAACCGCCTAATCGCGTCGGGAAAACCCTTTAATTTAGCCGCTAACCTTCCGTTAGCGGCTTTTTTTTTGCCCGTGGGCGGACTAACATACAGAAAACTGCAGCCACGAGGAGTTACCGATGAAACTGTTCTACAAACCCGGCGCCTGTTCTCTTGCTTCGCATATCGCCCTGCGCGAAAGCGGGCTGGATTTCACCTTACAGGGTGTTGACGTGATGAAAAAACGCCTTGAAAACGGGGATGATTACCTGCTGATTAACCCGAAAGGCCAGGTTCCGGCGCTGCTGCTTGACGACGAACTGCTGCTAACGGAAGGGGTGGCGATTATGCAGTACATTGCCGACCGCGTCCCGGACCGGCAGCTGCTGGCTCCGGTGGGCACCGTTGCCCGCTACCAGACTCTGGAATGGCTCAACTATGTTGCCACCGAGCTGCACAAAGGCTTCACCCCGCTGTTTCGTCCGGATACGCCGGAGGATTACAAACCGACGGTACGCGCGCAGCTGGAGAAGAAGCTGCAGTATATTGACGAATCGCTGCAGGATAAGCAGTGGCTCAACGGCCATCGCTTCACCATCGCCGATGGCTACCTGTTTACCGTACTGCGCTGGGCGTACGCGGTGAAGCTGAATATGGAAGGCTATCGTCATATCGGGGCGTGGATGAAGCACATCGCCGCGCGCCCGTCGGTGGCGGCTGCGCTGGAAGCGGAAGGTCTGAAGTAAGATTGATGTCCCTGCCCGGACGCGATTCCGGGCAGGCTATCGGCGCCTAGAGCTGCGTGGCGCTGAAGAGATGCTCCGGCTGCGCAATGCGATCCTGCGCCGCCACGACCTGCAGCTCATACTCCTGCATTCCTTTAGTCGCCAGCATAATTTCGTATACCGCAGCGGTAACGTGCTCCAGCGCATCGCGCAGGCTGGCTCCCTGCAGCAGCTTCACCAGCAGCAGGCCGCTGGTCACATCCCCCACGCCTACCGGCTGACGCAGGCCAAAGTCCACCAGCGGACGGCTGATATGCCAGGCTTCGTCACGCGTCACCAGCAGCATTTCAAAACGATCCATGCTAATCCCGGCGCGCGACAGATGCTTCACCAGCACCACTTCCGGCCCCTGAGCAATCAGCTCGCGCGCGGCGGCCACCGCTTCGCTGACGTTCGCCACCGGATGCTCGCAGAGAATTTCCAGCTCCAGTAGATTCGGCGCGATAATGTCGCTGGCAGGCAGCGCATGGCGCACGTGAAACTCGGCCACGCCCGGCGCGACGATACAGCCCTTTTCAGGATGGCCCATCACCGGATCGCAAAAATACTTTGCCGCCGGATTGGCCGCTTTCACCTGACGAACAATCCCGAGAATATGTTCGCCCTGTTCCGCCGAACCCAGATAGCCGCTGAGCACCGCGTCGCAGCGCTGAAGCTGATCAATATCAGCGATGCCCTGTACGATTTCGCTCAGGTGCGCCGGCGGCATAACGCAGCCGGTCCATTTACCGTACTGGGTATGGTTTGAGAACTGCACGGTGTTGAGGGGCCAGACGTTGGCGCCAAGGCGGCGCATCGGAAACTCGGCGGCGCTGTTGCCGGCATGACCAAACACAACGTGGGACTGGATGGCGAGGATATTCTTCATCTTGGATACCTGACAGCAAAAAATAAGGGGCGTGGTTTCCCACGCCCCTGCCTTTACGCAATTACTTCCAGCAGACCAGACAGTAATTTTTCTTACCGCGGCGCAGTAAGGTATAGCGACCAAACAGGCGGTCGCCATCAACGAAGACATACTCCGGGTCGGCCTGTTTTTCACCGTTGATGGTCACCGCGTTGGAGGCGATGGTTTTACGCGCCTGGCCACGGGATGGCTGAAGCTCGGAATCCACCAGCGCCTGCATCAGGTCGGCGCCCTGTTCCATTTCAATCATCGGCACGCCGTCCTGCGCCAGCTGCTCGAAGTCCGCTTCACTCAGCTCGCTCAGGTTGCCGTTAAACAGGCTCTCGGTAATGCGTTTAGCGGCGATCAGGCCCTCTTCACCGTGAACCAGACGCGTAACCAGTTCCGCCAGCACGTACTGCGCGCGCGGAGCCTTACCGCTGTTCTTGTCTTCTTCCTCGAGGGCATTGATCTCGTCAATCTCCATAAAGGTGAAGAACTTCAGGAAGCGATAAACGTCGGCATCCGCAGTGTTGATCCAGAACTGATAGAATTTGTACGGACTGGTTTTCTTCGGATCCAGCCATACCGCGCCACCTTCGGTCTTACCGAACTTGGTGCCGTCCGCTTTGGTGATCAGCGGAACGGTCAGACCAAATACCTGGTTCTGATGCAGGCGACGGGTCAGGTCAATACCGGAGGTAATGTTACCCCACTGATCCGAACCACCGATTTGCAGCGCAACCCCGTGCAGTTCGTTCAGGCACGCGAAGTCATAGCCCTGCAGCAGGTTGTAGGAGAACTCGGTAAAGGAGATGCCCTGATCGTCACGGTTCAGACGCTGCTTAACCGCTTCTTTATTGATCATCTGATTTACGGAGAAATGCTTGCCGATATCACGCAGGAAGGTCAGCACGTTCATGCCGCCAAACCAGTCGTAGTTATTCGCGGCAATAGCCGAGTTGTCACCGCAGTCAAAGTCGAGGAAAGGCGCGACCTGTTTGCGAATTTTATCAACCCACTCCTGCACCGTGTCTTCGGTGTTCAGTTTACGCTCGGCGGCTTTAAAGCTCGGGTCGCCAATCAGACCGGTCGCACCACCCACCAGCGCCACAGGCTTATGGCCTGCCTGCTGGAAGCGTTTCAGGCATAACAATGGAACAAGATGCCCCAAATGCAAGCTGTCGGCGGTAGGATCGAAGCCGCAATAGAGCGCGATCGGGCCTTGCGCCAGTCGCTCTGCTAACGCTTCCTCGTCCGTCACCTGGGCTACCAGCCCCCGCTCTTGCAATTGTTTAATCAAGTTACTGCTTGCCATCAAATTCTCCATGTATAAACGACTGCACCTTTGCCGGTACACGACTTTTCGCCAGACGCGAAAAAATACTGCACAAAATGATTCAGGCTGCATCACAGCGGCAAGCGTGGGGATCCTCTGGCGCTTACGCGGGTAAGCTACCGGAGCGAGCAGGCACGGATGGCTACGATGCAGCGTGAAAAATGAAGCCTATAGAATAAAGCGCCGGGGAACGTAGCACCAGCGCTTAAAACAACATTTTGCGCCCTTTATGGCGCCAGACGGTCGATTTGCCAGCCTTCGTTTTGCCGCTGGTACAGAAAACGATCGTGCAGACGATGCTCGCCGCCCTGCCAGAACTCCATCTGCTCGATGTTGACGCGGAACCCGCCCCAGAAGCTCGGCAGCGGCACTTCGCCCTGCTGGAACTTTTGCTTCAGCTCAAGGAATTTGCTTTCAAGGATGCCGCGGGCAGAAATACGGCTCGACTGCTGGGAGACCCAGGCGCCGATCTGGCTATCGCGCGGGCGGCTGTGGAAGTATTTCACCACTTCCAGCGTCGACAGACGTTCAGCTTTGCCGGTGACCATCACCTGGCGCTCCAGCATATGCCACGGAAACAGCAGGCTGACGCGGGGATTTTTTTCGATCTGGTGCGCTTTGCGGCTGCCGAGGTTGGTATAAAACACCAGCCCCTTTTCGTCATAGTGCTTTAGCAGCACGATGCGCTGGTAGGGCTGGCCGCTGTCATCAACGGTGGCCACCACCATCGCCGTGGGGTCGGCCAGGCGGGCATCGCAGGCCTGTCGGAGCCAACGCTCAAACAGCGTCAGCGGTTCAGCGGGAAGATCGTGGCGACGCAGGCCGCCACGGGTATACTCTCGGCGCAGATGCGCGATTTGCTGCAATTCGTCGTTGTCTGACATGGCCATTGAGAAAAGAGTCTTCGGGTGGCGTTATTGTGCGCCCCCGGGACGGAAATCTCAACGTTTGGCGGTTTGTAGCTGGCAGTTTTCCAGCACCACGCGGTCGTGCTTGTAGACGGTAGCGCCGTCGCCTTTTGACCAGAAGACGTATACACCGTCGGTGTAGCGAGCCCCCGACGCCGAGAGCCCCTGCTGAAGATTCAACTGCTGGTTATCGTAAATGAAGCTCACCTGCTGGCGGACGTTATTGAGATGAACGGTCAGCGGTTTCTGATCGCACTGATACTCCAGCGTATCGGTCTGCATGCGCTCGGCAAACTGATTGTAATAGCTGCAGCCTGCGAGCATAAAAGGGATCACTGCGATAAGGATTTTTTTCATTTGGTTGCCTTCGACTTTCCCGGTCCAGGAGGGTGTTGACCCTCCACTCACTAGATCCAGTTTACCGGTTAATAAAATAGAGCGAATTCAGTTAACTCTGATTCTGCGGCGCATTCGCCGGGAAAATAGCGCCAAGGATGGAGGCTTCACTGGCGCCGGTCACCGACGGCAGGTTGCCGGGCAGCCCGGAGATAGTCCGCCACGCCAGCCACGCAAAGGCCAGCGCTTCCATATCGTCACCGCTGATCCCCGCCGCGTCGGTGGTAGACACCTCCGTACCCGACAGCAGCGCCGCCAGCCGCGCCATCAGCAGCGGATTACGGGCCCCGCCGCCGCACACCAGCAGCCGCTCGCAGCCGCCGCTGAGCAGCACCTGTTCGGCGATCGTCACTGCGGTAAGCTCCGTCAGGGTGGTCTGAACGTCCTGTGCGCTAACGCCGGGATAGCGCGCCAGATGCCGCGCCAGCCAGCCGTAGTTGAAGTATTCGCGACCGGTACTCTTCGGCGCGGGCAGCGCAAACCACGGATCGCTGAGCATCTCCTGCAGCAGCGGCAGCAGCACCTTACCTTCACTGGCCCATTGCGCATCTTTATCGTACGGCTTGCCGCACTGGCGCCAGATCCACGCGTCCATCAGCATGTTGCCCGGACCGGTGTCGTAGCCGCGTACCGGCAGGCCGGGAGCCAGCAGCGAGAGATTAGCGATACCGCCAACGTTGAGCACCATCCTGCGCTCGACCGGATGGGCCAGCAGCGCATGGTGAAAGGCAGGAACCAGCGGCGCGCCCTGGCCTCCAAGCGCCATATCGCGACGGCGAAAATCCCCCACTACCGTGATGCCGGTATGGGCAGCAATCTGGTTGTTGTCGCCGAGCTGCAGGGTATTAGGCGCATCGCCCAACGGCTCGTGCCAGACCGTCTGGCCGTGGCAGCCAATCGCAACAATCTCCGAGGCTTGCAGATTCTCCTGGCGCATTAACGCCCGCACAGCATCGGAAAACAGCCGCCCCAGGCGCGTATCAAGCTGCCCCAGCTGCGATAAGGTGAGCGTCTGTCCCTGACAGATGGCCAGAATCTCTTCTTTTATAGCAACAGGGATGGGATAGGACAGGCTGGCCTGCTGGGCCACAATACTTTCATTAATTACCGCCAGAACAACGTCGATGCCATCCAGGCTGGTGCCGGACATTACGCCAATAAAGCGACCTGATTTCATACGCCTTCCTTCATTCCATGACTCTGGTATATAGCGACACTCCATCATAAAGACGGGGTCATTGCTATGGGACAATAATTTTTTTTAACACTAAAACGGATAAACCTTAAATCATTCCAGCTGTCAGATAATCAGGTTTTAGCCGCTTTCAAACGGTGCCAAAGCCTGAGCAGAGAAGCCCGAAGCCTCGTGGTTATCAACGCGGCGCTTCGCGTAAAGCGCGTACGTTTAGCTACGGTTAAGACGTCTGTGCTTATTATTTTTTGTATTGTCCATGCGGAAGCTATGCCAGCCGACGCTTAAATACCATATAATTGACCACATGGACGTTCAACAGAACACTATTTGGTGAAGGAGATTCATAAATGATTTTACGTGTTTTGGCTGTCTCGATGATTGGTTTTACTCTTGCGGGCTGCGTGAGCAGCAGCGGCCTTTCCGGTGATGTTTACTCCGCATCCGAAGCCAAACAGGTCCAGAGCGTGACTTACGGCACCATCGTTCATACCCGCGCGGTGCAGATCCAAAGCGGCGATGACAGCAACGCCATCGGTGCTATCGGCGGCGCAGTTCTGGGTGGATTCCTCGGTAATACCGTCGGTGGCGGCACGGGCCGTTCGCTGGCAACGGCAGCAGGCGCAGTGGCGGGCGGCGTAGCCGGTCAGGGCGTCCAGGGCGCAATGAATAAAACGCAGGGCGTCGAGCTGGAAATCCGTAAGGACGATGGCAACACCATTCTGGTGGTCCAGAAACAGGGCAGCACCCCGTTCTCCGTTGGCCAGCGCGTGGCGATTGCCGGCAGCGGCAGCCAGGTCACCGTTTCCCCGCGTTAGTATTTTTTCATGCGGCCTTGCGGGGCCGCATTATTTCAGCAGAATATTAACCTGGCAAAGACGGCTAATTAAACAGCCGCCGCCTCTAATATAAACCGCTAATTTAACCGCCCTATCTTTGCGTCTCTGCAATTGCTATCACTTCAGGCCCTATTTTATTACTGCGAGATCGTCAGCCCCACGCGATGAAACCGTACAGCACAGCGTGTTTTTATTGAGCCGCCTTTGACGGTAGTCTGAGCGCCGAGGAGTGCGTGAAGCGGGCGGGTACGGCAATGTATGAAGCGAAAAATGGCGTCGTCGAGTGGAGTGAAGCGAAGTAAAAGATGAAGGGCCTTGAGAGATCAAGGCCCGGACAGGTTAATCTTTTGCCTGGAGGTCCAGAATATTGTGTTCCAGTTTGCGAATCAAACCGAGCAGCATTTCAACCTCTTGCGTCGAGACGCCGGCCAGAATTTCATCGCGCGTTTTGCTGATAACCTCTTCCATATCATTGATCAACGGCTCTGCTTTTTCCGTCAACCGAATACGCTTCGCTCGCCGGTCGTTGGCGCAGGTCTGGCGAGAAATAAGACCTTTCTCCTCCAGCTGATCCAGCGTACGCACCAAAGAGGGCTGCTCAATTCCGATGGCTTTCGCCAGTTGAATCTGAGACTGCTCAGGCGGCAGCTGATGGATGTTATGCAGCGTGACCCAGTGCGTCTGCGTTAACTCCAGAGGTTTCAGGCGATGGTCGATCAGCGCGCGCCAGACGCGCACTAAACGTGCCAGATCAGAACCCAGTGGCGATTCCAATTTCATCTCCTTATAATTAGCTTGCTAAGTTATTATACTGATTTTAGAATAGTGTGCAGCATTTAAATAATCAAAACAAATGAATTACCTGATTCACTAATATGAAAACAATGATTTACAATGCAAATAATAGCATTACCTGACATTCTCCCTGCAACGGCAAAGGATTTTTGCTTGTGAAACTGAGTCTTAACGCTTGCGGATTGTCGCTCCAGGACCTGGTGTTTGGCGCTTCTATCTATTTTCCCCCCTTGTTTAAAGCCGTCCTGCTGGGATTCTTTCTCTGGCTGGTGCTGCATCGTCAGCTGCGCGACTGGATGTACGCCGGCGACATCTGGCACCCGCTGCTGATGGATCTCTCCCTGTTTGCGCTTTCAGTGTGTCTTGCACTGGTTCTGTTGACCGTCTGGTAATGTTAACTCAATGAAAAAACTAAAATACTTCTCAACTTTACTGATTGTTGCGCTGGCGATTATTGCCGCCTGGCTGGTCTGGAACTACTACACCCAATCGCCGTGGACCCGCGACGGCAAGGTGCGCGCCGAGCAGGTCGGCATCACGCCTCAGGTCTCCGGCAGCATTCTGCAGCTCAACGTCCGCGATAACCAACTGGTGAAGGCCGGGGACGTGCTGTTTACGATCGATGACACCCCCTACCGTATTGCCCTACTCGACGCCCAGGCGCAGTTGGCTAAAACCCGCGCCGAGCTGGCGAAAGCTAAGGTCGCGCAGTCGAAGGCCACCAGCGACGCCGCCCGCCGCCGGGATCTGTCACGCAACGTGATTTCCGCCGAAGATCTTGAAAGCGCCGGCACCGCGCTGAGTACCGCGAACGCGGTCCTCGAGGCGGCCAAAGCCGTAACCGGCGTCGCCCAGGCCAGCCTCGAACACGCCCAGTGGCAGCTCAGCCAGACCGTGATTAAGGCGCCGGTTGATGGCTGGGTCACCAATCTCTCCACCCGCGTGGGGGACTACGCCTCCGTTGGCCGCCCTCTGTTCGCGCTGGTAGACAGCCATTCGTTCTATGTTATTGGCTATTTTGAAGAAACCAAGCTGCGCCATATCCGCGCCGGCGATAGCGCCGAGGTTATTCTGTATAGCAGCAAGGAAAAGTTACAAGGTCACGTCTCCAGCATTGGCCGCGCCATTGTTGACCAAAGCGTTGAAAGCGGCACCGGGCTGGTGGCGGATATTAAACCGAATATTCCCTGGGTTCGCCTGGCCCAGCGAGTGCCGGTACGCATCGAGTTGAGCGGCCTGCCGCCGGAGATAACGCTTATCTCCGGTACCACCTGCACCGTCTCCATTGGCCGCCCATAGTGAACGTTCAGGCCCTGACGTGGCGCGCGCTTCCGTGGGTTAAGGCCAGCCGGGCGCAGTGGCGGTACGCCCTGCGCAACGGCATTGCCATGTGCCTGGCGCTGAGCGTTGCCTACTGGCTGAACCTGGACGAACCCTACTGGGCGATGACCTCGGCGGCGGTGGTCAGCTTTCCTACCGTCGGCGGCGTTATCAGCAAAAGCTTTGGCCGCATCGCCGGCAGCCTGCTCGGCGCCTGCGCCGCCCTGCTGCTGGCCGGCCATACGCTGAACGATCCGTGGCTGTTTTTATTCAGCATCTCGGCGTGGATCGCGGTCTGCACCTGGGCCTGCGCGATGTACACCAACAACGTGGCCTACGCTTTCCAGCTTGCCGGCTATACCTGCGCCATTATTGCCTTCCCGGTCATCAACGTGACCGACGCCAACGAGCTGTGGACTATTGCCCAGTCGCGCGTTTGTGAAGTCATTGTCGGGATCCTTTGCGGCGGGGTCATGATGATGATTCTGCCCAGCACCTCCGACGGCACCACGCTGCTGACGGCGCTGAAAAATATGCACGCCCGCCTGCTGGAGCATGCCAGCCTGCTGTGGGTGCCAGAAACCACAGATGCGATTCGCACCGCCCACGAAAGCGTTATTGGTCAGATCCTTACCATGAACCTGCTGCGTATTCAGGCCTTCTGGAGCCACTACCGCTTCCGCCGGCAGAACCCGCTGCTGAACTATTTGCTGCACCAGCAGCTGCGTATGACCAGCGTCATCTCCAGCCTGCGCCGGTTGCTGGTCAACTGGCCCGATGCGCCAAAAAATACTCGCGCGGTGCTGGAGACCCTGCTGAGCGAGCTGGTCAGCCCGCGCGCCGATCTCTACTCCGTCGCCCGCATTATTGCCCCGCTGGCGCCCGGGACCGCCGCCGACTATCGGCATCTGGCGTTCTGGATGCGTCTGCGCTACTTCTGCCGCCTCTATCTGCGGAGCAGCCGCTGGATAGCGCGGGTGGAAAACGCGACGGCGGTGACCGAATTCAACGTCCCTTCGGCACCCGCGCTGGCCCGCCACACCGACCAGGCGGAAGCGCTGTGGAACGGCGTGCGAACCTTCTGCGCGCTGGTGATGGTCGGGGCCTGGGGCATTAGCACCCAGTGGCAGTCCAGCGCCGCCGCGCTCACCCTCGCCGCCATCTGCTGCGTGCTCTACTCCGTCTCGCCCTCACCGTTTAAATCGCTGACGCTACTGATGCGCACTCTGGTGCTACTTTCACTGTTCAGCTTCGTGGTGAAGTTCGGCCTGATGGTGCAGATAACCGATTTATGGCAATTTTTGCTGTTTCTTTTTCCGCTGCTCACCACCATGCAGCTGCTCAAGCTGCAGATGCCGAAGCTGGCGGGCCTGTGGGGACAGCTGATCGTATTTATGGGCTCGTTTATTTCGGTGACCAACCCGCCGGTGTACGACTTTGCCGCATTCCTTAACGATAACCTCGGGAAAATCATCGGCGTAGGCCTTGCCTGGCTTGCCTTCGCGGTGATAAGTCCGGGCTCGGATGCGCGCAAGAGCCGTCGCCACATCAAAGCGTTACGGCGTCACTTTGTCGACCAACTTACCCGCCATCCGCAGCACAGTGAGCACGAGTTTGAGTCTCTGGTTTATCACCATATCAGCCAGCTGAGCAACAGCCAGGATGCTCTGGCGCGCCGCTGGCTGCTGCGCTGGGGAGTTGTGCTGCTTAACTGTTCGCACGTGGTGTGGCAGCTCCGGGAATGGGAAACCCGCTCCGACCCGCTCTCTCAGGTGCGCGATCTGTGCATCAGCCTGCTGCGGGACGTGATGAGCGAGCGCGGCGTTCAGCAGCGGCCGCTGGCGTCAACGCTGCTGGAGCTGCAGCGCATTTGCGACACGCTTAATCATCACCACCAGCCGGCGGCAAAGGAGCTGGCGGCGGTTATCTGGCGCCTCTACTGCGCGCTGTCGCAGCTGGAGCAGGCCCCGGTTGCCGGAACGATAGAAGAGAGAACGGCGTGAGGCGCTGGCGCTGGCGCTGAAAAAAAACCCGGATAGCGGCGCGGGCCGTATCCGGGTTTATCGGGTAGATCACCGGCGCCGCGAGCGCTCTGGCTGCGCTTACGGGACGTCGTATCCCAGCGCGGCTTTGCGGATGCGGAACCACTGCTGACGGGACATATTCAGCTTTTCCGCTACCAGCGCGGAGCGGACGCGCTCAATTTTTCCGGAGCCGATAATCGGCAGCGGCTGCGACGGCAGGCGCAGGATCCACGCGTAAACCACCTGCTCGATGCTTTCGGCATTCAGCTCCTGGGCAACCCGGGCCAGCTCATCGCGCAGCGGCTGGAAGCTTGCATCATTAAACAGACGACCGCCGCCCAGGCAGGACCACGCCATCGGCCTGATCCGCAACTGCTGCAGCTGATCTAAGGTGCCGTCCAGCAGCAGCGGCTGATGCACCGGAGAGATTTCCAGCTGGTTAGTCGACAGCGTAAACGGCAGACGCGATTGCAGCAGGGTAAACTGGGCCGGCGTGAAGTTAGAGACGCCGAAGTGGCGCACCTTGCCGCTGTGGTGCAGCGCGAGGAAGGCTTCGGCGACCTCATCGGCATCCATCAGCGGGTCCGGGCGATGAATCAGCAGCAGATCCAGGTGGTCGGTAGCCAGGTTGCGCAGCGACTGCTCGGCGCTGAGCACAATATGGTCGCGATCGGTAATGTAGTGACCAATGGTGTTTTCCGCGCGCGCCATCGTGGCGATGCCGCATTTGCTGACGATCTCCATCCGGCTACGCAGATGCGGAGCCAGCTTCAGCGCTTCACCAAACGCCGCCTCGCACTGATAGTCGCCGTAAATATCCGCATGATCGACGGTTGTGACGCCTAAATCCAGGTGCTGCTCAATAAAGCCAACCAGCTCTTTCGCGGACATTTTCCAGTCCATTAAACGCCAGTAGCCCATAACAAAACGCGAGAATTCCGGCCCCTGCGGGGCCATAGCAATACGCTGAACCATAACAACGTCCTCAACAAAAAAGTGCTTTGAGTATACCCATTTTTGCCATTAAAACAGTGAGGGTTGCTGCGGTTCTTCCGCTGTTTCTGCCTTAGCCGCGCGTAATTTGCGCAACAGACGCTGACGACACAGCCGCAGAACGTCCTGCTTTTGTACGTCGCTCATCGTTTGCCAGCCGAAGCGCTCCTCGCGGCTGCGCAAACAGCCGCGACAGTAGCCGCGTTCGTCCGACTGACAAATTCCCCGGCACGGGCTCTGTACCGGGAAAAACTCCAGCTGCTCTGCCACCTCACGCCTCCAGTCACCTCGTTCTCTCTTTCATTGAAGACGTTTCATCCGCGGTTGGCAACTTTTGTTGCTCAGCCTCTGCGCCGCGCATCATTTAAAATTAGCGCTTGCATTAGACCAATCGGTCTACTACAGTGAGCGGCATGAACAAACATAGCGAATGCGATACCCGCGAACATCTCCTGGCCACCGGCGAACAGCTGTGCATGCACCGCGGCTTTACCGGAATGGGCCTGAGCGAACTGCTGAAAACGGCGGAAGTGCCGAAAGGCTCTTTCTACCACTATTTTCGCTCGAAGGAAGCTTACGGGGTTGCGCTGCTGGAACATCACTACGCTGGCTATCTGCAGCGGCTGGTGGAGCATTTCGCCCACGGCGAAGGCAACTATCGCGACCGTCTGCTGGCCTACTATCAGCAGACGCTGACCCAGTTTTGCCAGCAGGGCATTATCAGCGGCTGCCTGACGGTGAAGCTGTCGGCGGAAGTTTGCGATCTGTCGGAGTCGATGCGTACCGAGATGGATAAAGGCGCCAGCCAGATTATTTCGCTGCTTGGCGAAGCGCTGGAAAAGGGCCGTCAGGAAGGCAGCCTGGTCTTCAGCGGTGACGCGTTAACGCTGTCGCAGGTGCTCTACTCCCTGTGGCTGGGCGCCAACCTGCAGGCCAAGATTACGCGCAGCGCAACGCCGCTTGAAAGCGCCCTTGCCCACGCCAAAAGTATTATTGCCGCGCCTGGCGTTTAACAGGCGTTTTTATTTAACCCATTTCAAGACGACCGGTCTACTCAGGAATCATTATGTCCGAATCAAAATTATTTACCCCGTTGAAAGTGGGTGCGGTCACCGTACCTAACCGCGTGTTTATGGCTCCGTTAACCCGCCTGCGCAGCATTGAGCCCGGCGACATCCCTACTCCGCTGATGGCCGAGTATTACCGTCAACGCACCAGCTCGGGACTGATTATTTCGGAAGCGACGCAGATCTCCGCCCAGGCTAAAGGCTATGCCGGCGCCCCGGGTCTGCACAGCCCTGAACAGATCGCGGCCTGGCAGAAAATCACCGCTGGCGTTCACGGCGAAGCGGGACATATTGCCGTACAGCTGTGGCACACCGGTCGTATCTCGCATAACAGCCTGCAGCCAGGCGGCGCGGCGCCAGTTGCGCCTTCCGCAATCAGCGCCGGCACCCGTACGTCGCTGCGCGATGAGAACGGCCACGCCGTGCGCGCCGATACCTCGATGCCGCGCGCGCTGGAGCTCGATGAGATCCCGGGGATCGTCAACGACTTCCGCCAGGCGGTAGGCAACGCTCGCGACGCCGGCTTCGATCTCGTTGAGCTGCACTCGGCCCACGGCTACCTGCTGCACCAGTTCCTGTCACCAACCTCTAACCAGCGTAGCGATCAATACGGCGGCAGCGTTGAAAACCGCGCTCGCCTGGTGCTGGAAGTGGTTGATGCGGTCAGTAAAGAGTGGAGCGCCGATCGCATCGGTATCCGCGTATCGCCAATCGGTAGCTTCCAGAACGTCGATAACGGCCCGAACGAAGAAGCCGACGCCCTGTATCTGATTGAAGAGCTGGCTAAACGCGGCATCGCCTACCTGCACATGTCCGAGCCGGACTGGGCCGGCGGCCAGCCGTACAGCGATGAGTTCCGTCAGAAGGTTCGCGACCGCTTCCCGGGCGCCATCATCGGAGCGGGTGCCTACACGGTTGAAAAGGCTAACGATCTGATTAGCAAAGGGCTGATTGACGCCGTGGCTTTCGGCCGCGACTTTATCGCCAACCCGGATCTGGTTGCCCGTCTGAAGCACAAAGCGGCGCTGAACCCGCAGCGTCCGGAGAGCTTCTACGGCGGCGGCGCGGAAGGCTATACCGACTACCCTACGCTGTAACGCCTTCTTTTATAGCAACAAAACAATAGCGGCGGCCTGACGCCGCTATTTTTTCATCTGCCCGCCCGCAATCAGCTTAGCGACTTGTTCAGGCCGGCTGCTGCAGCTGGTATCCTCCCTGCTCCCGCGCTATAAGAACCGGCAGGCAGCTTAGCAGCCGCTGCGTATAGGGGTGCTGAGGATTATCCAGAACCTCATCACTCCACCCGCTCTCGACCAGGCTCCCCTTTTCCATCACCAGCACCCTGTCCGCTATCTGCTCCACGGCGCCGAGATCGTGCGTAATAAACAAGCAGGCAAATCCGTAGTGCTGCTGGAGCCGCTTGAGCAGTTCGAGAATTTGTTTCTGTACCGTCATATCCAGCGCTGAAGTGGGTTCATCGGCAATAATAAAGGCCGGGTGCCGGACAATCGCCCGCGCAATCGCCACCCGCTGGCGCTGACCTCCCGAAAGCTGGTGAGGATAGCGGGGCATAAACAGGTCTCCCAGCCCAACCTCATCCAGCACCTCGCGCACCCGCTGCTCGCGCGCTCTGCGGTTCATCGTTGCCACCAGCAGCAGCGGCTCTTCGATAATTTGCGCGACGCGCATCCGCGGGTTAAGCGAGGAGAAGGGATCCTGCTGGATCATCTGGCACTCCCGCCGCCAGGTGGTCATCAGCGCCTTATCCGCCGGATTAAGCGCCCGCCCTCGAAACGCCAGCACGCCCTGGCTGGCCTTTAGCATGCCCGCAATAAGCTTACCGATGGTGGTTTTACCGGAACCGCTCGCGCCGACCAGCGCCACCGTCTCGCCGGCACGCACATTAAAGCTGATCCCTTTGACCGCGTGCGTCACCTTTTGCGGGCGGAACCAGGACTTACGTCCTACGTAGCGGATATCGACATCCGTCAGCGCGATCACGCTTTCCGCCGCCAGCAGCCGCTGGCGGTCCGGCGCCGGCTGGCGTACCGGCAGCGCTTCCAGCAGGCGCCGGGTGTAGGCGTGCTGCGGTTCGGCCAGCAACCGCTGGCTGTCGTTCTGCTCAACTATTTCGCCTTGTTCCATCACCATAATGCGCGACGCATAGCGTGCAACCATCGACAGATTGTGGCTAATCAGAATAACGGCGCTGCCCTTTTCGGCGGTGAGCGCCAGCATCAGATCCATAACCTCATGCTGTACCAGCACGTCCAGCGCGGTGGTCGGCTCATCGGCAACAATCAGCTTCGGCTCAAGCAGCATGACCGCGGCGATCATCACCCGCTGGCGCATACCCCCGGAAAACTCATGGGGATAAGAGCCTAATAATTTCCCGGCATCCGCCAGACCGACGCGCTCCAGCATCGCAATAATCTTTTCCCTTCGCGCGGGCTCGCTGAGTCGAGTGTGTAATGCCAGCCCTTCATCAAGCTGACGGCCAATCGTCATCGCCGGATTGAGCGACGTCATTGGCTCCTGAAAAACCATGCCAATGCCCGCGCCGCGCAGGTCGCGTAGCTGCTCCGCGGTAAGGTGATTGAGGTCGTGTCCGTCAAAAACCAGCGAATCGGCAAAGCTGGTCACCCCCGTCGGCAGCAGCGAAATTAAACAACGCATCGCCAGGGTTTTACCGCTGCCGGACTCCCCAACCACCGCCAGCACTTCGCCGGAAGCGAGCGCAAATGAAATGCCTTTTACGACCTCTCGCCCCGCGACGCTAACCCGAAGGTTGCTGACCTGCAATAAGGCGGTTGTATTGTTCATCATTGCATCCTCGGATCGAGATAATCACGTAACGCGTCACCCAGCATGTTCACTCCCAGAAGAGCCAGCGATATACAGAGGCCCGGCAGGAGCGCCAGCCACGGCGCCTGGGCGAGATAGCTGCGGCTGGCGGCCAGCATATTGCCCCACGTCGGTTCCGGAGGCGGCACGCCGAGACCGAGAAATGAAAGCGCGCTTTCTGAAATCAGCACCCAGCCCAGCATCGAGGTTGCCAGCACAGTCAAGGGCGCCAGGCAATTGGGCAGAATATGACGGCGTAAGATCGCCCATTCGTTATGACCCATTACCCTGGCCGCAGAGACAAACTCCGCCTCGCGCAATTCCAGCACGGTCCCGCGAACGATGCGCACCACCGAAGGGGTGTAGGCCAGACCCAACGACAGAATAATGCCGTAGCGGTTGTTGCCGAGAATGCTCAACAGCGCCAGCGCCAACAGAATGCCGGGAAAGGCCAGAAGCGCGTCGGTCACCATCATAATCAGCCTGTCCACCACGCCGCGCAGGTAGCCGCTGATAAGCCCCAGCGTAATACCGACCAACAGCGCAAAGCCGACCGTTACCAGGGAGATGGTCATACTGGCATTCGCCCCGGCCAGCAGGCGGCTCAGCACGTCGCGGCCGTATTCGTCGGTGCCCAGCAGGTGACCCGCGCCCGGGGACTGCAGCCGCGCCAGAATATTGATCCGCGACGGATCCAGCGGGGTCCAGAAGAAGCCGATGATGCCGGCCAGCGCGATGGTGCCAATCAGCGCGATTCCCAGCAGGGCGTTTGGCGCGAGGACGATATTTTTTCTCTTCACGCAGAAACCCTCGGATTGAACAGTGGATAGAGCGCATCAATCAGCAGATTGGTGAGCACATAGAGCGTGGCGATAAATAGCATACATCCCTGAATAACCGGATAGTCGCGGGCGTAAATGGCGTCCACCAGCAGGCGGCCGAGACCCGGCAGGCTGAAGACCGTTTCCGTCACCGCCACTCCGCTGAGCAGGTTGCCGAGCGTCAAGCCAATCAGGGTCCACGTCGGCCCGAAGGCATTCGGGAAAACGTGGCGCGTTAACACCGCGCGCTCACGCAGCCCCTTCGCCCGAGCGTGGGAAACATAATCAAGCCGCAGCACCTCCAGCGTACTGGCCCGCATCATGCGGACCAGCGCGCCGATCTCCACCAGCACCAGCGTCATCACCGGCATCAGCAGATACAGCAGCCCCGCCTTCAGGTCATCGCTCAATGAGACGTAGCCGACAACCGGCAGCCAGCCCAGCTTCAGGCCGAGCAGCAGCAGAATAAGCAGCCCCATCCAGAAGCTCGGGATCGACAGCAGAAACGTGGAGAACATCACCAGCCCGGTATCCAGGGAGGAGTTTTGTTTCCACGCCGCCAGCATTCCCGCGGGCACCGCAAGCAGCGAGGCGATAACAATGGCCACCAGCACCACGCTTAGCGTCACGCCGAAGCGCTGCAGAATCAAAGGCAGCACCGCCTGACCGCTCTGAATTGAGTGGCCAAAGTCGCCGTGCAGCACGTTTGTGGTCCAAATGAAGAACTGCTGCACGATCCCCTGATCCAGCCCCATGCTATGGCGCAGATCGGCAAGACTGGACTCCGTCGCCATATCCCCCAGCATCAGCAGGGCTGGGTCGCCCGGCACCATACGCGTCAGCAGAAACACCAGCACGGTCACCAGCAGCAGCGTCGGAATAGCGGTCAAAATACGGGTAAGCAGAAACTGCAACATGCACGTCTCCTTATCTCATCAGGCTTTGCTGACGTTCCACAGCCGCGCGGCGGCGGCGAGCCAGGATTTATAGCCGCTGATAGCCTTACGGTGTGCGACGATATCCAACCCGGGATAAAAGATGATCAGCGGAACATCAGCAATCATCTGCTGGTGCAGCTTATCGGTGATGGCCTGGATCCGCGCCGGATCGTCGACGGTAGCCAGCTCATCCGTCATGGCGATAGCCTGCGGGTCCCCCCATACCTTACGTTTCTGTTTCGTTTTATCACCCACCAGTTGTTCAAACGCCAGCGCCGGGTTGAAGCGCGCGGAGTAGGTAAAGGTCATCATCTGATAGCGCCCAGCCTGATAGCGCTCAAGCTGGGTCGCCCACTCCATGGTGGTGACGCGGGCGTTAATTCCCGCCGCCTGCAGCATCGCCTGGATAATAATGGCCATGTCAAAACTCGGCACGGTCGCGCGCTTATTGGCGATAATCTCCAACGGCTCGCCTTTATAGCCCGCCTCTTTCAGCAGCCGGGCCGTGCGGGCCGGATCGTACTTATAGCCCTGCTTTTGGATATTGCTGTAAAACGCCGAGGCCACGGAAATGTTGGAGTTAGACGCCTGCGCCAGATTCTGGCTGGTTCCCAGCGCGATCTGTTCGCTGTCCAGCGCAGAGGCTATCGCCTGGCGAAGCTTGACGTTTTTCAGCAGCGGGTCGTCGGTCTGAATCAGCATCACGTGACGCTGGGCGTTCGGCGCCACTTCGAGGGAGATATTGGGGTCTTTTTTAAGGTCGATGCCGTCAATCGGGCTCACCTGCGCCAGATCCACTGCCCCCGACTGCAGTCCCGCCTTCACCGTTGCCGCATCGGGGATCGCCATAAAGCGCACTTCGTCCACCAGCGCCTTTTTGCCGCCGACAAAACCATCCGCTTTCCCCGTCAGCGCGCTGTAGTCGGCAAAACGCTTCAACGAAACGTATTCGCCATGCTTCCACTCGCCAAAGCTGAACGGCCCGGTGCCGATCGGCGCAATCCAGGCACCGTCCGCGGCAACCGATTTAGGGCTGATAACCGCGGCAGCGCCGCAGTCGGTGCGCGCCAGGGTATCTAAAAACAGCGCCACCGGTTTCTCCAGCGTCATGACCACGGTATGCGCATCCGGCGCGCTGACATCGGTGACATGAATCAACCCGCTGCCGTCGAACTCACGCAAACATCGCCACTGCGTTTTCGGGTCGTTCCAGTGCTTCCAGCTCCACACCACGTCCTGCGCCGTCATGGCGTCGCCGTTGTGAAACTTCACCCCTTCGCGCAGATGGAAGGTATAGGTTTTACCTTCATTACTTACATCCCAGGATGATGAGAGCATCGGCCCAACGGTACCGTCTTCACGGTAGCCCACCATGCCTTCCACCACGTGCATCAGGACATCATCGGTGTTTCCATCCCGGTTGACGCCCGGCTGGCTGCTGCGGATATCCTGATTCAGCGCAAAACGGATAACCTCGCCATCCGCCGCGTGCGCCGCCATGCCCGGCAGTAACAGGGCAACAGCTGATAATAATTTTTTCATACCGATCTCTCTGTTAATCGAGCGTGTAGCGCGTGAAGTCGCGGTTAAGTGCCGGAAGCGGTACCACATCCATCATCCCCTCGGCGGGGGTCATCACGATCATCGCCACCGTGGCGGATAAATCGCTGCTGAACCCCGGCCGCGGCGGACGACATACGGAATAGGGGGAGCCGAAGTCATCGAAAAAAGCGTTTTTCATCTCCTCTTCTCCCGGTTTTGCATGGGCATTAAGTAATTCATGGACGCGCCAGCCGCGGTACAGCGAATCCGGCGAGGCATCGATGCCCTCTTCGCGAATTTTGCAGCGCGCGGGCAGGCTCTCCCAGTGGTTGGCATGAACCAGCAGGCCATTTTGCGGGTAGAGGGTGAAGCTTTCGTCCGGGGCGCATTCAAAATCGATGGCAAAGCCCTCTTTTGTGCTGAGGATCATATTGTTGGAGCACGACTTTGGCGTAGTGGCGACCACCTTCATCGCCAGCGCCATATGCTGCTGTTCCAGCGCTTTGCGGCGGATCAGGGACAGCGGAACGCCCTGCTGCTGATAATCGCGCTCGCACCGCAGATAGTTAGCGGTGATGGCAATACCGGCGCTGTTCATCCCACTGCGACCAAGCCCCCCGGCCTCCACAAAAGTCAGTACATCTGGCCCCTGCTGACGCTTAATTTTCACCACCACCGAACTCTCCGCGCACTCCGCGCGCCAGTCCCAGTTTTGTCCATGAATCAGTTTGCCGTGCGGGCTGCGCTGCGGCAGGATCACCGCGCCGGTACAGCCATCTTTTATGTTGTCATCGTGCGGCGTCGGGCAGTGCTGCAGGCTGCGCGCCTGGGCGATAACTTCGGTACGGGCGTTGATCATCACAATAGCCTCCAGCGAAACGCCTGATGCGCAGGCAATGCCGCGCATTTCGTCGAAATAGTCCGCGTCAAACTCGCGGATGATGGCGCTGAAGCTATTAATCAGGCGATCGCGCTGTTCCTGGCCGATCCGCAGGGCGTTGAGCTGGTCGCCGTAAATGGCCACGCTGGCGTGGATCCGAGCCCTGGCCTGCTCACCGTACTGGCAGCCCCGCTCGTACGGCGTGCCGGAAATTTCGATTAAGGGAAAAGGTTGCGTCACGTTGTTCGCTCCTCAGCGATTTGCCTGCAGTACGCGCAGGAAAAAGTCTTTTACTTCATCCAGCACCTTCATGCCGTCGTGGCCGACGTTTGGCACTATGTCTTGTTCCGCCTGCACGCCGTGTTCGCGTAGGCTGTTGAGCAGCGCGGTATTACGTTCGATTCGGGTGAGACCGGCATCATTGCATCCCGGCAGATAGTACCGACCGCCGGGTTGATGGGTGATTTCCCAGGTTTCCAGATCGACCTTGCCGACCACCAGCTGTACGGCCACCTTTTTTAATGCTTCGTAATTCAGAGGCTTGCCAAAGATTTGCTCAAAGTTCTGCACGCCAGGCCACCAGGCTTTGCTGTCGTCCAGCAGCGTGACGGAACCCGGGGCGCCAATGGAGACCCCCAGCAGCTTTTCCGGGTGAATGTAAAGGAAGCGGTGAGCGAAATGACCGCCTCCCGAGTAGCCGAACAGCAGAAACTTGCCAAAGTCGCAATCCAGCAGCTCGCTAACTTCATCAATCATTGCCAGCAGCGCCAGGTCATAGCGAATATCCTGCTCAATGATGTATTTAAAGCCGTGTGAATTCCCGTCCCCTAACGGCCCAACGGGAAACAGAGGCGCCAGAACAACGCAGCGGTTGTAGCGGGCGAACTCGGTAAAAGCATCCCGATATTGCACCATCGAACGACCGGTACCGTGCATCGCTACGACCAGGCGATAGTCGGTTTTGTCACCATCGAATCCGGGCGGGACGTATAAACAATACTGGAAGCGGGGATCGTGTCGGCTGGAAAAAATAGTCGTGCTGCCGCGATAGTAAAGCGCCTGGCTGCGCCCGGCGGCATGCTCAGAATCATTTTTAATTACTGATAGTTGCATAAATTGTTTTCTCGTTCATCGGCTGTTCAAAATTGATTCAAACACAAAACCAAAATTGGCGCCAATTTAATAAACAATTTATTAACAAAAGATCTGGTTCATGTCACAATTCAGCTTTGGGTCAGAGCAAAAGCCAATAGACCGACGGTTTAAACTGGTGCCAAAGCCGGGAACCGTTCATTATCAGGCTGCAAAAAATCGCGGGAACCAGGACAAGGAGCTGAGGATATGTTGCAAGGTAAAAGCACTCTGGTGCACGTTGCCAACCTGCTGGCGATGGATATTAATACCGGGGTTTTCCAGCCAGGCGCCTGGCTGAAACAGGTCGAGCTGGCTGAACGCTATGAGTGCACGCGCAGCGATGTTCGTCGCGCCCTCGATCAGCTGGTCATCGAGCGACTGGTGCAGCATGTTCCCAATCGTGGGTACCACGTTTATTCCCCTGACGTGCAGCAGCGCCGCAATATTTCGCGCATCCGCGCGGTGCTGGAAAGCGCATCGGCCAGCGATATCGTGGAGAATATCCAGCCCGCGCAGTTAGCCGCCCTGCGCCAGTGCGCCGAATTATTTGACCACTACACTCAATTCGGCACGATCCTGCAACAGTATGAATCCAACCTCGCCTTTCACCGCGCGCTGCTTGCCCCCTGCTCGAACAAAGACATGATTGAACTGATTTTCGAACTCCGCAGCCGGGTTCCCTCCGCGGCGCTGGGGCAATGGAACTCACACGCGAGGATCGTCCAGTCCTCACGGGAACATTTCGCGATGGTCGAGGCGATAGAACGAGGCGACTCTTCTACCCTGGCGACGCTGCTGCGCCAGCATATCCTGCAGGACGACGATCAGCCGACGAACGCCCAGGCAGCGCCGCCAGCCCCAACGGACGGCTTAATGCGATGAGATAAACGCGGAGGGCGTAACCGGGGCGGGCAGGGAAAAATTGCGCTTCATGCGCTCAACTTCGCGCACCGGCGTCAGGCCAAAAAGCCGCTTAAACTCGCGGCTGAACTGAGAAATGCTCTCATAGCCGACCCGCACGCCGGCGGCGGAGGCAGTCAGGTTGCCGCGCAGCATCAGCAGCCGGGCCTGATGCAGGCGCGTTGATTTCAGGTACTGCATCGGCGAGGTGTTGGTTACCGCCTTGAAGTGGCTGTGAAAGGTCGGAACGCTCATCCCGACCTCTTTTGCCAGGACGCTAACGTCAAGGCTCTCAGCGTATTGCGCATGAATTTTTCGTATCGCTTTCGCCACCTTGCCAAACTGGCCCTGCATCTGCAGGGCGCTGCGCAGCGCCGATCCCTGCTCGCCGGTCAGCACCCGGTAATAGATCTCCCGCAGCATCGATGGTCCGAGCATTTCCGCATCCAGCGGCGAAGACATAATCTGCAGGAAGCGTAACACCGAGCCGCCTACCTGCTCATCCATCAGGCTCGACATCATGCTTCGCGGCGCGGCGGCCGCCGACGCGCCGCGGCCGTCAAGCTCCAGCAGCAGATCTGCGGCTAAGGTGAAGTCCAGGCGAATGTAAATAGCCAGCATCGGTTCGGCTGCGCTGGCATCGGTCTCCATGGTAAACGGTACCGGTACGGAGACCATCAGATAATGCCGGGCATCATACAAATAGACATCATTGCCGAGAAACCCCTGCTTTCTCCCCTGCACGACAATAACGATCCCCGGCTCGTATAAAACCGGCGTGCGCTGCAGCGGTCGGTTCGATCGCAAAAAGCGAACGTCGGGCAGCGCGGTAAGGTTGTAGCCCTCCTGCGGGGTCAGGCGGTCCAGCAGCATCACCATTTTCCGGTCAGCGGTCGTTGTCATAAAGCCTGCGTTAAAGAAGCGGAAACCTGCGCGAAGTGTGACACTCCCAGCCCGTCGCGTCCAGACGACTCATAGGAACAGGCAAAGACCGCAGAGGATCGGGGCTACGCCAGACCGCCGTGGTGCCCTATTCTGCCTGCTCAATTTAACGAAGGAGAAGCCGTATGCATTCAGCAAAACTATTTTTCATCACCGGCGTCAGCAGCGGGTTTGGCCGGGCGCTGGCAGAAGAGGCGCTCAGCGCCGGGCATCGGGTGGTCGGAACGCTAAGGAACGAGAGCGACCGGGAGCAGTTCGAGGCCCTGTCGCCGGGTCAGTGCTTTGGCAGAGTGCTGGACGTTACCGATTTTGCCGCCATCCCACCGCTCGTTGCGGCCGTAGAGCGGGAAATAGGCGCGGTTGACGTGCTGGTCAATAACGCCGGCTACGGCCATGAGGGGATCATGGAGGAGTCGCCGCTCGAGGAGCTCGTGGCGCAATTCAACGTTAACGTATTTGGCGCGGTCGCGGTAATTAAAGCTTTTGTACCCTGGTTCCGCGCGCGCCGCGCCGGCCACATTGTGAATATCACCTCGATGGGGGGATTTATCACCATGCCCGGCATCAGCTACTACTGCGGGAGTAAGTTCGCCCTGCAGGGGATTTCCGAAACCTTAACCAAAGAGCTTAAGCCCTTTAATATCGCCGTGACGGCGGTGCAGCCGGGATCGTTTCGCACCGACTGGGCCGGGCGCTCGATGGTGCGCGCAGCCCGCAGCATTGACGATTACGACCGCAGCTTCGGCCCCATTCGCGAAACGCGGATGCAGCGCAGCGGCCACCAGCCGGGCGATCCGCGCCGGGCGGCGCGGGCGATGCTGGCGCTGATTAACCATCCGAACCCACCGGTATCGCTGCTGCTGGGAAGCGATGCCGTGACCCTGGTTAAAGAAAAGCTTCAGCAGATGAGCGCCGGGATAGACGCCTGGGAGGAGATCAGCCGCTCCACGGATGGCTAATATACGCCGGGACTCCGTCCAGGGAAGGACGAGAACCCGACCGCCGTTTAACGCTCCCCGCCTCCTGCCCCTCTGTGCAACATCCCTGCCGCCTGGCCCGACGTTTCGGCTAAATCCACACGATTAATGATAATACGAATGATCTTGATAATCATTATCATTTCTACATATAATTCTGTGAAAATACTCAGCATAAAAATAAATGCTGCCAATAAAACAGAAAATGGATATTTATGTTTAATATGGAATGCTTGTTAAAATCTCTGGTTGTTAGCGGTGCGTTGGCCTTGACGGCATGCCACGGGGCGTCCTCGACGACGTCAGCCCCGGCTACCACCAAGGTTCAGGACTGCACCTGTATTGTGGAGACGGCCTCCGGCAATTCCCTGACGCCGGCACAGCTTATCGCCAGGATACGCAGCGCCCCGATAGTCATCGTCGGCGAAGAGCACACCAACGTCCGCCATCATCAGATTGAGCAGTGGCTGCTAAAAAATCTGGCGCAATCCCGCCCTCAGGGCAGCGTGCTGCTGGAGATGATCGATATCAGCCAGCAGGAGGCGGTCAACCGGGTCAAGCAGGCCGGCGCGTCCGGTACGCCGGTCAGCGCCACCCGCGCGGCGGAAACGATGCGCTGGAACAGCGGCTGGCCGTGGGATCTCTATCGTGACCTGGTGATGACTGCCCTCGAGGGCCCCTGGCCGCTGATGGCCGCCAACATCAGCCGCCAGCAGGTCAAAGAGCTCTATCAGCGCCCCGCTTTTCCGGACGGAGAGCGATCTTCTCGCCCGCAGGTGCATGAAGCCCTGTCGGCTATCATCTTCCTGATGCACGACGGTCAAATCAGCGGCGAGCAGGTCACCGCGATGATGGCCATCCAGCAGAATCGCGATCGCTTTATGGCCAAACAGCTCATCCAGGCGCCGCGCCCGGCGCTGCTGATTGCCGGCGGCTACCACGCCGCCAAAGATGTCGGCGTCCCCCTGCATCTGGCCGATTTAGGCGCGGATAAGCCGCTGGTGGTGATGCTCACCACCAATGGCACCACCCTGACGGCCAAACAGGCTGACTATATCTGGCCCGTGCCGACGGCAAAATGAAGAGCGCGATGAATACGCCCCCGATCCTTGCGCCCGCACCGTGGCTCAAGGGCGCCGCAGGCAGCGTGCTGCTCCACGCGGCGCTGGTCCTGCCGTTTATTCTCCATTTTTCCCTCAGGCAGCCCGAGCCGCCGCCTGCCGCGGTGATGATTGAATACGCGCCCGAGCTGGAGGTCTCCTTCATTCGCCCCGAGCTGCCGCCGGGCATCAGCCAGCAGCGCAAGGTAGAAGCCATGACCGAACGCGAGTCGCTCCATAATAAAGAGCTGCCGAAGCTGCTTCAGCAGGAGGACGCAGAGCTTAAGCTGGCAGCAGCAACGCCGGAAAAAGAGCGCAAAAAGAAAACGGAAAGAAAGAAGAAATCGGCCCGGGAGCGTAAAGAAGAGCAGGGAAACTCGACCACCACCAGCCTGGCCGCCCCGCCGGTACAGTCCGCGCGGACGCAGCGCAGTGCGGCGCCGCTGGACACCGATGCAGCCAGCATCAGCCAGAGTAAAATCAGCTGGGAATCGCTGGTGAAGGGCAAAATCAACAAAATGCGCAACTACCCTGACGACGCAAGGCGGCGCAAACGCACCGGGACGGCCGTTATCGCCTTCAGCGTCGATGAGCGCGGCGAAATACTCAGCACCCGGCTGGTCACCTCATCCGGCACGCTGTCGCTGGATCGGGCGGCGCTTGTTGCGCTTGAAAGCGCCCGACCGCTGCCGCCGCCGCCAAAAGAGATGCTCAGAAACGGCGTCCAGAAGGTCACCCTGCCGGTGGAGTTCGGGCTATTAAAAATATAACCCTGGACATTACCGGCATTAACCGCCGGCCGATTAATAAACTTAAATAGCATCATTTAATTGATTCATTTCTGCATCACCCGCCGCGGCAGGGAAATTAACCCTGCTGGTGGCGGAGCTTTTATTTTTATTTATGCGCAATTTATCGCGGCGCGGTCGTTCGGCTGCGGCGGGTAACATTGCTCATTTGCTGCGTTGATAAAATACAAAAACAGGAATTGATTATGGAAAAATCGCAAATAGCCAAAGGGATTATGGCCGGACTTATTATTGTCCACGGCCATAGCTTTGCGGCAGAAAACGAGGGCGAGTCGGTCTTCTCTCCCCTCACTATTACCGATAACCCGCTGGCCGAGAAAAATCAGGTCGGCTCCTCTGAGGAGAGCTACGCCCGCCCCGGGGCCTACAGTTCGCGTACGCTAAATAAGAATTTGCAGAGCCTGGATGCCTCACTGCGCAGTATGGCGGGGACCTATACGCAAATCGATCCCCTGCAGGGTTCGATCAGCGTCAATATTCGCGGCATGAACGGACTGGGCCGGGTGAATACGATGGTCGATGGCGTCACTCAGACCTACTTTGGCATGGCGCCCGCCAACTACCACGGCGGCGCCAACACCGCCGCCGGCGTCCCGCTCGACCCGAACTTTCTTGCTGAAGTCGACGTGACGCGCGGCAGCAGCGCCGGCTCTCAGGGCGTTAACGCCCTCGCGGGCAGCGCCAATATGCGCACCATCGGCATCGATGACGTGCTGCGCGAGGGGCGCCAGGCGGGAGTTCTTTCCCGCTTCTCGGTGGGTAATAATGGCCTTGGCCGCACCGGCATGGTGGCGGTTGCCGGCAAGACCGACACCTTCGAAAACGGCGGCGCCCTCGGCGCGCTGGTCGGCATCAGCGGTAGCCGAACCTATGCGACCTATAAAAACGGCGGCGGGCGCAGCAGCGAAGATTTTATCGGCGAAGATAATAAATATTTGCGCCAGGAGCCGCGCTCCCAGCTTTATAAGCTGAACTTTAACCCGGACCAGTTCAATAAAATTGAGCTCTCCGGAAGAAATTACAGCAACAGCTTTACCCGGCGCGACATCACCAGCGACGATTACTCCCTGCGCTATAATTACGCCCCGCTGAACGAGCTGGTGGAATTAAACCTGCTGGCCAGTACCAGCCGCGGAAATCAGGCCTACAAGCCGGAGTCGCTGTATAACTTCAATAGTTCTTCCACCACCAATAAATCCAACGCTATCGATATTAGCAACACCGGTCGATTTAAAATGGGCGAGGACCTGTTTACCGTATTCCAGGTCGGCGGCAAGTTAATGGATACCCGCTATACCCGGCGCTTTGTGCAGAATACTGCAACCGACCACAACGCCTTTGCGCCCGCCGGCAAGCAAAAGATCTCGGCCTTATATAGCAGCCTGACGCTAAACAAAGATATTTATCAGCTCGATCTCAATCTTAACTATACCCGCAGCCAGGTGACAGGCTTCAAGCCGGCCTGCGGCGATAACGAGAAGTGTTTCCCGCAGGGCGAAAGCCATCTCAATCTTGATGATAACAGCCTAAACCCTTCGGCGACGTTTTCGGCCCAGGTCACCCCTTGGCTGCAGCCCTTCGTCAGCTGGAGCCGCTCCTCCCGCGCGCCAAACGTCCAGGAGGTCTTCTTCGCTAACGAAGGCGGCGCATCGATGAACCCGTTCCTCAAGCCGGAAAAGGCGGAGACCTGGGAGGCCGGCTTTAATATCAATAAGCAGGGTCTGCTGCACGAGCAGGACAGCTTTCATTTAAAGGCGCTGGCCTACCGCACGCGGATTAAGGATTACATTAACAGCGAATCCTTCCTGCTATGCAACAACGGTCAGCTCTGCAAGGATTTCGACAACTCCCTGGGCGGCTTTAACGCTAACGTCTATGTCAACACCACCTCAGAGGTCACCAGCAAAGGTTACGAAATTGAGGCTGGATATGATATCGGCTTCGCCTACGCGAACCTCTCATGGAGCCAGCAGCACACCGATCAGCCCACCTCGATCGCCAGCACGGTTTACAGCTTTGCCTACAGCGACCTCAGCGACCTGCCCGAAAGTTACGCCACGCTCGACGTCGGCGGCCGCCTCTTCGACCGCCGGTTAACCGTCGGCAGCCTGGTCAAGTTCACCGGTAAAACCAAACGCCTGAGCACCGAGGGATTCGGCGACGACAATACCGTGCCGAAAGAGAGCATGCCAAATATCCCGACCGTTATCGACCTCTACAGCAGCTGGCAGGCAACCGACAACGTCCAGCTGCGCCTTAGCGTGCAGAACGTCACCAACCGCGATTACGCCGAAGCGCTGAACCGCATGAATCAGAGTCTCGATTACGCCCGGGAGGGAACGTCGGTGAATACCACCGCCCGCGGGCGAACCTGGGTCTTCGGCGCAGAGATCCAGTTCTGAGTTAAAACCCGGTGCCGGATAAAGCCCTGGTTTTGTCCCGCGCCGCCCACTCTTCATATCAGGAATAAAAAATGAATCGCTCCAACTTAAGCACACGACTGGGATGCCTGCTTATTGCGGCGCTCCTGCCCGCATCGGCGTTAGCCATCGATCCGCCAGCGCGCGAGACTTCACGCTTCGCCCTGAAAACCAATTATCTCGAGCAGGCGGATGAAGGGATTTACGAACTGGCCTTCGATAACGCCCATCAGTACGTCTTTGCGGCGGTGACCGATCGCGTGAACCGCGAGGCGAACAGAGGCTATCTATACGCCTTTAACCCGACGTCGCTGGACGTTGCCCACCGCTACGAGATGCCGTACCGGGCGTTTTCTCTGGCGATGAATCAACCGCAGCATCGGCTCTATATCGGCCACACCCAGTCGGCCTCGCTGCGGATAAGCCTGCTGGATACCGCCACCGGGAAGCTGACAAAAACCAGCGACAGGCTCAGCTTTAAAATGGCTAACGCCGCGGATTCTCGCTTCGAGCATCTGCGCCATATGGTCTACAGCCAGGATGCCGATACCCTGTTCGTCAGCTACAGCAATATGCTGAAAACGGCGCAGGGTACGCAGCCGCTGCACAGGCTGCTGATGCTCGACGGCACCTCGCTGGCGCTAAAAGGCGAGGTCAAAGAAGCTTATAAAGGTACGGCCTATGGGCTGACGCTCGATGAAAAAACGCAGAAAATCTACGTTGGCGGCCGGGATTACATCAACGAGATCGACGCAAAAAAGCAGCAGGTGCTGCGCACCATTGCCCTCAAGAACACGCAGCCGCGGCTTCCCAGCGCGCAGAATCTGGCGGTGGACGCCGACTCCGCCAGGGTCTTTGTCGTCGCCTTCGATCATGACGACCGCAGCGGCCCCCGTGACGGACTCTATATTTTCGACCTGCGCGACGGCAGGCAGCTGGGCTACGTGCGTACCGGCGCCGGGGCCAACGCGGTAAGGTACAACCCGAAATATAACGAGCTCTACGTCACCAATTTCACCAGCGGCACCCTCAGCGTTGTCGATGCCACAACCTATGCCGTGACCCGTGAATTCCGCACGCCGGTCTATCCAAACCAGATGGTGCTATCGGCGGACGGGGATACCCTGTACGTCGGAATAAAGGAAGGCTTCAACCGCGACTGGGATCCTGACGTATTTGTCGAAGGGGCGAAGGAACGCATCCTGCGCATCGATTTGCGCAAATCGTAGCCGACCGGCGCGCGCTCAGGGCCCGACGGCCATTCGTTTTTAGCGCATGATGCCTCTTATCGGACGGGCGGCCTGAAAAGGCCGCCTTTTTACGTTATAGTGCTCCGGTGCCGGAAACGCCGTGCCCGTTTCTGATGCCACTCTGGCCATTTTCAAATACGACGGCCAACAGGCTGTTGTAAAACAGGAGTATACAAACATGCGCTTACTTCACACCATGCTGCGCGTTGGCGATCTGCAGCGTTCTATCGAGTTTTATACCAACGTGCTCGGCATGAAGCTGCTGCGTACCAGCGAAAACACCGAATATAAATATTCGCTGGCCTTCGTTGGCTACGGCGAGGAGAGCGATACGGCGGTTATCGAGCTGACCTACAACTGGGGCGTCGACAAATACGATCTCGGCAGCGC
This sequence comes from Klebsiella sp. 18074, assembly GCF_902705905.1. Classification (NCBI taxonomy): domain Bacteria; kingdom Pseudomonadati; phylum Pseudomonadota; class Gammaproteobacteria; order Enterobacterales; family Enterobacteriaceae; genus Klebsiella; species Klebsiella sp. 18074. The sequence goes on along the minus strand of NZ_CACSIS010000013.1, from coordinate 114,681 downwards.
CTACGGCCATATCGCCCTGAGCGTGGATAATGCGGCAGAAGCCTGCGAACGTATTCGCCAGAACGGCGGCAACGTCACCCGCGAAGCCGGCCCGGTTAAAGGCGGCACCACGGTTATCGCCTTCGTTGAAGATCCGGACGGTTACAAAATCGAGCTGATCGAAGAGAAAGACGCCGGAAAAGGTCTCGGCCACTGACGGTTTCGGGCGCCGATCGGCGCCCGCTGTTTTATCCTCTGACTGCTGCAAGGCACGGCAAAATTTGCCATAATGCGCGCTACTTTTTTCCAGTAAAGAGAATCTGATGTCCGAGAACGTTCAACTTAATGGTCTGTGCGACCGTTTTCGCGGTTTTTATCCTGTGGTTATCGATGTCGAAACCGCCGGGTTCAATGCCAAAACCGACGCCCTGCTTGAGATCGCTGCCATTACCTTGAAAATGGATGAGCAGGGTTGGTTGATGCCGGACGAAACGCTGCATTTTCATGTTGAACCTTTCGAGGGTGCGAACCTGCAGCCCGAAGCGCTGGCATTTAACGGCATCAACCCTAACGACCCTGAACGCGGCGCGGTGAGCGAGTACGACGCGCTGCACGCTATTTTCAAAATGGTCCGCAAGGGAATGAAGGAGAGCGATTGTAATCGCGCCATCATGGTGGCGCACAACGCCACTTTCGATCTCAGCTTTACCATGGCTGCCGCCGAGCGCGCCGGGCTAAAACGCAATCCGTTCCACCCTTTCGTCACCTTTGATACCGCCGCACTGAGCGGGCTGGCGCTCGGTCAAACCGTGCTGTCCAAAGCCTGTCTCGCCGCCGGTATGGAGTTTGATGGCACCAAGGCGCACTCTGCGCTGTACGATACCGACCAGACTGCCCAGCTGTTTTGCGAGATAGTTAACCGCTGGAAGCGCCTTGGCGGATGGCCTCTGCCGCTGCCTGAGGCGGAATAAGAGACAAAAAAAAGCGACTTCATCGGAAGTCGCTTTTTTACAGGTAGCAAAATTATTCTGCTTTCGGCTCGTCAGTTTTATACTTCGCCGCCGTTTCTTTGATCAGCTGCTGTAGTTCACCGCGCTGATACATTTCAATCACGATGTCGCAACCGCCAACCAGCTCACCATCAACCCACAGCTGCGGGAAGGTCGGCCAGTTTGCATACTTCGGCAGCTCCGCGCGGATGTCCGGGTTCTGCAGGATATCGACGTAGGCAAAGCGTTCGCCGCACGCGGAGAGCGCCTGCACGGTCTGAGCGGAAAAGCCGCAGCTTGGCAGTTTTGGCGATCCTTTCATGTACAGCAGGATCGGGTTTTCAGCGATTTGACGTTCGATTTTTTCTACGGTAGTGCTCATTGTCATGCTTCCTTAACTTCTATACGGCAGTAATTTGTCATTGTAGCGTGCTGAACGCAGGACAGATAATAACATTTTTTTCACTCACTATATTTTATCTTCTGTGCCCAGAAGTTGCCTTATAAATATGACTTTATCAGCCGGCGCGCCGTTGCACTGCGCATTTTGTGTACAAGCAGGTCAATGTCTGGCATATTTTTTTGCAATTGTTAATCAAACGACACTTTAGATACAAAAGTGAAAACAAAACACATAATACGCATATAAATCATAAAATTATAATAATAATAGATTAAAAAATACACTGCAATTCACCACATTGCACCACAAATCCAGTCACTATTTATCAATAACTTAAGACCCTTTTGTGACCTGCCTACAGCAGCATTTTCCCTGCCGTGCCTCTTAGTTACGCCACAAAGCCATCAGTATCAAATCGGATAGTGACTACAACCGCCGACCAAGGGCTGATCGATATTCACGACCGCGGGCCGCTCGTACTGGTTCCAGAAGCCGCTCGTGAATGGATGAGACAGGATATTGGAGGTAAGGAAGCCGGGGAGATTGCCGCCGATGGAATTGTGTCTGCAAAACATTTCATCTGGCATACGGTATCGCGCACAGTTAGTAATATGAAAGACCAAAGCTGATTACCTAGCCTTAGATAAGAACCATAAAAAAATACTTAAAAACAATGTGTTAAATAATCATTCATGACATAACAAATATAAATAGCAAGCGCCAACATTAAAAAGATTAAATTTTAGCCAGACATGGTAGACTAAAAAACATTCATTGAAAGGTTAATCATCATGTCATTTCTCGATTACGCAATGAAGCTCATCGGTGGAACGTCCACCGCCACCTGCCCCATCTGCGGCTTAAAATCCCCCCAGCCTGCATCAAAGATTCGGTTAAAGCAGGCAATGCTATGCCCGGGATGTAAGGCCCTTTTTGTCTCGCCACGCTAACCCCTTACGCCGGCTCACGTACAAACCGGTGTTCTATACTGAAATAAAGACCGGCAGCTGTTAAATCCCTGATGCCTTACGCCCATCCTGAGAGAACGTTTCTGAACTGATTTCGCAACTGCTCCTGCGCGTTAATGTCGCATCAGAGCAACGCTATGAAAATGAATCCCCGGGCATGGTTTAGCCGCTCCCGTATGTCTACGAAAGCCCCTGAACTGGTGCCGTCTCCTGCCAACGACTCAACAAGCGAAAATAGCTTGCGCTCTGAGCTGTTTTCGACGCCTCAGATGGAACGTTACGGCCAGAAACTGGCGCATACTCATAAGTTGTCGCCGGACAAGCTGCCTTACTATCTTCTTAAACGGCTGGGGGATAATGAGGCTGCGATCACGCAAAACTGTTATGCGCTCAATGCCGGGAAAAAATCGAGCATCATGCCCGCGGGTGAGTGGCTGCTTGATAATTACTACCTGATTGAGGAACAAATCCGCATTGTCCGCCAGCACCTGCCAAAAAGCTTTGGCAAAGGCCTCCCGTCCCTGGCATCGCCTCACCACTGCCCACGCATTTACGATATTGCATCTGAAGCTATTGCCCACGGAGACGGGCGCTGGGATGTGGCCAGCCTGACCAGCTATATTGCGGCCTATCAACAGGTGACGCCGCTGACGTTAGGCGAGGTCTGGGCGCTACCGGGCATGCTGCGTCTGTCTCTAATCGAAAATCTGCGTCGCGTCAGTATGGAAGTAGTAAAAGCCCAGCAAGAGCGCAGCCTGGCAGATACATGGATTACGCGGATTTTCGAATGTGCCGAGAATACTCCGGCAGACTTAATCATGGTGGTCGCCGACATGGCGCGCGCGCGGCCGCCGCTGAGCAGTGCGTTTGTCGCAGAACTGGTACGCCGCCTGCAGGGGCGCGGCAATGCGCTGGCTCTGCCGCTGACCTGGGTGGACCAGCGTCTTGCTGAACAGGGCGTGACAACCGAGGTTCTCATTCACCGCTTCAATCAACAGCTTGCGGCCAGCCAGCTTTCCGTCAGCAACAGCATCGCGGGCTTGCGTTTGCTGAGCGAAACGAACTGGGCTGATTTCGCCGAGGCAATCAGCGTCGTAGAACAGACATTGCGTCTCGATCCTGCCGGCACCTATTCCCGTATGCACTTTGATACCCGGGATCATTACCGCCACGTCATCGAGATCCTGGCCAGAGACAGTCGTTTCAGCGAGTCAGAGGTAGCCAGCCGGGTACTGGCCCTTTCTGTGGAAAATGCGCCCGGCACGCCGGGGCATCATATTGGTTATTATCTGGCCGGTGGAGGCCGCGAGCTGCTGGAAGTACAGCTTTCCGCAGATACCTCAGGGCTGATACGCCTGCGGCATAGTTTCAACAAAATCCCCTTGTTGTCATGGCTTGGCAGCCTGAGCCTGCTGACGACAGCGGTGACGGCCGGAGTTTTGCACGAAACCGCGCAGCAGGGAATGGGCTGGATGCTGATACTTTTGGCGTTGCCGCTTATTTTGGCGGTCAGTCAGTTAATGAACGATTTGTTGAGCGAAGCAACCACTCGCTTTCGAATACCCCGACCGCTGCCGCGAATGGATTTTTCCGCTGGAATTCCGGCTGATTGCGCGACCCTGGTAGTGGTCCCTTGTATGCTGACAAGTCACGAAAGCATCAGCAAGCTCCTCACCAGCCTGGAAGTGTGCTGGCTGGGTAATCAGAACGAAAACCTCCGCTTCGCCCTTCTCACCGATTTTGCCGATTCCGCCGTTGAAAAACCGCCAGAAAACAGCGGGCTGCTCAGACAGGCCATCGCGGAAACTGAGGATCTTAACCGCCGTTATCCAGCCAGCCGCCCACGCTTTTATCTTCTGCACCGACAGCCAGAATGGGCCCCCACGCAAGAAAAATGGATGGGTTATGAACGCAAACGGGGAAAGCTGGCGTTGCTGAACAACTGGTTGCGCCATCCCGCGGCACAATTTTCCAGCGTCGCAGATGCGCCAGCGCATCTGTTGCCGGGTCATATTAAATATGTCATCACCCTGGACAGCGATACAGTGTTACCGCGCGACACGGCGCATAAGCTGGTCGCGACAATGGCGCATCCGCTCAACCTGCCAGAGTATGATCCGCTACGGCAGAGGGTCGTCAAAGGGTACGGCATTTTACAGCCCGGGATGGCGGAGGAAATGCCGCGCAACGGACAGGGACGCTATGCCGCCATGCGCAGCAGCGTGCCGGGTAATAATCCCTATTCGATGATGTCTTCAGATATCTATCAGGATCTCTTCGGCGAAGGATCGTTCGTTGGTAAGGGCATTTATGACGTCGATATCTTTGTCCTGGCCACCGCCAACGCCTGCCCGGAAAATCTGGTCCTCAGCCATGATTTACTCGAAGGGTGCTACGCTCGCTCCGGGCTACTCAGTGAAGTTTTACTCTACGAGCAGTACCCGAACAACTATCTGTCAGACGTTGCCCGCCGCACCCGCTGGATCCGTGGCGACTGGCAGCTGCTTAACTGGCTCAGCCCGTACGTCAGAAAGGCGGATGGAACCCGGGATAAAAACCCGCTATCGGCGCTTTCCTGCTGGAAGTTATTCGACAATTTACGCCGCAGTCTGGTCAGCCCGTCTTTGCTGGCGCTTCTTTTTTGCTCCCTGCTGCTGGTCCCCAACCCGCTTTATTGGCTTGGCGCGCTGGCGCTGGTGTGGTTATTGCCTTCAGCGCTGAGTATCAGCCACGACCTTCTGCATAAACCGCTTCGTCGCCCTTTGCGGCTGCATATTCCACTCGTCGCGGCCGGGGCGCTGAAACGGTTTTCCCGTATCGGGCTCAATTTTGCGATACTGCCGCATGAGGCCGGATACTCATTGTACGCCATTGCCGTGACGCTCTGGCGTCTTGGCGTCAGTCAGCGCAATCTCATCCAGTGGACCAGCCACAGCCCCGACGGCCATCAGCCCGGCGTTTCGGTGATTCGTTTTTATCGGGCGATGTGGCTGAATGTTGTCGCCGGGGCGGCATTGACGATGATGACTTTTCATTTTTCCCCACGGCTTCTGACTATCGCTCTGCCCGTCGGCGTTCTATGGTGTCTGGCCCCCCTGCTGCTGAGCTGGCTAAGCCGCCAGCCTGAACGTAAGGCGATTTCGCTGAACCAGGAACAGAAGCAGCTGCTGCGTCAGACGAGTCGCGAAATCTGGGCCTTCTTTGAAACCTTTGCCACGGCAAAAGAGAACTGGCTTCCACCGGACAATTACCAGGAAATACCGCAGCCAACCATCGCACATCGCACCTCCCCCACCAATATCGGACTTTCCCTGATGGCCAACCTGACCGCCTGGGATTTTGGCTACCTGCCCGGGGGAGAGGTTTTACAGCGCGTGACGATGACTCTCGACTCAATGGATAAAATGGAACACTTCCGGGGCCATCTCTTTAACTGGTATGACACCCGCACGCTCGCGCCCCTCAGCCCACGCTATGTTTCGAGCGTTGACAGCGGCAATATGGCCGGCCATTTACTAACATTGCGCGAAGGCCTGTCCGCCATGCGTCATCAGCCGGTTTTGAACAGCGAGCAGATCCTGGCCGGACTGAACGATACGATAATCATTCTGGAAAAACACTGGGGTCAGAACGCGCCAACCGGTCTGCGACTGCTGCGCAAGCACTGCCTGAACGCAGCGTCGCTGCCTCCGACGCAGCTGTTCAACGAACTTAAAAAAATGCGCGCCCAGTGTAACCATCTGACGACGCAGTGCGCTCAGGAGAGCAGCCTTGTGGTGCGCTGGACAGGACACCTTGAGCATCAGCTGGTGCAGCTTTGCCATGAATGGTCGCATTTGCTTGGCTGGATACCTCAGACGTATAGCGAACAGATGCTGCCGACATTGAGCTGGCTTGCCGGCGCGAGCTATTGCGGCGAAGGAACGCCTCCGGCATCGGCTACGGCGCTGGCCCGCATGCGGCTGAAGATTATCACTGAACTTGAACAGCGGCTGAACGATCATGCGAGAATGGATTTTGCTTTTCTGTACAGCGAGGCGACCAGCCTGCTCAGCGTCGGCTACAACTGTGATACGAACACACCCGATAAAAGCCATTACGATCTTCTGCCGTCTGAAATCCGTCTGACCAGTTTTCTCGCCATCGCGACTAACCAGCTGCCGTTAAAAAGCTGGTATGCCCTGGGACGGTTGTTCACCACCATTGACCATGAAACCGCGCTGATGTCGTGGAGCGGTTCGATGTTTGAATACCTGATGCCAAACCTGGTGATGCCCACCTGGCCCGGTAGCCTTCTCGATGAAATGAGCCAGTCCGCGGTTAAGCGTCAGATACGCTGGGGCAAAGAGCGTGGGGTGCCGTGGGGGGTATCGGAGTCCGGTTATCATGCTTTTGATGTTCAGCACAATTATCAGTATCAGGCATTTGGCGTACCGGGCCTCGGTCTGCGGCGAGGACTTGCTGACGATATGGTCATCGCCCCGTATGCGACACTGCTGGCGCTAACGATCTCTCCGCAGAAAGCCTGCGAGAATCTGCTCAGCCTGGAAAAAAACGGCGCGCGCGGCGAATACGGTTTTTATGAAGCGCTGGACTATACTCCCTCCCGCCTCGCAACCGGGCAGCTGTATGCCGTCGTGCAGTCCTGGATGGCGCACCATCAGGGGATGGCATTTCAGGCGCTGGCTCACGTGCTGCTTAACGCCCCGATGACGGATCGATTCATGTCCAGTACCGTCTTCCGCTCGGCGAGCCTGCTGTTACAGGAGCGCGTGCCGGATGCGGTCGATCTCTACAGCCCGCGCCGTCATTTCGAATCCCATGAAGGAAGGGTCAAACCCGTTCGCTACGAACCGCGTATTTTCACCGGAGCAGATACGCCGGTGCCTGAAGTTCAGCTGTTGTCCAACAGTCATTACCATCTGATGTTGACCCCCGGTGGCGGTGGCTATAGCCGCTGGAACAATATTGCCCTCACGCGCTGGCGCAGCGATACGACCCGGGATAACTGGGGAGCATTCTGCTATATCCGCGATTCGCAAACGGGCGAAGTCTGGAGCAATACCTGGCATCCCACCGGCAAAGACGCCGATAACGGCGACGAGGCGATCTTTACCGATGCCGGCGCTGAATACAGGCGTACTTTCGGATCGCTGAGTGTCAGAACCCAGATTGTGGTCTCCCCGGAAGATGATATTGAACTACGGAGGCTCACGCTGGTACACAGGGGGCGAATGCCGCGCGACCTTGAACTGACAACCTATTCCGAAGTGGTGCTGGCGTCCGACGCCAGCGATCGGGCCCATCCGGCATTCAGCAATTTATTCATCCAGACCGAGATTAACCCCGATCGTGACGCGATCCTGTGCCATCGCCGCCCGCGTTCGCTGGACGAACAGAACCCGTGCATGTTTCACATGGTGGTCGTGCATGGCAATAACAGTAAGAGCATCTCGTTTGAAACCGACAGGGCAGCATTTATTGGCCGCGGCAGAACCCCTTCAAATGCGCTGACAAGCGTAAAAAAAGGACCGCTCAGCAATACCTCGGGGGCCGTTCTTGATCCGATACTGGCGATTCGCCACGCTATCACGCTACTGCCGGGACAGCCCGTCACTATCGATATCGTTTACGGTATCAGCGAAAGCCGCCAGCACAGCCTGGCGTTGCTTGAAAAATACAGAGATCACCCCATCGCTGACCGCATCTTTGAACTGGCCTGGTCCCACAGTCTGGTGGTGTTACGCCAGATGAACGCCAGTGAAGATGATGCCACGCTGTTTAACCGTCTCGCCAGCGCGGTGCTTTACCCCTGTCACGAGCTGCGCGCCGACGGCCAGATTATCAGCCGTAACCGGCGAGGTCAGTCCGGCCTGTGGGGCTGGGCGATTTCAGGCGATCTGCCGATAGTGCTGTTCAGTATCACCAGCGAAGAGGGTATCGCCTCGGTAACAACACTTATTCAGGCGCACCGATACTGGCGCCAGAAAGGGCTGGAGGTCGATTTGGTGATCCTCAATGAGAGCCCTGGCGGTTACCAGCAGGCGCTGCAAAACCAGATTATGGATTTGATTTATGCCAGGTCGGGAGCCAGCCTGCTGGATAAATCAGGCGGGATTTTTGTCCGTAATGGCGAGCATCTCTCCGCCGAGGATAAGCAGCTTCTGATGAGCGTCGCCTGCCTGTACCTTGATGATCGAGCCGGCGGGCTAAGTGAACAGCTTAACCAGCGCATTCATACCCTAAAACCCCAGGCCAGGTTGCTAATTCCGCACCCTGCAGCGGAGGGCAATCGACATACCGACTGGACGCCTGATACCCATCAGCTGCGCCATTTCAATGGGCTCGGCGGCTTTTCTCAGGATGGTCGGGAGTATCAGATTGTCCTCAGGGAAAACGAGCCGACGCCAGCTCCGTGGTCAAATGTGCTGGCAAACGCCGATTTTGGCAGCGTTATCTCAGAGGCGGGACAGGCCTACAGCTGGTATGAAAATGCCCATGAATACCGCTTAACGCCCTGGGAAAACGATCCGGTGAGCGACCGCAGTGGTGAAGCCTTCTATCTGCGTGATGAAGAGAGCGGTGCGTGCTGGTCGCCGACGATACTGCCGGTGCGCGGCCACGGCGACTATTTGACCCGTCATGGTTTTGGCTACAGCGTGTTTGCCCACCGGGAGAGCGGGATAGACAGTGAGTTGACGATACTGGTCGCCGAACAGGCACCGGTTAAACTGGCGATCCTGACGCTCAGTAATAATTCGGGACGAACGCGTAAACTGTCCGTCACCGGCTATGCGGAGTGGACGCTTGGGGATTTACAAACCCGTTCGGCCTCCCATATCGTTACGTATCCAGTCAACATTTCTGGCGGTTGCGGGGTGATGGCCAACAACTTTTACGGCGCTAACGGCGGCGAGCGCACGGCATTTTTTGCCGTCAGCGGCTCCGACTGCTCGCTGACGGGCGACCGCCGCGAGTTTATTGGCCGAAACGGTTCATTGCAAAATCCGGACGCCATGAAGCTGCGCAGGCTCTCGGGTAAAACGGGGGCCGCGCTGGATCCCTGCGCAGCAGTACAATCCGCGGCCACGCTAATTGATGGCGACCAGAGAACGTTTATTTTTGTCCTTGGCGTGGATGAAAATCATAGCCGGGCTCAGGAGACCCTGGCCCGCTATCTGAATGAGGATACCGTCCGCCAGGAGCTGAACAACGTTCACCGCTATTGGCATCACGTACTCGATAAAATGGTGGTCAATACCCCGGACACCTCCGTGAACTTACTGGTCAACGGGTGGTTGCTGTACCAGACGATAGCCAGTCGCCTTATGGCGCGTAGCGGTTACTATCAGTCCGGCGGCGCATTTGGTTTTCGCGATCAGCTGCAGGATACGCTGGCGCTCAGTCACGCCGCCCCGGAAAGGATGCGCGAACAGATAGTGCTGTGCGCAACACGACAGTTTGTTGAGGGAGACGTGCAACACTGGTGGCACCCTCCTCACGGTAACGGCGTGCGTACATGCTGTTCGGATGACTATCTCTGGCTCCCGCTCGCAGTCTGTCACTATGTCGAAACGATCGGGGACACGGAAATACTGGAATTGAATATTCCTTATCTGCAAGGTCGCCCGCTCCATCCGGGTGAAGAGTCCGTCTACGACACGCCGGTCATCAGCAGCACCGAAGAGACGCTATGGTTACACTGCGTCAAAGCTATTCAGCATGGATTACGCTTCGGGCAGCACGGTCTCCCGCTGATGGGGGCCGGCGACTGGAATGACGGGATGAACCAGGTTGGCATTGAGGGGAAAGGTGAAAGCGTCTGGCTGGGCTTCTTCCTGTACGATATTTTACAACGCTTCGCTTCGCTTGCCGATCGGCGACAGGATGCCAGCGTCGCTTCAATGTGTCGTTCAGAGGCGCTGCGCCTGCAAAAAAATCTCGAAACCTCGGCATGGGACGGTGAATGGTACCGGCGAGGATATTTTGACGACGGTACTCCCCTGGGCTCAAAAGCGTCGCAAGACTGTCGAATTGATGCGATTGCGCAAAGCTGGTCGGTACTGTCCGGGGTCGCCAGCCGGGCGCGTAGCGTCATGGCGATGCAGGCGCTGGATAAGCATCTGGTGGATAACGAGGCCGGGCTAATCAAACTGTTAACGCCACCTTTCGATGGGCACGGGCTGAATCCGGGATATATCCAGGGCTATCTGCCAGGAGTGCGGGAGAACGGGGGGCAGTATACTCATGGCGCCATCTGGGCGGTGATGGCGTTTGCCCGGATGGGGAATGCAGAACGCGCGTGGCAGCTGTGGTCAATGATCAACCCGATAAACCACACGCTGGATGCCTGTGAAGTGGAAAGATATAAAGCGGAGCCCTACGTCATGAGCGCTGATGTGTACAGCGTCGCGCCGCATACGGGTCGTGCCGGATGGAGCTGGTATACCGGTTCCGCAGGCTGGGCATACCGTTTGTTGACAGAGGAGCTGCTGGGGATAAAACGTTGCGGTACTTCCCTTACCGTTCATTCTCTGTTGCCGGACAACTGGCCGTCGTTTTCCATGACATATCAGTACGGCGACAGTCAGTATCACATTAGCGTTTCACGTGGCGCCGGGAAATACCAGGCCACTCTGGACGGCATCATCCTCCCCGATGACAGCATTCCGCTGATGGATGACGGACAATTCCATACCATTGATATCATTCAGAACTGACGCTGGCTTAGCGTGCGCATTAACGTCTGCCGTTAGTGCGCTGATTGTCCCGGAGAACATCAATTGCGGTCTTCATCGCGGTTTTGTCATCCCTTCTTTTTTGTTTGTCCTGCATCACCTGCAGGTACTCAAGCAACGTCCGGGTGTTAATGGGGCGCCCCTGTTTGCCGACGGCCAGCACGGCTTCACCAAGGATAATTTTCACTGGCGGCAATTGCGCCGGGTACCAGTCGAGGATGTCTTCTGATTTCATTATAAATTTCTCACGGAAGGGTATTATATCACAAATCACCTAGGTGGTCTGCGGGTCTGACTTGCTGATTTAGTAATAAATCCACATAACATTATCTAAATAATCTTGTTTAAAGGCGTATAATGAATATTACATTCCATAGAGTATCAATTTATGTCTTATACAAATGGACTCAGGCATTTTAAAGAAAGACCCGTTCACGTGGCTTGCCCGGTATGTGCCCACCGGGCCGATCAGAAAGCAGGTAAATTACGGAAAAATGCGGTTCTGGAGTGCCCTGCCTGTGGGCTATTATTCAGACCATCAGAATGTTGGTGTATTGGTGGCTGATCAGCACTTTCGCATTTGAACAATACAGAGTACTAAAACAGCTTATCACTGAGATGAAGGAAGGTTTATGAAAAGCAGGAAAGATGTTTTTATTGAAGGGGATATCATTGCCAGCCGTGTTCTTGGAGACGTAAACCAACCTTTCTGCATCCATAGAGTCAGGTTCAGCAATGATAAATATGCGATTATTCGGGCAGCAACGGGGTTATGCTTCCATACCGGGGGAGTAATTGAACGGCATGATAATGCATGGTTTTACAACCAAGTTAAAATTCGTTTGTTCGGCTTTGAATACCTTGGTGAAAAGGAGTCCATCAGACAATTCTTTGAAAACTCTTGACACATAACCTTCAAACCGAAGATTATTTCCTGGAAATGTGTTATTAAAATTTTAAATTCATTGGTTTATCTTTCTAAATTTAGATGTGCGAGCATTATAAAAATTGTCGTGTAACGTCACATCTTAATTCATCCAATCATCCTCTTAAATAATTACATTTCAATTCATTACAAAAACATATGACATTTCAGTTAAACACCTGTCTGTTCATCAATCTATAGCAACCGGGCCAAGATATAATCATGTCCTTTTGCTTGAAATACGGTTCTCAGGTGAGCATCCTTACCCCGCAGGGAAATATTTGTAAATGGTCTTCACACCTACCCCGATCAGGTCGGCCACCTGCTGCCGGGTCGCGCCGTTATCCAGCATTCGTCGCGCCTGCTCGACAACCTCCGGAGTCATCACCAGACGTCGGTCGCTAACTATGCCTGAGCGCAATATCTGGACAGGAACAGGTCGTAAACGAACAACAACACACCTTAACGAGATTGCATATTAGTTCAGAAAAGTTTTAAAGACTCCAAAACTAAGTCTTATGAGGTTAATATAACTAGAGCCTCACTGAAACATATTATTCAAACAGATTCCGGGGTTCTTCTATTGGGTCGTGGTCACCTACTGGAATTTCACCTTTCCTTTGGCTATAAGCTGTTGAGATCATCGGATATTCATTTATCAAACTTCTCCCGTCATTTATTTTATCAATTAAACCACACACTTCATCATATAACTTGTTCTTATTAATCCTTTCGTTAGACAAGGCTTCCTTCAATAGAGAAGAATAATCCACATAGCTTTTGTAACCACTAATTATCGGCACCAACCTATTGTCAATTTCTTTTTTGCTAGCAATTGCAACATCCAGATCAGCAGTTAACTTAGCTATTTCACCCGTCAACTTTTCATGTATTTCATCTTGAGTCTTCAATATATCATACCTACCTGATAAATCTATTACATCATCATTTATCTCTACCTTACGTTCTTCTAATTTTTTTATTATCTCCTTATTGGTATTTATTTCAATCACAAGCCTTTCATTATTTAAAGCATTGTCATTAAATTCTTGACGAAGGGCATCCGTTCCATTATCTAAAATATATGCATCCTGTCGTTCCTTAGCTATTCCCCTTTCAATTTCAGCACGTCTTTTATCTTGCTTTCCTTTTTTTTCAATTATGTCGTCCTCCAACTCTTTTTTCTGGACTTCAATTCTTTTTTGATAACCAACATCGAGTGAATTTAATATTTCAAAGAAGAAACCATGAAACCACTTAATTACTATCATTGCCCCCGGATATAACCCAGCAAAAATAGTCGCAAACAATAGAGGATACCAAAAATGAGAGACTAGCAAGTGGAAATAAGAATATTCATATCCTGGCTCAGGCAATTCAGACTTTAAAATATATAATTTTTTTATTATATCATCCCCAGAAAGAATAAAATAAGCGACCTTATCCCAATTCATGACAAACCAGGAAATTACAAACGATCCAAAAAACGCACTTCTAGCACGAAAAGAAATGGATTCCTGAATAGGATTGACCACCCAGTCCTTTAAACCATCAAATATTTCTTTTATATCAGCCATTACTTATACCTTTAACCAAGCACACATTAATAAAATGTAAAAAATCATAAAAAAGAAGACTAAACAATCAAAAACCACAACTACAACTACAACTACAACTACAACCACCCCACCATCATTAATATCAAACACTTTAAACACTAAACCAATTGAAAACAAAAAAAATCTTACAATACCAAAAATTAATTAGCCTTAACCGATTTCCATTAAGGACAATACATTACTCATTCTTTAAGCAAGAGGGAGAGCCATGGAAACCCTAATGTGATGGAACTGTTCTTGAAAAATCTACCCGACAACATTTTAGTGGTTCTCAATAGCTAGTTGACGGAAGATGCCGTAAAAATTACCCTTTCAAAACCCGGAAACACTCTTCCTAGTCAACCAGCAGGTTCATGAGCTTCAAGGATCAAGCATGCCCCCACGCGAGGAATGTGTTTATGTAGTTTTATGAGTATTGATTGTACTGCAAAACACTGAAAATGTGCTCGTTCGCTACATCTTTGTCAATGTATTAATTGATCATTTTGGACGAAATTAAGAACAATTATCCTGCTGTTCAGCAGCGAAGTCACCAAATGGTTTGGCGCAGCTACGGCACGATTTCCAGCGTAATGGGCGTAATGTAAGCCACCCGTCCTATGATGTTCACCTTGTCCTGCGACTCCCTCCCTGACCAACCGTCAGCTTGCGATAGTAGAAGAGCAACCGGCATAGAGAATAAACAGCGGGAATTTAATCAGCTGGAAGCTGATCTTCAGGGAAATCCGTTAATTGGTACACTTCAGTTGGCAGGTAATTGCTGTCAACAACCAGACTTCCATCCTCACTGACAACAACGCCATACAGGTTGCCGTTTTCATCAGCGTAAAGATAGGTCACTGAGCCATCGATTTGGTTCTCGATCAGCAGATTTTCCAGACGCGTTATTCCACTCATCGTGCATTCCCCTTGTTAAACAAGATACTCGTTAGCTAACGTTACCGCCTGGGCGATCAAATCTGTCGCAACAGTGGTTTTCCCGGTGAGATTTACCAGCATCGGGCGGCCAACCATCTGACCACCCCACGGACTGTGAATGGTCGCCGGATGACTGCCAATACGCGGCAGATTGGTCGGTGCTGGAATCACTCCATCCCACGCGCTGTTAGTCGCTGTAGCTACCAGCGTGTTATCAACATAAATGCGTGTAACAAGTGTTCCCACTGTGGTTTCCCCGTCAGCGTATACGGACACTACATGCACATTCCCATCTGTCAGTGTTGCAAGCTGGGCCGTCGCCGATACCGGTACTGACCCCATCAGTGCGCCCTGCACGGATGTCAGAACGCCGGCAGTGCTGACTATCCCCCAGATACCAAAATTAATACTGGCAGCAGCGGTATTATTGAGGCGGCCAAAAAACAGAGGGTACCGGTTTGCCGCAGGCGTGCCATAACCCGATGCAGGGAGTTTTACGGCGACACTGGCCAGCGCCCGTTTACAGCCAGCTGGTAACGAAAACTCATTCGTTGGTAGCAGCACATAATCATTGATGTTGGGTTCAGTGCCGTCGAACTTCAGCATACCGGTTTCCAGTACGCGGGCATTCGGCCCGTTGGTAGCGTTGGTCCCGCCATATACCAGATTCAGCAGATTCGCGTAGGCCGGAATTGGTGTGCCGCCGGAATAGCAAACATCATTGCTGAAATCGAGGAGTCCCAGCGTGGCGCCTCGAATAATGGCCGGGTCGTTTTCAAAATAGTTCCCGCCGCCAGCCAGAGGCGACTCGTCTGATTGTAGAAATCTCGCCATTCTTAATAGCCTCGTTTAGTTCTGAATTGATAGCCAAGGGCTGCATAAATGCCGTAGCCGGCTGTGTTGGGATGTCGGTCATCGCTTCGAAGCGATGAGGGCGTGATGTCCTCGCCGTAATCGGTCACGTCCTGGGCAATGCTGCTGTTATAGGCTGCGACAAGGGTTTCGCGCAGGTCCAGACCATTATTTCCCCGGACGTAATAGTTGGGATATTTCTGCGACCAGTAGTAGTTGATTTCTAAAATGCGCTGATAGCGGATACCACCGTAAAACTCGACGGGATAGTAGTTATCCGCCGTCAGACCGAACAGAAGGATGTTACGGCCGGATTTCTCGGCAAACGCTACCAGGGCATCCACGTTGGCTTTGATGGCTGCCACATCATCATCGTAATCGGCAGAGGTGGAAGCTCCAGCGCGAAAATCGTTAATACCGGCACAAATCCACATTTCCCGGTCCGAATAGTCCTGCATCGCGTAATCAGGCACGAACAGCGACCCAGGCAGGCAACGCACGCCGGTACCCTCCAGCGCCGTCAGCGTATACACCTCCGTTTTGGTGTTGTTGTTATCGCCGCTGGCTGTTCGGGTGATGCGGCATTTAACACCACAAATCCACCCGTCCAGGGTACGCGTTGTATTGTCCGAATTGGTGCTGAGAATGCGTCGATCCTGGCTGGGGTATGTCGGTGCGGCCGTTGAGCTGGCGCCGTTAAACTGCGTGATGGTAACAGCGCTGTTTGCCACCGGTATAGCATTGCCGGTGACCGTGATATAGGTCGGTACGGCCCCCATTCGCATCACAATCTGGGCGGATTTTTGACCGCCGATACCATAATTGTTGGCGGTGAAGCCATTGCCAATAAGTGTTGCTAATTGCGTGGGATACGGCGTACCGCCAGTGCCTGCGGTTTTACTGTCGCCTGGGGCGTCGGCAATGACTGCATGCGTAACACTGCCTGAGTTATCAATCAGCCACTGAATTTTTTCGTCAATATTCCCGCTAAGAAAGGTAACAAACGCCCCGTCAGATTTTCGGCTGCCGTACAGCAGTTCATCATTTTTCCCGACGGCCCCGGCGATATATCCTGAGCGCTGAAATTTATTCGTAATCTGATTTTCCGTGATGATGGAAAATACCTGAACAGGGGAATTATTGACGTTAGCGTAGAGCGCAGGGTTATTATCAGCGTCAACATAGACGAAACACATATCCAGTGCCGTTTTTGACATTGCCGTATTAATGTCGGTATAGACGCGCAGCGTGCCGATAACGTCCTCTAAAACAGTTCCATCAGCAATTTCCGTTTTCCCGTCGGATTTGCGCCCGCCGATTAGAACCGTTCCGTCAGCACCCAGAACCGCAGCATATAAACGACTCCGGCTTGAGGAAGGCAATCTGACGTCGATGTAGGCTTTGGACACCATACTGCGACCAGTCGCCTCCAGCGTACCTCCGTTGTTGATGAGTTCGTCCGCCAGCGAAGCATCGCCAGCATTTCGAGCCCACGTTACTGCACCAACTGGAATTTTCCCTTCATCTGCTGCGGCCTGTGCCTCTTCACGCGTCGTGAATGGCAGGCCCAGGATGGTAATGCTGTCCTGGGCTTCTTTAATCGTGGAGGCGTTCTTCTCCATCATCAGCCGCCAGGTATCCAGCGACTCCCCGCCGCGGTCAGGCACCGTTTCCGCCGGCCCACTAATCAGCCGATCGGCCCGCTTAACGTTTTCCAGGAAAATATCGGGGTCTGTTGTCTGCCCCACGGGTGGAACATAGGCCATGTTTTTTGCTCCAAAAAATAGCGTTCGCGCAAACGAGGGTTTGTGCGAAAGAAAGTTAATTAGGGGGTTTGTGGGGTATTAGGCGACGTTGCCGGGGTATGTGGCGTTGTCGTAGTCGTAGAAATCATCGCGGTACTGGCGAGCCGTCAGTTGGCATGTACCATCGGATTGCGGGGCAATCTCTTCGATAATCGCGTCGTATGTCCTGCGTGATGACGTACAGAAAATTAGTCGTGGCGGTTCAATGAATGGATCACCAAGAATGATATTTTCAAAGCTCGACAGCCAGGGAACCGAAAGTTCATAATCCCCCACCCGCGTTGCCACCAGCAATGTGGAGGCTGAACCGTCCTGATATCGTATGAGCGCACGCGGGTTTTCAAACGACCAGTCGAGTGGCTCAGTAACCGTAAACGTCGTTACCCCGTCCGTTGTGATCATTGCTTCAACCAGGCAACTAATCGTTTTGTTTCCGGGTATATCATCCGTCAGCAAAATACGATCGCCATAGTTATAACAAAGCGCATCGAGCTCGGTCGTTGTTGAATAGCTACGTCGCTGATTCTGATATTTCATCAGCCTACGCATGCCTATTTGATAAGCTTTATCCCGGTTAAGAACGCCATCTAACTTGTAATCCTCAATTTTGAAGGGGGTTGGATTGCCAGGCACCCGGCACTGTACCGTTTCCTCTGCCCACGTTGTGCCATTGATATACGTCACATCAACACCGTCGTAATCGTCATCTGACGGTGGGGTGAAGGCAGTCTGCAGCTCTTCGGTCATTTCATGCGGGCTGATAATCCCGGTCCAGGGCTTAACCCCTTCCCGCCCGACAGAGGCAAGTCCATCACTCAGCAGGAAATACGATTTCCCGGCGTTAGCAATCTTCTGCAGCATTTCCAGCGCGGAAACGCTGTCACCGGCGGGGAAATCAAAATACTCGCCGTTCGGTGTCCAGACCGTCGATTCCAGCAGGTCTATTGCCTCTGTATCCATATCAAGACCAAGGGACTTGCCAACGTGATATAACGCTCCGGAAATACTTCTCGCTGCGCCTGTATCGTAAATTCGCGTCGCGACGACATTCACACGTCGATCAGACTGCGCCGCCAGCTTCCCGCCGGTTTCCACCGTCGCCGCCAAAAGCGTAACGCCAGCATAGGATGATGGCCGAGCCAATAGCCGACCACGCAGCGCCTGCCAGTACATCGAGTCGCGTGCGTTGTTCGAACCCTGCTCGTTCCGGCGGCGGCAACGCACTTCAACTAGTCCCGTCGTGCTGAGATCAAAGCGCTCAGTAAACCCCAGTCCGTTGACGTTCTGTAGCGCGTAAACGCCCTGCCGACTGGTCCAGCCAGAGCCGGAGCCATATACCCGATACTGAATCTCCCATTCACAATGGCGGATGCGTTTTTTGCCTTTGCTGTCGAACCCGCAAATTCCCGACGGGAACGAGAAATTCACTTCAAAGGCATCCACAACTTCATTTTCGGGACAGACAAGAAACGGTCCCATCCAGGTATTATTGTCATTGATACCTGTGGCCTGGTAATCGATCATCGTGCGCGGAGAGAAGCCGAGCCAGGATGGATCTATTACACCCTCAATTACACGCTGAACCGTTGCCGTAGTGCCGTCGGCATCAGCGATCCGATACTCGTTACCACTATGGGCCAGGGCAAGCCGCTGCGTACCTTCAGGAATACCCGAGAAGGCCGCACCTGCAGCACTTCCATATGCGAGGGTGACATTAGACGTAATCGCAGGGCTACCACCGCTTGATGCCGTGCCTGACGTAGAATCAGGGTTATCCCCGAAGACGGATACCGGAAGCGACGATGAGGTGATGGAGCCGCCACGCCACGGACTCGATATCTCCACAATACGCACCACGCCGCTATCATCATGAGCAATGAGGCCGGAACCGGTGATCCCTTCGTTAATCGCTGCCAGCAACCCGGATATAGTGCCGTAGTTCGCCATGAGCGAGATCGTGTAAGTAGCCCCCTGCCAGGTCAGATTAAACGTCTGGCCTGTTACTGAAAAATCATAGGTTGTCGGTGCAGCATTACCACGCACCGCAGCAGCCGTTCCCCCGACACCAGGAACAGCATCCTGTTTGGGGGTGTAGGTCGCGATGAACAGCTCATACTGAGCACCGTTAATTTCTAACGTAACCGGCATTCCCGGATACGGGTTAATCTCCGCAATAATGTCGCTGGTCACTAGGCTGTAACCCGATGACGTCGATATCTGGAAGTTGGCCGGAGCGATAATTGTCACCTGTGCGCCGGAGACCCATGACTCTGGCAGGGTGTTACCTTCATCATCGTCAACACTGGAATCGATCAATCCCGAAAACGTTACAGATGGGCCCGATACCGTCATGCTATCAGCCGTGATATCCGTCGAATCGGGTGAGGTCTGAGCCATATCGAGGCCGGTACCGGATGATGTGCCGCCCACCTCGGTCGAGTTGTACCAGTTTTCGCTACGGCGATCAGCCGACACATCAGCACCCGGCCCGTAGACGGTTGAGGAAAACTTATCGCCCAGCGCGGCCGCCGGCGTTTCGCCAATACGGATATCACCGGTGGTGAAAGCCACATTGCCGACGCTGACGCACAGCAGCATTTCCACACGCATTATCGTCGGGTCATCTGGATCAAATCGGGTGACAGGCTGCACGACATAATCGGGATATACGCGATAGCGTCCGAATAATTCGCGGATGGGATCGCCAAGTTTTGCAGTGTTCGCTTTTGCCGGGTTTAAATCCAGACCGGTACCGGATGATGATGAATAACCGCCTTTGTCCATGTTGGACATAGTGATAAGCACATAAACCGCTGATGCCGCGGCTATTGCCAACGCTGCCCAGGCTGCGACAGCTGCGGCCGTTGCAAATGGTACGGGATAAATCCTCACATCGCTTTCAGGCTTGATAAAGCAAAGCGGCCACTCCTGGGGAGGGACATTAATGCCACCCACCTCAACCGCTATCGGGTGTTTTTCCTGATCCCGATATTCTTTTACGTTCAATACCATCCAGTCGTGGAAAGACATTTCACTATGTTCGTGTGTTTCCAGCGGTTCGCCCGGCAGACGTGAAGGATAAAATCGGATGGTCATTGCCAGAACTCCACTTTTACAAAGCGCCGTTTAAAGCGGGCCAGCGGAAGAAACGTAACGTTTGTTTGTGGGTTACACTCTGCAACATGCAATTGCTCACCTATCCGCACTACAATCGCGACGTGTGTCACTGTGGAGCCGGAATAGCAAATTGCACCAGCCCCCTCGCAGGGGTCGCAACGGGTCAGCGAATGCATAAATTTTTTGGCTTCACGATCGAGGCCCCCATCGTCTTTCGTCACCCCTGCAAAATCCGGCCACGCTGGTAACCCCAGGTCCCGACGAATTTCATTAATAAGGCCGAAGCAGTCGAGAGCGGGGTAATCCCTGCCACCTTTCAGCCAGCCGACGGACTTATATTTTTTCTGTTTAAACATCACGCCTCCGCAAAATTCAGGCATAAAACAACCTCGTCAGAGCGAGGTTGTTTTTGTCAGTTAGTCAGCTGATTAATTCGTATAGCGAAGACCCGGGAAGAATGGCAACGTATAACGATTACGAGGCCATGCAGTATCGAGCACATTCAAATACCCGGCAGTAAGTTGCGCATAGATAGCCGTCCAGTAACCGGGTTTCAGCTTCAGCGTGTATGGAGGAGAGGCAGGCGCGGACAGATCATCAGAAACATAATTACGATAGGTCAATGAAGACTCACTCAGATCGTCCAACGCATCGATAATGATCGTTGATACCTCACCATCAATATTTCCGACAACAAATTTTAAATCTTGTGTCCCGTCACTATTTCTGGCGGGTAGGGATATTTCGATTCCTCCTGCAATAAATGTTACGGTCTGCCCTCCTTCCGTGGTGGCGGTGATATCTTCATAACCGTTGCAAATATAATGAACTGCATCCCCAACATTTATTTGCAGTGTTTGAATGATAGCCTCCGAACCGCTGCTGGCATAAAGCCGATTAAGAATCGTCATGTTTAGGCCACTCCTTATTAAGCGCGATATCGAGTAACGAGCTGCCAATAATCCACTCAGGGTAATTCCCCCACGGAGCCGGAATAAGAGGACGTTCCCACAGCTCCAGCGTCGCTGAATAGCGCCAGGAAAGCGGGGGCACCAGCACTGGACCCTGATAGATATCCTTAAAACGGCATTTGTAGAACTTAACCCCGGCAGGGGTTTGCAGTTTCATCATGAACCACGCAGCACCGTCGGAAAGCGTGTCCCGGTACCAGGATTCAAATGCCAGCCCCTGAGCATCGGTCTCCATGAACCATGCGACACTCGCTTCGGTAGGTGTTGAGGTATACGCCCGACGCTGGCGCGAACGACCAGTGGTAAGCGAAGTACGCTTTAACGGGCTTAAAGGCTGAAAACCGTAACCATCCTGAAGCGGCATAGGGAGAGAATCGTGGGGGTAGTAGATATCAGGCATTATCCCTGCCTCCTGCCAGTGTTATAACCACCAGTGAGCGCCTTATGTACCTGCCCAACCCCCTTAGCGAGATCATTTGCTACCTGCTGATAACCTTCCCTGGCCCCATCGCGAGCCGCACGTTGTACAAGCATCAAAGTCGCATCAGACGGGTTCCCGTTAATGGTTATTGGCGGCACAGTAACGTTAGGCTGGATTACAGTCGTTTGCTGATTATTGCTTACGTTCTGCACCCCAGTTCCGAACCCGGTGCGACCCAGCGTTGCATCAAGCGGTCGCCCGTTTCGTAGCGCTTCAAGGTTTGAAACCCCGATGCGGTTCGTGGATGCCTGATCAAAGATATATTCCCCCTTATGGACGACACCAGCAGGCTGATATTTACCACCGGGACCGGTATAGCCGCCAGAGGAAAAACCAACAGCTGCCGCGCTCGTTATGCTGGAAGTAATCGTTGCCATCAATCCAACAACCGAGGCCATAGCCGCAATATTGGCGGGGAACGGTAACCCGGCCAGAGCTTGCCCCATTGCCATCGGGAGTTGTAGTGCTGCCTGAGCAATCGCGAATGCTTTCTGGGTCACAAAGGCCGCTTTATACATCATGGATTGCTCCCCGAACATTGTCCCCATCGAATCGGTGATGCTGGAGAAGGAATTTTGCGCGGATTGCATCTGCGCAACATAGACAGCCGTACTTAACGCCTCCTGGTTCTGCTGCCCTTGTTGCTGCAAGGCCAGAAGCTGTTGTTGCTTCTGCTGCTCATTCAGGACGGTATTTTGCGTTATCGCCTGCTGCTGCTGGTTTAGCCATGTTGCATAATCAGTCTGGGCCTGCTTCAACTTATCAATGATTTCAAGCTGCGGATCGATTTGCAGCCCTATCATATTCAACCCCTGCCCTGAAAGGTCGCTATTGATTGCCCCTGATGTCAGCGTGCCACCAGCTTTATTCACACCAGAGATAACGGAATCCGGCAGCACTGACTTATTAATCAGGTCACTGGCTTGCTGTCCAGCGGCTTCAGGAGACAGCTTTTTGAGAGCCACCATCTTTTGCAGAATTTCGAGGCGCGTTTGCAACGCCTCATTTTGTCGCAGTTCCTTTGGTGCAATTTGCTCCTGCATTTTTCGGTAGTCGTCCAGCGTCTTGACTGAATTTTGCAGAGCCTCCTGCTGCTTGTAGGCCTGCAGGATTTCATCTGAGCGCGAAAGAATAGACTTCTGGTCGGCAGTGAGCTGCGTTTTAGACTTGAGGTCAGCGATCTGCTGTTCGAACTTAACCCGCGCCTGTGTTGCGCTGTTCAGCTTATCGCTGGCGTCCAGTTGAGACTGCATAGCGGCAGTCTGCTGGTTTATCTGGTCAAGGAGTCGGGTTGCAGCATCCTCGTTGTAGGCTTTACCCTTTGGTGTTTTGGGTTGCTGGCCTTTTTTAGCCTGCTCAAGTTCCTTTTCGCGCGCAGCAATCAACGCGTTAGCTTGTTCAATCGCCTCTTTATTTCCTGAAAAAGCTATTTTCCTGGCTTGTGCTCTTGCTTCTTTTAAGCGGGCTTCAGAGCCGGCCACCCTGTCAGTTGCCAAATATTCCTTATTTATCCAGTCAACTGATTCAGCAACCGCTTTATTTCCATCTATGGTAAGGGTATTCATTGTGGATTGCAGATCAATTGCCTGGCCGATGAATCGCATGGTGGGGTCAATAGCGCCGCCAAGCGCTACGTTTTGCCTGCCCTTATCTGCTGCGGTGTAATAGTTTTTGACCTTAATCGCCGCGGCTGTCCAAGAGTCACCTATTTTCAGGATCTCCCGGCGATGCTGGTCGATATCAGCATTCAGTGCAGTGAAATTGGCCGAGTCCTTATACTGAGCAAGTTTCTGTCGCGCTTCGTCATAACTGTAACCAACATCGATTAATTTATTAATTGCCTCACTGGCGCCATCGTTGGTCGTAATAAACATGCTGCCGACTTCATCAATCGCCTGACCGGTCTTGTCGGAGATAGCAACCATATTGAGAGCCAGACGTTCGGCGGCATCACCATTAGCACCAAGTGATGTTGTTGCAATTTTTGTCGCAGCATCAATTTCCTGTCGGTTCTGATATACGGCATAAGTGAGCAACCCAACAGCAGCGGCAGCCACGCTATAGGGGTTAACCAACCCCATGACGTAGGTGCCAACCCCTTTAATCGCTGGCCCGATGCCACCGAACATATCCTTAAGCTGACCGCCCTGCTGCATGAGCACCATGAATGGGCTTTGACCGGAAGATAGGCCGACAACGATATCCGTCATCTGAGCGGGGATCATGCGCATAGCATTGGCAGTTTGAGCTGCGGATTGCCCAGTTTTACCCAGTTGAGTTTGGGTTTTCTCCAGTGCATCGCGGGAATCAGCAAGTTTGCTGTTCAAGCGATCGTACGCCAGCGGTGATAGCATCCCGGTCGCTTTAGCACTATCCAACTGCCGCTGTTGTTCATTTAGGCGCCGAAAAGCTTCTCCTACTGGGTCAATCTGAGCCTCAAGCCGACGCAATGCGGCAACCTGCTCGTCGTGGGCCTTTGCTGCCTCGCGTTCTGCCTGAGCAGCTCCAGTGACCTCCCGTCGAGTCTCCTGCAGTTTTTTGCTGTATGCATCATATTGGGAAGTATTAATTGCCCCCGATTTAAAGGCGGTATTCAGTTCACTTTGCTGTTGTTCGAGATTGCGAAGCGCAGCTGCCAGAGGGTCGATTTTATCGAGCATTCTCTGGAATGCATCAGCCTGCGCTTCCTGCTGCAAAGCAGCCAGTTTGCTGGCCTTTTCTGCTTCTCGTTGAGCTTGTGCAACACCACTTAGTTCCGCAGTGGTGTCATTCAGCATCTTGGACAGCGAACGAAACTCTTCTTCGTCAATTAGCCCTTTATCGAAGTATTTTTTCAGCTCACTATAGCGACGTCCTACGGTATCAATTGCAGCACCAACCGGATCAATAGCTGCTCGCAATTTATTGAGAGCATCTTTTTCCTCGTCAGTCGCTTTTGTCACTTTGAATATGCTGGTTACAGCCTTATCACCAGACTGAGTCATCTTATCAAGCGCAACGGTAAGGCTGTCAGCCTGCTTCTCTGCCCCGGAGCTATCAAGAACGATCGCAAGGCGGGATGTTTGTTCAGTCATTTACCTTTCTCCGGGCAATAAAAAACCCCGCCGAAGCGAGGTTAGAGCTTTTGAAACTGTTACGCTTTTAACTCATTGACGGTGAAAAATTATTGCGCCGATAATCGCCGCAAAGACCACCAGCACAATCCCTGCGATCAACTTTACATTGACGTCAGCCAGCCTATCACTGGCCTTAGCATCATCAGCGCTAACTATTGTCTTCGAAGGGATAACGTCACTTCCGCAATGCTTGCACTTCACCGCTTCTGCGCTTATTAATTCTGCGCAGTATGGACATTTGACTGAGTTTGCGGATGGTTTGAACTTCTCACCGACCAAAGTGATAATGATTCCTGCAATCGCTACGAACCCGCCAAATATCATGTAATTTTGTCGTGAAGACATTAAACCAAGGTTGTTAACTCTGTAACCATCACCTGCAACCACTGTCACATCCATAAACAAGGCTGACACAGCGAAGATAATACCAATCACGATAGCAATATATCCGGTAATCTTCACATCCATATCTCCATAATTAATATTTGCACTCAGAGTAGCAGGGATGCGCGTAGGCGGCAAAATCACCTGATCGTTTATCAGGATGTTTTTTCTGCTCACTCAGGAATACGGTCCATCAACCGCCAGCGGGCGGTCTACACGCAGAGGAAAAGATGAAAATCGTTCTGATTATGTTAGCGTTTTTCGTCTTGATATTTAGTGGTATGTCAATGGCAAAGAGTTATAGGGGTGGTCATTACTATTCGGATCACGGTTCATCACATAAGGGTGGTTATTACGTAAATCCGAGGACTAGAAATTACTACACTAAACGGCATTAAAGAGAAAGCCCACACAGGTGGGCTATATTAAATCACTTTATTTAGCGCGATGATTAGAATATTCTGCGACATGAAAAAGCAACGCGCAATCCCCTTCGTCGTTCCAAACAGCGCTATTAAGCCCCCAATAAAATCTGTGAATCTTAGAGCCGCCCTTGGTTTTTCCTTCCGTGTTTTCTCCCTCACTGGTCCACAAAGATACAAACTCACCTTTTTTTACTGTTTTATCCGGAAACCAGTAAGTATGGCGGATTTTGTTCGAAATCTTCCCACTTTGAGTATACGTACTGTCAGCGAGCATGTACTCACCAATATCGCAATCCTCAAGAACCTCAATGAAAACATACTCTTCATTTTGGTTCCCATGGTTATGTACATTCAGTATTTTCACATTCATCGATAGTTCCTTTGCGGTGCATTGAAAGCACCAATCTACCAAGGAAAGTAACAAGAAGTAACAAAACCACAAAGTTAGCTGATCATTTATCAGGATTTTCGTCGCTTCGCTACAAGGATATGTTAGATGGTAAACATCACATCAAGGAGCGTCTATGGATAAGTTCGACAGGGAACTACAGCTTGAAATACTCAAAGTATGCATAGATGCCTACCCAAGGACTGTTGATGAACTTGGCAATGATTATGTGTCTGAAATGATAATGTCCGCACCTTTGGATAAACTACTTGCTAACTTGTTTTATCTTTCTGGTCACGACCTCATAACCTTTCCAAGAATAGGGAGTAACCTGGATGATCAGCTCGCATTTAGCATTCTTGATATGTCTTCTGTAACCTGCAGAGGCATTGACTTCATGCTTAACGACGGCGGCCTCTCTGCAATCCTCAACGTCCAGACCATCAAATTCCATCGAGAAGCCGTAGTCGTACTCGAAGACCTCATTGCCATATCCAACATGAACGACGAACAGAAAGAGAAGGCAAAATCCACACTCGGCGAACTATCAACGGAAGCACTTAAAACTGTGGTACAAGCTGCGACATCTGCAGGATTATCTGCACTATTTGGAAAATGAGCGGGACCAGAAAGCAAAAAACCGCCGGAGGGCGGGCTAGATTCTTTCTGAAAATTCTCTGGCGTAGCCAGCTAGGATTTTCATCCTACCAAAGTCTTGAGCTTTATTGTGTGCTGGAGGAGTGAAGACAGCTATAAGAGAATAGCTGTTTTCGTCTATCAACCCCTTCGCATAGACTAGGGCAGTATCTGAAGTTCGGTACCACTGCATTTCTTTTTGATCTTGAAGGTTTGCATTTTTTGGTGGGGGTAAAAAACCATCATCACCAAGGCTTAAATGTATATGCCAAAGGCCTGAATCTTGGATTTCTACAGGCCTATCATAGGTTGTGTCTCTGCCAAAATAGTGCGGCAAAACACCAGTTGCCTTATACATCCTGAAATCTTCTAACAATGATTCTTCAAGCGATGGAAACCTCACAAAAACCGGTGAAAGGTAATACTCATAGCTTTGAGGATTGCATTCAACGGTTACGTGCAATTTCTACCTCAGTGGAATTTTCCAGATGTAAACACTTCAGAACCATGTTTAGCCAGAGCTCTGATACCTTCCATATCAATGCTGCTATGGAATACTTTCGCAGGGATAGACATCTGAGCGATCAGGTGATTTAATTTCGACGCTGATGCCCTCGCCTTCGCCGTCACTATCAATGGCGTCTTAAGAAGGTGTTTCTTATCTTCTGAGCAATGATTAAATACATTTCTTATCGCACCCTCTAGCCCCCTTAACTGCAACTCAATGAGATCAGTCTTTTCTGGGTCCAGAATGGCGATAACGCGACAACGATTCAAGTCATCAGACTCAAGTAAAAGAGTATACGCACGATTCAATGTCGTGGTTAGGCTGGATATGAAGTCCAGCGCCTCATTCATCATGAGCATCGCAATCTGCGTGTTGGTTTCTGCACTTAGTTGTAACGCATAAGGTGCGCGAACGTTATCAAACCCTTCAACGCATGGTATAGCGGAGACTTGCTGCATCAGCAAGCCTACGGTCGCAGCTGTCTTGAGGGTATCAAAAAATGGCATTTTATTTTTTTCTATTTGATTAGCATGCATAGCGTTCTCCTTGTACCCCAGGAGTACCTCTGACTATCGACCATGGTGTTCATCATTAGGTCTACACAACATAAGTTGTCGATGGTGAGTTTAATACCATTGGTCATTTTTGAGCAATGAGCTAAATCTTGTTTTACCGTCACGTTAGGCGATTTTTTAGGACGCGTGTTTTCACGATAGCAGCAAAATCGACGAAGTTATCAATATGAACAGGCAAATGTAATTACGATTACGTAATATTATGCACACGATGCATGTGCAATCGATTCTTCAAACCGAAGCAGAAATAGCATTTTTTGCACAAAATAATGCCGTATTGGCTATGCACACTTACATTTATTGCTGTAGTATTTTGCGCCCTCCGAGTTGATGGCTGTTTTTTTACACAGTATCATTACACTGATCACTACCCAGAGACAGTAAAAGAACACCTGAGGGAGCTCATTTCTTCTGGCTGTTTCTTTTCTGCTCCGCCGCCCATTCGTCCCGCCAGGCATCGTCGAGCGCCAAAATAGCGGCGTCAAACTCAATGCGGTCGATCAGGATGGTGCGCGATGCCAGGTAAAGCTCAATATCGTTCAGGGATAAAGGGAGCGGCACTCCGGCCATTCCTGCATACTGCCTGCCGCGCGATATCATGGCGTAAGCGTTGAGGATCTCCCCCGTTACAGCATCAATGGTCGGTTCTGGGATTGACGGAAGGTTTAGCCTCTCCCGTCGCCACTTTGATTTTTCGCCCTGCTCGCCGCCGAACTCTTTCAGCCATTGCTGCGCTTCGAGGGCTTTTTTACGGTTTCCTGAGTCTGCTGCTCTTTACCCTGAGCAATATTTGCAGCCTCGGCCAGTATCCGCCAGTACAGTTCAGGGTGCTGCTTCAGCATGACAATCCCAATTTCTGGTGAGTAGTTGATAGCGACTTCGGCGCCATCTACCAACTGGCCAACACCTTCCCAGTCTTTCAGCAGAAACCGGGCGACGTTGTCGATCAGCAAGTCATCAACAGAGTCGATATCGCCCACGCTGGCAAGGTTAAAATCCTTTGTCCCTACCTGGTAACCTGCATCCATCTTGTCGATGTGGCGACGCACCAAAGCGTTGCGAGAGCGATATTCCGGACTCTCACTGCTGGCCACCAGCAGGCGAAGTTTGAACAGCGATTCTTCTTCTGGGGTAAATTTCTTCTTGCTGCCTTCTGGCTTCTTGAAAGGGAAAAACCAGCGTTCGCCGTTCAGGTCAATTTGGGTGGAGATTATCAGCATAAAGGCTCCATAAAAAGCCCGAACCGCGATGTGCTACGGGACGGGTCAGGGAAATTAAGGGGCAGTGACGGTAATTGCAGAGGTTGCGGTAAAGGTCCGCACTTTGCCGGTAATGGTCGCGGTACCAGCAGCATTGCGCGTGACCTGCGCCGTTTTCTGCCCGGTTGAAGTCACGGTGGCAATCGCCGGATCCGAAGACGTCCATTCAACTGTGTCGCTGGAGTCCGCTGGAGTTAACGTGGCAGTCAGGTTAACAGTTGAGCCAATCGCACCAGATGATGTGAGTGGTGCTACGCTGAGGGCCGTAGCGGCGACTTTCGGCGCTCGCGTAATCGTGGGCGGCGTATTGGCAGCCGTGATATCGAGTTGAACCTGGACAATGTCGGTGCTGCCGGCATCTGGCCAGTCGCCCGAAATCTGCACTTCCGGGAAGTCGAAGGTATAAGCTCCTTCAGCATTCTCCAGCGTGAAGCTGAAAGGCACCGTTTCACCGGTGAATGTTTTTTTGTAGACCTCCCAAGCTGCCTTTGACCATGAAAGCGTGACCTGCCCGGACGGCGTAAATGTGGTAGGAATATTTGCGCCGGCGAACGCCGAACCAGTACCGATACAACGCTGGGTCTGCATGTTGTTGTTGAACTGGAAATTGAACGAATCCACACAGAACCCGGTACCGCCGTCAACGCCATTCAGCCGGATATTCGTGACTTCCTTAAATGAGTATCGCAGCGCCCCGGCGGTATCCACTGGCGAGGTGAAATAGCTGGTATCGTCACCTTTCGTTTCCCAGTCCAGACCGGCAAACGTGATGGTCGCGGTGATATCCCCGTCGGCCGGGATTTCCATCTGGAAAGTACCGACCTGGCAACCGCGGGCTATCTGGGCGATCCCCACATCATCAGCATAAGTAGCCACCGAAAACGTGATGCGGCCATTGCCCATGGTCAGCACGTTGTTTGCCCACTCAGCACCAAAGCAGCTGGCAAGGAATTCATCATGCTGATTCCAGCGGAACCGCGTGCCGACATCACCTCCGACATCCACGGTACCGCGTGACACGCCCTGAGCCATGCGGTCGCCGCCGATTTCGTCGTTATCGTTAATGTTCTGTGTTGGCTTCACACCAAACGAGGTACGACGTAGCAGGCCCCATGATCCCACAGTTGGCGTAATGCCGGGGGTTGTCTCGCGAATTACCGCGGATACTACTTTTGCACCTGAGCTCACAGGAGCCTCCTGTTTTTTGTGCGCTACAGAGCGCGATAAGGGATTTGAAGATTCAGCTGTGACCAGCCATCTGTTTCTCCGGCGGGTACAGCTGAGACTGCGAAATAACTCAGCCTTCCGTCGTCCTGAAACTCGAAAAGCTCTGTTAACTGGTCTGCTGTTTCTGTAATCAGTAACGTTCCGGAGCCTACAGGGACGAACAGTTGGATTATGAGTACACCGGTCCTGTGAACGATCGGACCCGCCCCTATTTCGATTGCACCAGCTTGTCCTGGTATGTTGGTGAGACGGGCCCAGATGCTGCGACCGCTGGGATCGAATACCGGGCCATTGGGATAATCCACCGCATCAGAGGCAATAGCGGTCTGCGCCGCCATTCTGGAAATGACAGCTTGTCTGATTTCTGTGAGGGTCATTTGTAGGCCTGAATCACACCATTAAACGAGACGGCATAGACGCCTGTCGGCGCCTGCGTTGAGTGACCATTCTCCAGCGACACGGAATATGGGAGGTTTGACTGGATATAGAGCACCGAATAGGCTGGAGCCTGGTCAATGATGTTTTGGCCGTTAAGGAACGTCATCGTTCCCCGCGGATCCGGCTCAGTTGGCACTGAGTAATCCGGAGAACCAAGACTGACGAAATGCGAAGCCCTGAACGTACCTGCGCGGTATTCCGCCGGGCGCCGGATATCCATGCTGTCGTTAACGCGGACTTTCTTCCTTAACCGTCCGGTTTTCGTCAGGTTCGCAGGATCGGCATAGAGAGACTCATTCCAATCACCCACCGCTTTGTTGTACTGAACAGCTGTGGCATTGATAGCCCAGAGCTCAGGGTTACCGACGGGAGACCGTTGCACGATTTCGTTCAGCAACTGAATAGCGATCGTTCTCTGGCGAAGTTTGACATCCTCGGACACCAGCCCCGCGAATGCTGCCGGGTCAATATTCCAGCCTTTAGCCATATCACGCCCTCCGCAGTTGAATGGAGTACGCAGCTCCGGCAGAATCTGCGGCAGCCGTTATAACCTCGTAGCGCTGGAGCGCTCCAGTAATCGGATCCGGCGCAGTGATAAAGTGTCCGACTGCTGGCTTATCGGTCACCTCGTTAACCAAGGCGGTTAATTTCAGGTCACCATGCAGGATGTTAACGCCATCGATACGGCGGAGTTTGTAACGGGCCAGCACTCCACGCCCCGAGTAAGTCACCTGCGTTTCAGTGCCGGTTTCCGTCACCGGGTCCCAGGCACCCCGAACGGTATATGACCCAGTGAAATCCTTAACGGCATCCTGCAGGTCGGTATCGAATGCCGCGGCGACTTCGGTTTGCAGCTCGTCACGAATGCCCATTGCACCCACCAATACGCTGCTGAGGTTTAACGATCACTGTACCGTGGAGTTTGCGGGTATAAATTTCGCCATTGCGCTTAACCCGCAGCGGGAGCGGAGCAAACTCTACAACACCCTTTGCCTGGTTTGCGTAAACGACATGTCTGATCGGGTTTCCATTCACAAACACATCGCGGGGACCGAGCCCGTCGCCGGCATAGTGCACATCTGGATTTTGCATGTTATCCCCTTACCAGGCGCACCTGAGACTGATTAACGCCATATGGTTTGAGCATGGCCAGTGCAAGTTGCAAGTCGGTATCAAGCAATGCCGAGCTGTTGGTAGCTAGTTCTGCGAAGGTCTTCGAAACGCTGACATCATCGGCATCCACCGTCTTACTCAGCAACACACCAGAATCGGTTTTCTGCTGATAAAGGCCACCATTCGAGGCCGCTAGCGCTGCATAGGCGCCAGCCTGCTTAACATCGTCAGGAATGATGGTTTCGTGAGTTGCCTTATCGCATGGCAGTTTCAGGTTGAGTCCATTCATCCAGGTGTTAGCCATCAGCACAGATTTGGCTTTTTTGCTTTCATCCGTCCAGGTGGCGCCCAGAATCGAATCGACGACGTCTACGGTGATGAACGTAATCATGCTCACTCCGTTTCTTTCCAGCCGTGCGCCTTCCAGTTTTCCACTTCGTCAGGATGAACGTCTGCGGTGGTAGGCGCGCCGGGGAATGCCATGAAATTGGTAACCATCACCACCAGTTGCGGTGCCTGCGGTGCAGGAGTATTGGTATCAACCTGCGCGGTTGCCAGTTTTC
Organism: Klebsiella sp. 18074; assembly: GCF_902705905.1. Lineage (NCBI taxonomy): Bacteria > Pseudomonadati > Pseudomonadota > Gammaproteobacteria > Enterobacterales > Enterobacteriaceae > Klebsiella > Klebsiella sp. 18074. The sequence continues at coordinate 82,284 of NZ_CACSIS010000013.1, read as the reverse complement.
CTGCAGCGCGTTCTGCGCGCTGTTCTTTGGTTAATCCAGCCATAATTACCCCAGAAAAAAGAAAGGGGCCGAAGCCCCATAATTGTTAACCAAGCAGCAGAACAGAATGCTCAGTTTTCACAGCTGCAACGCCCCAGGACAGACCAACTTCGTAACGCACCTGGCGGTACTGACGGTAGAGCGCAACCTGGTAAGTGATGCCGGATACCGGGTCGGTAACGTTCATTACGTCATCAGCAGTATCCCCGCCCTGCGGCATCGCCGGGGTACGAGCCGCCAGCAGGAACGCATTGCGGTCGAACGCCATATTTGCGGTGTAGGAACCACCAGCAGTAATGGCGGTATTATCGGCCAGATCCTGACGTAAGCCCGGAGCAGCCAGGGTGATGGTCGAGGCGGTCGCGGCAGCAACCAGGTATTTGTTGCTGTCGCCGTCAAACGTCACGATGTCACCGGCGCCAAAAGCACCAGTCCCGGTATCAATCGCAATCAGGATTTCGCCTTGAGCTTTTGCACCATTCACCAGATACCCGGCAGCCTGAGATGCGGCACGTTTCTTAACATGTGCAGATTCGTGGATGTTGAAGCCTTCCAGACGACCCACGATACCTTCACGCAGCAGCGCATCAGTGCCGGACTCGTTCACCTTGAACAGGACAGACTGTTTACCGCGGAGGTTAGCAATCGCAGAGGAACCAAGGACCATCTGCAAATCTGTAGTCGGTGAGCCGTTATCGGACAATACCTGGCGCGTATTTGCCGCATCCGACAAATCACCGGCAACCCCGAACGGAGCTGTACCAGCCGTACCGACAGCACGGGAAGAGGCGAAGTACAACGCAGCCAAATCAGCATCCATTTCATTCGCCAGCGCGCGAAACGCCTGTTTGAATTGATCCGCCAGAATGGTGTTGTAGGTGCCTGCCGGGCCGAGGGCCAGTTGTTCTTCACCGTTCCATTTGACCGGGGCCATTTTGGATTTGGTGATTTTGACATCGACGGAGCCTATCGTCTGATCGCCGTCATTCGGTGCCGTAGCACCCGGAGTGATATCAACAGTGGTTGCCGCTGGCGCAACCGGTGCGGTGACAGTTTGGTCCTTCGCCGCCGCATCAGCTTTTGCATTGCGGGATACGGCCGGGATAAAACCGACCTGCTCGCGAGATACGGTATCCAGAGCCGTAAAGATAGTCGGGATCAACCCGGTAAGCGTGTTAGCCATTTGTATGGATTCCTTGGAGATTAAAATTTAGGGTTGGTTGAGCTATCCAGCTCTGGCACCAGCCGCCATCCGACGACTGGCAAAAGAATTAATCGACGATGGTGATACCGTCTTTGAGGGTCAATTGCTGATCAGTCGGGCTCAGACTGGTGAACGCATCGCGCTTCATTGTTTTCTGCCCGAGTGCATGTTGGGACTGGCGAGAGCCGCCCCCCTGGTTTCCGCTGGCCTTCAGGATGTGATCTTTCTGAGGGTACTGTTCCACCAGGAACTCCAGCGCCTCATCAAAGGCCGCCAGTTCGCCCGGTTTAGAGCGGGAATAAATTTTGTTGCCGGAGCCGTCATAGGCAACGACTTTGCCATCCTCAACTTTGAAGGACTGACCAAAGCGCGCCTGGAGCATGTCGGCCGGGATAGCCACTTTATCTGTGATGAATTTTGAGCCAGAAAACCGGCCGCCGATCATTTCCTGATAGAGTTGTGATTCCAGCTTGTCGCCGCGCTGGTTCGCCTCATCAAGCTGAGACTGGAACGATTTGGTGATATCAGCTTTCACCTGGTCAACAGCACCTGCTTCGATCAGCTTTTTCTGGTCGATTTTGGTCATCATGTCCAGCGCTTCGAGCGCCTTCGTCGGGTCACCAATTTTGGCAAATTTAGCCAGATTGGCCTCAGCAGCTTCTTTGGCTTCACGATGAGATTTTGCTTCGCCATTCAGCGCGGAAATTTTCCCAACCGCCTGCACAGCATCAAAACCGACTTCCTGGCCGTCGTCGTGGACGTAGACGGGCAGACCGTTCGCGTCAATTTCGGCATACTGTTTGCCGTTTACTTCTGCTGTCTTCAGTTTCATGTTGATACCTTTTCGGGGTCATCCGACCGTTGCACCGCTCACCATCCGGATTGCGGCAATAAAAAGGCCACCCTAAGGCAGCCTGTGAATGAATATGATGATTAAATTCCGGCGTTCCTGAATGCCTGCTCGTCACGTTCCCGCAACTGGTCCAGCGTCAGCCATTCGCCTTTGTCGGTGTAGAACTCATCCGGCGACATGCCGCCATCACGAATCAACCGTGCGCGTGTTTCTCCGACAATCTGAGATTGTCGCGTGAACGACTGCCGGGAGAACCAGCCCTGATAATCGGTATCCGCAGGCACCTGACCATCCATGCTGGCACGGGAGCTATCTGATATTTGACCTACGGCAATACCGAGCTCGTCCGCCGATTTAAGGATGTACGTTTCGACGCTGCGACAGCAAAAGTGAATTTTCCCCGGTCCCTGCAGGTAGGGAATTTTGTGGCCGATGGGTTTACCATCCAGGGTGTATTTGAGGCGGTCACGAATCCGGCAATCTTTTGATGTCCGGCTATCCAAAGTGGACAGCCACTGCTTACCTTTCAGGATGTCGTCGTTGGCAGTCGCAAAGCTCTGCCTTGCCGTCGAAGCCAAGTGCCCTACTGCCGTTTTGGCAATACTCCCGGCATTTGTCCGGCTCATCTGCAACGCGCCGTCCTGATAACCACGGTTAGCGTGGCCGCGAACCTTGCGAGCTATCTGTTCCGTTGTATCACCCAGCAAGAACCCCTGCCGCACAGTGTTGCTGATGCGCGTCATGCGATCGGCTTCAAGGTTGTCCGCCCACTCAGACAGCAGGCGCCCCTGAAATGGCTGAGCCATCGCCGCCGCATACACAGCATCAGGAGAGATACCGACTAGTGGGTGAAGTGCCAGAACATCGTCAGGAATGGCAAACTGGAACAGACTTAACTGGAAACCAGCCTCATGCTTCGCAAGCTCCTGCAATTCAGCAGATAACCCGACGTACATCGCCTGTACAGCCTCATGATTCAACGCCCTGACACTGACAAGCAGCGATTCCAGACGAGAAACAGTAAAGCTATCTGCGTCGAGGGTATCCATGGCCACCAGCAACTGGGCAGTTAACTCAGCGTCGCTGTCGTTCAGTAATTTCATCATACGACTGGCAACGCCGGTGCTATATCGGCTTATCCAGATAGCATGCGCCAGTGATTCATCACTGAGCCGGTCATTAGCCGTTACCATTTCCACCGCCTGCATTATTCAGGCCGCTCGCCAGCGTGACCTGCTGATTCCTCAGTTCGTCGATCACCTCTTCAGGGTTTGCGTCAGGGTCGATAAATTTCAGTGCCTGAAGAACACGCACGGCATCAACCTGGCGGATGTCGCCCCCCTGGCGTAAGGACTGAACGGCTGTTGCCGCGGTTGCGTCAAAGGTTTGCGCCGAAACATCCAGTTCGGTGCGCACATCAACATTGCCGCCCTCTTTTTCACCCAGCCATTCAGCCATGATTTGCAGGATGTTATCGAGAGCATCCTCCAGTGAACTTGCCATCGTATACAGCGGCGAATTCTCCTGCATGCGCTCTTCGTTGGTCTGGTCAACGGATTTGGTTGAGGTGTTTTCGGCGCGTAACAGTTTTGCGCCGGCCTGACGCATCTGGTTTTCCAGGTCTTCCAGTGAGATCTTTCCGGCCTCAATGGCTGAGCCGGTATGTTCCACATACTCCAGCCCCTGGCGCTGGCGATCGTCGAAGCGGGTTGCAGTAGAAGAGCCGATCGTTAGCGTTTCGTTATCGGCCAGACCGTAAGCCACCAGCAGCGGCACACGCGCGACATGCAGGATGTTGTCTTGCTCGCTCTGGCTCTGCCAGTGCTTGATGTTCAGCAATGCCAGGTTCAGCAACGGCGGAGAGCCGCGCATAAATCCTGTTCGCTTCGTGTAGAGCGTCACCAGGGGAATATCATCACGGCTGGTTTCCCACTCCTCGTGAAGTTGCCACTGACTTTCGCCGTTATCCCCCTTGTTACGGCGGTAAATTTCGACTTTGCGGGGCATGATATGGCGAATTTGCTCCACCTTTGTCTGCCCGTAATCTTCGCCATCGACAACGATCACCTCTTTAATACGCAGGTCGGTCAGCACCACCTTCCCTTTGGCAACTTTCGACTTCCAGCCAATGACCTGCCGGGGGTTCAGCATCGTGGCGTATGGGCGGGAGCCTGCTGCTTTTTCGTCGGCCTTTGTTTTTACTGCCTCCGGGTCAACCTTCGGGAAATCCACCAGCGCATGCACCAGACCATACTGGAATCCGATACTGAAAAATTGCTGTGCCCAGACATCGATCCGGTTTCCTTCCATATCAATATCAGGCGCCAACTCCTGTATTGTTTCAGGCGTGTCTTCACTCAGAACCGTGGGCTCAGCAAATACCCGCCCAATATTCTGTTTAATGGCTTCTTCATAGGCAGGGAGCAAGGTTGCAACCGCTAATCGTTCTTTGTAGCTGTCAGGGTCTTCGTTAGGCCACTTAGGGAGATACGTCGCCCCCTGGCGCCGCATTTCGAGCGTGCCGCCCATCAACGCATCGTTGATATCCCACGCCTCTATCATGTCGTTGTAATCGAGATTGGGTGTTGAAATATCTGGCATGGTTTTACATCCGAAGTGGTGTTGATTTGCCTGTCGGTTTGATGATCGGGAACTGTTTCACGATGAAGTAGCCGCCGGCATCGTTGGGGTGATCGTTATCGGCCGATTTATCCGGCTCCCCGTTCTCGCCCCATACCTGCTGTTCGAGCGATTCCGTATAGACCGGACACCGCTTCACATTTACTTTGTAGCGACGCTCGCCATTGCCGTTACAGAACATGGCATTCATCGAATTGATACGGTCTTTTACCGGCGGGTTTGAATTGTTCACGATCACGTTGAAACCGGCCTGCTTAAGCTGGGCGATATCCGTAGTGCTGGCATGAGCTGATTTCCGAGAATCGCCAGAAGCGTCTGGGTAAATGTAGATTTCACGCACCTTTCGGTAGTCATGGCCGTCATACAGCCAGAACCGCTCTTTGATGATGCGAATGATGTCCGGGGTGTCATAAGCCTTGATGATTTCCGTTACTGCACAGGGAAGCCCGAGGCGGAGAACGTGAACAATGCCGGCCATTTTCCCCACGTTAAAATCCATACCGATATAAAGCGGCTCGCCGGGCTGCTCTTCTTCTTTGCAGTTATTCAACTTGCGGTCGAACTGGTGGTAAATCGTGCCGCTGGTCAGGTTGGTGAACAGGCCACGCAGGTACGCTTTAATTAGCTCCGGCGGATAAGACTCCATCAGGGATGGAATGTAGTCCGCCGGCAGGTTCTTTTCGTTGTCGAAGGTTGAGGCCTGAACCAGTCCATATAGCGTTGAGAGCGAAGGTTTATCGCGTACCGCTTTTTTGAACTGCTGATAGACGAACTTAAACCCTTCCGGTGTCGTGGTGACGTCTATTCCGTTTCTCAGACCGGGAACGTTGTAACGCATACGGGCAATAATTTTTCGCCAGGCTAACTGCGCCTTCTTGGCAGGCATCACATCCAGCTCATCAATCAGCGCGTTACCGATTTTAAAACCAACGATGGTTTGTGGCTTTTCCATCGAGCGGCAGATCGTTGTTCCGCGATACTGTCGCCCGGCATAGAAGTGAACCTCTTTGTTCCCCTCGTTGATTTTGACATTCAGCCCCCAGTCAAAGGCCACCTCTTCAACAGTGGGATAAAAGATGTCGCGGATCTGCGGATACGTCGGGGCAAAGTAGCCCTGGTTGATTTTAGGGTGTTCCCACATCCCCTTGCAGATACCGCCGCAGCCGACCCACGTCTTACCGGAACCAAACCCGGCCACGTAGGCTTTAAATTTGTGCTCCATTGCGAGGAATCGGGCCTGAGGGATGTTAAGCGTCGGTGCTATCGCCATCCTCTTCCCTCACTCTTGCATCCACGACGTTGATATTGATCGCTACCGGCGTTGGTTCGTCATCTTCAGGATCAGCTGCGAGCTCTTTCCGTAATTTCTCTACTTCCAGTTGCCGGCGCTCGATTTCAATTTGCTGCAGGCACTGAGCAAATTCACTGTCAGCCAGGCCGAGGCGCTTCATCACTGCCTCGTACATTCGTTCGCGGCTGATGGCGGTTATCTCTACGCCATTTTTCCCGAGCTTCACGCCGGAATAGGCAAGCGCAGCATCCGGTGCCAGTTTGCGCGTATCAGCGAAGAACGGCTGGCCAATGCCGTCGCCATTGCAACGAGGGCATTCCGGGTTAGGTGCTCTGGTATGGTCATAACCGTAGCCGCCAATATCGAGAGGTTCGCGACGTTTGTGCTCTAGCGCTTCGAGTCGCTTCTCTTCGTACTCCACAGCATCACGCCATTGATACTGGTGACCGAAGCCCCAGCAGTAACGGCAACTCCCGCGGCGATATTGTGAAAGCTGGTTGGCATCGAAGGTGGCCAGGCGCCACATCTGCTCAAGCACTTCATCTGCGCTGCCCAGTGTGCGCACAATGGACGCTTTCTGCTGCTGCGCAATAGCCTGCGCAACTGAAGGTTTCTGAAGCAGTTGATAACCAATTTGCTCAGCAGTCTTTTTGCTGTACCCGGCGCGAATGGCGGCCTGCGTGGCGTTATTGTCCTTCAGGTATTCCGCGACAAATAATCGCTGCTGGGCAGTAAGACCGTCATCGTCCACCAGCTCTTCTGCGCATTTTTCTTTCTGCGCAGTGCGCAATTTCATCTGCGCAGGTTTTTGCGCAGTTTGCGCAGAACGTTTTTTGATGTATCTACGGGCGGTAGCGTAATTCAGTCCCTGCGCTTCACACCAATCCTTCGGTGATACGCCGGTTGCGGCATGATCGGACAGGAACCGTTGCTGAAGCTCGCCCCAGTCCGGTTTCGCCATGATGAATTCCTGTAGTTAAGGCCATTAAAAAGGCCACCCATGGGTGGCCTTTGTGATGACAATAAACATCATTTTTGAGGTAATGGCATCCATCGCAATACTTCAAATCTAGAGTGAGCCACAACGCCACTAAAACCGAAAATTGCTTGATTGGGCTCCCCGAACGCGTCGAAACAGCCAACAGCAATTCCTTTATCAGTATCAAGAATAACCATTTCAAATGGCATAGGTACTCGCTCTTCCACGTTAATCCATTCCATAAATGCCCCTGTACATGCCCGAATCACCCTAGATTATCACGGTCTTTTGAAGTCCAGCATCTATCGCGATCACATCGCATAAAACAAGCACTCCATTTGCTAAGAACGTTAATCATGCTTAATGTAATTGCTCAGCCCACTAGTGGTGGGACACTAGCGAATTCTTAATTAAGGGGGAAGGCTGATTACCTCTGGACAGGAAATGCTATGACACAAGATATAATTGATCTTCTGATTCGCAATGTTGAATCAGGCGGTGCATCCACCAGAGTAGCAGCACTTAAAGCATTAGGTGAAGGCGCACCAGCCACCAACGAAGTCATAACCTGCTTAAAGAAAGCTGCAGAAGAAGGCGGAAGTGATACTCGGTGTGCAGCCTTAACTGCATTAGGTCGGATCTTTAGAAAATAAAAAAACTACACATTATCGAAGCCCTTCCTATGAGGGGCTTCTGCAATGCCATCAGTTGCTCTATTCAGTATCAAACAACGCTAAAGCTTCCGTCGACTCCTGAACCGCTTTGATGGTCCTTGCCACCACTTCGGATTCAGTTGTCACACGACTGTACTGCTGGATAAAAAGCTGATATTTGAGCTGGCTGTCCTGAACGAACTCAATTGCCTCTTTTGCGGCCGCGGTGTCGTAGTTCAGGGTTGAAAGCAGGTTCAGGCGGATTTGTTCTGCAGATGTGATTTCTGACATGTTTACCTCTGTGCGATGTTTGGAGCATTATCGAAGACACTCGTTGAATGGCTCCTGTAATGCTTACTCGGCAGGGGAGATATCGATGAAGTACTCTTTCCCCTGCTCAAACTGTTCGAATGCTGCTGGGTTAGAGATGACCATCTACAACTGACCGCTGGGGGTATACTTCGACCAACTTTCGTTCTCAGTGCTGCCGGCAGTTACCGCGATCAGGTGGGCAACAGCGGTAGAGTTATCCTGTGATTTCTGGATGCTATTGCATTGAAATTTTGCACGTACGATCATGGTTTATCCTTAGGGCGTATATCGGGTGATTTATCCCTTGGTGGGTTAGTAATCATTGTCAGGGCGCGCTACAGCACGACACTCACACAGACATGTTTCCTGCAAGTAGTAGGGCTACAGACTGTACTCTTTATGCGAAATACTCATAAAATCTGATGATTAATGCGACTCTCACTAGAGGAAAGTTGAAATATGAGCGAGATGAAAAGCTATGAACGCGCTCCCGGACAAGGAATGGCCCTTTCCAATGCTATGGGGTGGTTTGATGTTGAACGCCACAAACGTTGGATAATGGCTTCTTTTGGTATGATGAAATTTAATCAATGGGCAATGATTACGGTTCAAGGATTAGGCGCCCTTGATGCAAGACTAATTAAAGATGATGAAGGAGTTGTTTCAACTGGGCACCCAAACAATCCCTTCCAAGATTTAGGTGACCATATTTTTATTTCTCAGCTTTGGGTTATGGGGACCTATGAATTAATACGGACAATGAGCCAAGATGCGCGTAAAGATGCCTCCCAGCTAAGGCCTTTCCTGTGTGAAATTAACACACTTAAAAATAAGATAAACAGACTTAGAATTCCATTAGCAAAAATGGAAGCGTCAGAGAGAAATCATAATGACAGTCCAATCGCGACACCCGGGTATAACATTAAAGATGGTATTTCATGGCAATTAAACTATGACTTTTGGATTACTAGAAAAGAACTATCCGATGAGACATTAACTTTACTAGAGTTAATATCAAAAAATTAAAATCATAATTCCAGCCAGTCAAACATACTGATATGTTAGAAAAAAAAGAAATTTTACTACCACAGGTGAGCCGTAAGTTAACCCTGTAAAAGATACCTTACAATCGAGGATGATATGCCTTGACTTAGTTAATTTTATTGAGTTGGCCAATGATTGTTTTTGCTCTTGGCCGGGTAGACATTTGGGCAGTTCGTCCGCACTAATTTGTTATGCGCAAGAATGTCGCGCTTCGTCTGCTTATCCAGCACATCGATATCGTGGTCGGTCAGGTAGATGATCCGAACCCAGTCGCAGGCGGTATCGATGACTTCAGGTTTTGCGGGTAAAGTTTTCGCGCAGCTCCCGATCAACATCGTCATCAGGCATATGGCTAACAGTCTGCTGTACATCGCTGGCCCCTTTCGTGACTTCCGCTTTGCGTTCTGCCGCTGCGACGTTGCCAGCTGCGTTCTCTTCGGTGCGTTGCAACTCGGCTTTGGCTTCGGCCTTACTAGTGCCGCGGGCGTGGCCAATACCGAACGCACCGGCAATAGCCCCCATAATTAGCACTGCCAACCCGGCGATTATTTCAAAGCTCATTGCGGAGGCCCCTTCAGTTCGTCGGCCTTATCTTTCAGTGCCGGTTGCCTTACGTATTGCGATAGCACCGCCAGCACCACCAGCGCGGGGCTAATCATCGCCACGATATTGGGCGGGAGGATGCCTTTAATGTCCGGCGGCAGCATCGCCCAGGCATGAAGAGCGGCATCCGGGAACGACTGCGCCCAAACGCCAATCAGCGCGCCGACGGCACCCAGCCTCACAGACCATGTTTTCAGCAACAGGCGGGCATGGCCAACAAACTCCAGCCGGGTATATTTGCGCAGCAGTAACAGGCCCAGCACAGCCACCAGCGCCAGCAGGAAGAAAATCAGCATCTTCATAGCACACGCTCCTTAACCCAGCCGTAGAGAAAGTCCTCATTCGCCTCGCGACCTTCAGCCAGTTCGAGGTACCTGGCACCCTGGCTGCAATTCAGTGCTCGAAGTAGCACCTGCTCCCCTTCTTTCCCACGGGCAGAAAGGTATCCCTTCAGAGCGGTGATAGTTCGCGGGCCAATAGCACCGTCCGGGATAAGGTCGGGATAAAGCTTCCCGCGCATATTCATTGCTGTCAGCCAGCGCTGAAAGAACTTGCTGGCGACGGTGGGCCCCATGTTTACACCTGTTTCGCAAAGCTCATCCGCCAACTGCGTAGACAAATTTGCAACCTGGTCGAAGCGAGGGCCTGACCAGTAATCATTAAGCAGGATTTGTTTTGCAGTTTCTCTGGGTAGGTTCCGCATGTCGCCGGTATAGCCATGCGAACGAGCGGTGGTCTGTGTGATCCCCCAGCGGGTCGGGCCGCCTTTATCCGACGGGTGATCGACATAACCGCCCTCTTTTCCGAGGATTCCCTCGATAATCTGATCTGCTGTCATGATTACGCCTTGTTATCGCCGCCACCGATACCAAATCGGCCGCCCAGATATTTCATTGCAAACGCCCTGATAGCGTCCACGCCTATGAATCCCACCCCGCCGCCAATGGCGATTGAGAGGGATTTTGGAAAGTCGAAGTATTCAAGCGCCGATGCGAATGTCAGCGTCAGCGCTCCACACAGAAGCCCTTCAAGAAGCATTTTTTTCCAGCCGCCGCCGCTATAAGCGATTCGAAGGCCCGCCATGACAACCGAGAGCAGCACAGCGCCCAACGGCGTATCTCCGCGCCACCAGCTCTGCAGCAACTCCAGCAAATCAGGCCAGTTACTCGGGTTATTGGGCATTTTCATAATCTCTCACCTCCGATTAGGGTTCGGGGTGCTGTGTGTTTGAAAGGGTCAGGCTTCACTGGCTGGATTAACAACAACACGCGTCGAGGATGATTCCCGTGAGCCTGAAATAGAAAAGCCCCAGCGAGTGCCGGGGCTCAAAAACAATCAATGTGCAGGTCTACCATAAACCAATACCTTTCAGAACAACTATCAGCGAAACAATTACTAATGCTATGCCGATGGATATCCCGAATCCAACAAGACTATTTAAAAATGGTTTTCTCATAACGCCACCGCCTTACCAGCATGGCATATGTTTGAACAGATAACGTTGTGATGCCGGGTGCCTCCCGGTGAGCCTTTGGACAACATCCGTGACTCGCGACTTACATTGACTAACGAACTTGCTGTTTACGCCCCTCCGCATAGAGGGATTCATCACTTAGGCATTCTATTATCGTTATCTCAATGCGAGCAACACAAACCCATGCATTTTTAAATATTTATAATTTGTGATATATTAATAAGTTAGGTCAAAAAAGGGATTTTTATGAAAATAATCATGTACGCCATCTTATTAAACGCTTCTGTCTTTCCAGCACTTGCGAACACCGCAATCGAATTATCCTGCCCGCAACGGCAGGATGTTACCATTTCACGGTTCAGTTACGGACTTTCAACCATGAAATGGGACGATCATTTTATTGTTGCTTCGGGTGTGAAAAAAGATGTGACAGATAACCAAATTCCTTTTCGGGTAACACATTTTGTTAACGGGGATGCTCTACTTTTTTTTCCAGATAATCAGAAATACATCCTCCTGTATGCAGATAAGGATAATGCAGACAGGTGCAAATTAATCCAAACGTCAACCTATCCAATAGCAACGTTACCGTACAACAAATCAAACTCCTGAGGCGTATGCTATCAAAAGTTCATTTCAGAAACGCTTTCTGATTACCAAAGGGTGGGTCAATCAGGAAACTTATCGAAGTAAACGGATTCTTTACCGATTAGACTACCCTATTTGCGGCGATATGACAGGGGTACTGATGAAATGCATCTCGTGCCCTCCCCTGTCGTATCGCAGGAAAACAAAAAGCCCCGCACAATGGCGAGGCTTTGGAGTTCTGATAGGACAAACGCAAATACGGCAACCTACACTAAATATATTGCTCATTTGTTCATTAAAATGCAAGCACGTTATTAGTGTTTTTTGCAATTTTCCTCACATTATCGCGATCAATGAAAGCATTTTGCAGAGGTTGATATAGGCAAAACAGTGCAGCATTGATTACCTGCTTAACTTCTCGCCGGATGGTTGAAATGCTTGGGTGCTTATACTGATTACCAGCACGCGTCTTCATCAGGCGTGGTTTGCTTACCGCATGCTGCCATGAGGCGATCCGTATCTCACTCGAGTTGCAAACGTAATAAGTGAAAATCACTTTCCACGCATTCTCATCTACATTTTTAAGGTAATGCCGAATAATGGCGTCAATAAGCATCCCGTCATCGTCGCTGCATACGGGGCGAGATGATGCCTGCGGTTCAACTGTCGCCATGAACTTGGCGATCATGTTTATCATCGCCTTGTCTATCTTTCCTGTCTGACACCATGCGCCCCAGAGCTGAAGCCACTGATCGATCCACTGGTGCTGTTCGTTGGTTAATTCCAGTTTCATGCTGTCTCTCCCAGGGTCTGATAGATGCGAACAAAGTTTTTCAGTATTCGGTAGTCGGTCATCACCGTTCCGCGGTGCCGGCAGAGGCGGAGCTTTTGCCGGCGCTCCCAGATGCGCTCGATTACGTCCTGGTTCATGCGGCCTCCCTTTGCTTGACGAGTGCGCGGCGTAACGCGCTGTAATGGCGTCTGATGCCTTCCAGCTCTTCGATGGTGTATCGGTGAGGGGTGTTGTTGTTTTCGAGCACTTCAACGCGCTCTGCGCCGATTTTGGCTACCAGATTGATGCGGCACTGCTGCTGGTTTCCGGATAGCTGCACGTTGCAGTGATGGCACTGTTTGTGAATGTTGTCTTCGTGGTAGCGAAGGTGTGATGCCTTACCGCGGGAACGGTAATGCCCGGCTTCCCATTGGACCGTCTCGAATGTTCCGCAGCTGATGCACGGCAGGTCAAAGTCGCGCTCGCGAATATAGTCATTAACGACGCGCTGGGTCATATCTTCCCAGTGCTTGAGAGGTTTCGCCGCAGCTTTGCGTTTCCGCCAGGCGGCGCGCTCTTTCTTCTCCTTGGCCTGGGTCTGCTTATCTCGTTTCTTCTCCAACTCCTGCATGGCAAACTCCGCCCCATGCTCAGGACAGCACCAGCGATGATTTTCGAATGCAGGAGTGAACTTAACCCGGCAGATTTTGCAGCGCCGTTGGGGTTTCTTGACCATCATCACCCCCACATCCGGTTACGCCAGCGGGAATCCGGGCGAGGTGGTTTATTGTCCTCCACCAGCTGCGCGCTGACGGTCCAGGTGAGAAGGTCCTGATTGAGGCTGCGCTCAACCTTCACGCCCTGCTGGCGATACTTCGCCATCAATTCGTCGGCCTGCTGCGTTGTGCAGTCGTTATGGTGAAACCACGAATATTTCATCGGCATCACCCCGCGAAGCTCAGAAGCTGGTTTGCGGCGTTCTCGACTTCCATCTGGCTGCCAAAAGAACGGGATAGGATCCAGCGCCAGAGAACATCCAACGACGCCTTGTACAATTCATGGAATTCGGTGTCGTCCATGCTGGAGAAAGAAATGCTACGGGGATGTTTTTTTAGCGTTCCGTCCGGCAGTTGTATGGCGTCATAATGCCCTGCCTCGACAATGACCCACGTCCGATAGGCGTCAAAAGATTTACAGATGCTGATGCTGCCGGCGCGTTTCTCGGCTACGCGATCGAGGTATTGTTCTGCGGCATCAAGAAGGGCTGATTCGTTACCGCCATAGGCGGCTAGAAAACTGGCGTAGCCATACACAAGCTTGCGCTCATTGGATGAGATCGCTCCGCCGGTAGGTTCCCAGTAGTCAAAGCCGAGATTGAGTAAAGCAAAGTAGCGGCGATGAAACGCCGGGTTGCGGACGAGTTTATAGTCGGCTTCCAGGACGGCGCCGAGCCTGCATTTTGATTGCAGAAATTCGCTGGTCTCCTGCGTTGCAGGGATCAGTATGCCTTGTGACTGCTTTATTAGGTGCAAATGCGCCATCGTGATTCTCCGGTGGCGCTGCAATACTCCGATGCCGTTGTTCAGGCGGCAAATTGATTATGGCAAGTTTATATATGCCGGGTCAATTATCCCAGCTTCAATAGACAATTCTACAAACTCTTCGATGGTAGCTAGAAATTGCTTTTCGCTGATCTTTTCAAGGACGATAACCTGGTCACCATTGCATTTTATTCGGTATTCGCCACCTTTTTTGATTATACGAATGGCCTCTTCAATATCCATCGCCCCTCCCCGAGCTACATTCAGACTAAAAAGATGTCTGGCAGCTGCATCTGAGGGAAACGCTGTATGCGATGCTCTGACAAAAATGCCTGCTACCAACTAAAGCCAATTCAGTAAAACCAGTCGTCGGCACTTTCCCACGTTTCCTGCAGAATCTCTTCTATCGTTTCTCTATCGCCATCAATACCACCCAAAACACTCAGACTATCAGCCCCGGAGCGACGTACTGATAATTTGCAGTCCTCATACTTCTGGCTGAACCGCCGCAGCAGTTCAGCTTCAAGGGCAGGCTCAGCACCATCTGGCAACACCTTCTTGCGGTCGATTGTGATTTCAATTCTCATAGTAACCTCGACATCGATATACTGTATAAATAAACAGTACACCCATGCCGATAAATGTTCAATATCTTAAGAGAACGAATTGTTAACTTTTCTATCAGTAGTTGCATAAAAAAACCCGCCGTAGCGGGTTGAATTGACAAGGTTTATTTTTTGTTACGGCCGGACGTATCGAAGTAGTACGCGTCACTGGCTCGTGGTATCTGGAGCCTTGATCCACATTTGTAGCGCACTCACATTCCGTAAAATGTAAGAGAGTAAAGTCCGCTCCTGGCACACAGCAGACAAACACGTGACGCTGTAGGTCTCCTGAGAGCGAGGAGCGGAAGTAGCTTATCGTGTGGCAATGATCACCCTACAGGGAAGCAAACCAGCAAAGGGATCTTATGCTGTGAGCTGTAGTTGGCTTTGGTAGATAAAGTACCAGTATGATCTTGGTTTTTTTAGTTGCATCAGTTGGTTCAGCTAGTTTAAATTGCTTTTAGAATCAAAAGCCCGTGATAAAAAATGAGACACTATCAAGTGTTTCTCAAATGACTTACATGAATAATTAATGGAATCGTTATGAATTCTTTCTGAACTGTTGACTGAAGCATGAAAACCGATGAAAAGGAATGAAAATGGCAAATAACTTATTAGTAGTTGACACACAAAGTGTCACAACTGTAGTGGACCAATTTAATACGTCACTTGCTGTCTACCTAACAAGTCTAGACTTGCCCACAAATAATGTTCTCGTAGAGAATTCAGAACGTCACAGAGTTATTTCAAATCTTCCCGATGTCATAAGTAACATGACGGCACAAACCCGGTCTGGGTCATTATATTTATCGAAATTCGTCGCAGCATGCGGCGCTGGTCTTTTTGATGCTGCTCTGAATTTTCTGTGGAATGAGACTGTAACCAATTTGAGATGGAAGGTTTCATTAAATGATATTGATTATTTTTATGACAGCATAATAACCGATCCTAAAAGACGAGATAAATTAAAATCCATTGATGATCTTGTAAAGGTTGAGGAGTGGGAATTAATTAGGGGATGTCACCTAACAGGTCTGCTTTCAGATTTAGGTTTTAAACACTTAGATTACATTAGGGATATGCGAAATTGGGCAAGCGCAGCACACCCTAACCAGAATCAGCTAAGTGGTTTTCAATTAGTTTCCTGGTTAGAAACATGTATAAAAGAAGTGATATCAAAGCAACCTGAACCTGCAGCCTTAAATGTAAATCGCTTTCTGTTAAGCATCAAACAAGAGTCTTTAGATACGACTGCCATAGCCCATATCAAAACAGGCTTACAAACTCTACCTTTAGATGCTCTAAATTCTCTCCTGCGAACTATATTTGGAATGTATACAAATGATTCTGCATCGGTGCAAATTAAAAACAATATTAAAGGCATTGCAAATGATTGTTGGACCTTAGCATCTGATAGTGCGAAATATAACTGCGGCATTAAATACCAGTCATTTGCTACTAATGGCGAGAACTCTCGGCGTGATGCAGCAAACGAATTTTTGACTATTGTTAGTGGGTTGCCATATTTGCCTGCAGATACACTATCAGTTGAAATGTCGATAAAGATATATAATCTATATCAAGCTCACAGCGGATGGAATAATTTTCATAGTGAACCGCCTCATGCTTCAGCTTTGGCTGCATATATATCCAGCACCGGAATTATACCTGATGCAGTAAGAAAGGATTACGTCAAAACCATAATTATGTGTAAATTGGGCAATGGATACGGCGTTTCAAATGGGGCTGTATATTATTACGATCAGATGATTGCTAAGTTTGGTGACAACGAATTAAAAGAGTTTGTAAGACTTGTCTTGGATAGTGAATTTGCATCCAGAGTTTCTATAGCTAGATGTGCTGAGAGTTATAAAAATCTAGCTGCAACATTTACTTCTACTAATCAAGTTGTAATTCAAGCTCTGGGTTACATCGCAACAGCAACACTGCCTCAACTCCCTAATCTTGGAAAAGTTTCTGCTTATCAACGTTTGGTTAATTCATAGAGAAAAGCATAACAGTTAGGTAACGTACTTTTTTCAGCCGCCAACCCTGCCTTAGAGTGAGCGGCTGGATGCGTTTACTCATTTTCTAACACTACGAGTGAATCCGGCTCGATGATAAGAAGAGAGATCTGAACGGCTATTTTTAGATATCGTTCAGCTTCATCTTTTGTGAGTTCGAAATCTTTCAAATGACTCGCTTCATTTCGTAGTTTTCTCATCCTATCGACCAATATAGCGGTTGATTTATCAATTTTACCTTCTCTTACTAACCATTCAATAAATAATAAAGGATTGATTCGTGGAATAGATGCTCCTTGGACAAAGCCTGCTTTTCCTGCCGCTTCTTCAATTAGTAACCATGACTCCATAATTGCGGCCCTAGGCGATACATCCGCAATGCGCTCTAACTGCGACATACGTTTAGAAAACTCGATGCCTTCCTCATGTAGATTTTTTGATGCTTCAACCATGGGAGCTCCATTAGCTAACTCTTCCGCGGCTTTTAACCCTAAAGTAAATTCAGCTTCCGCATTTCCAAATTTTACTTTAGATAGCCGGAGAATTAGCTCTTTAACATCATTACCATATTTCTGAACAAACCATACAAAAGCTAATGGCCAAGCTAAAGCTGATACTAAATCTGCAACAGTAGACATCATTCCCCCTCATGTCCTCGATCTTTTCTTAAGCAGATTATACATTTTTGAAATAGATGAACAGGAGTTTAAGTAATCATTGAGGACTAACCTTAAGCATTTAATAGCAATATGTAAAACGTCCGCTCCTGGCACAGACCTGCCTGTGAAAAAATCCAGGGACTGCGTTGAACGGGGTGCTGACGTTATTCTCCCGTTGACTTAATTGACTGCGCCAATTCAGGACTCCGTTTGGGAAACGGAAAATATTGTACGTTATGATGGTTTTCTGTACTGACTGATTTCAATCAGGCGAAAAGGTCAATACTTTCCTTCAACCAGCTTTCTATTGTTTCGCCAAATATTTCCGCATCAATGCATTTTGTAGTGTCACGCCACGACGGACAGGAAAACCCCGTTCCACTACTTGAAAGCCTTGCCGTAGAAAGAACTCTTCCGCAGCCTTACTCACATTTGAAGTAAGTTCAGCAATTCCAAGTTGTCTAGCTTCTTCATGAATGCAATTCATCAGTAGCGTCCCTACTCCCTGTCTCGGGTAGGTTCCTGAGACAAAGAAATGGTCAATGTACCCATTCGGCTGAACATCTGCATATCCAGCTATTTCCCCATCCACTTCAACAACAAAGGGGCGCAGCTCCTTCATGTAATTGGCCCATTGTTCCGGGTCGATATCTGGTGGAGCCCAGGCCTCTATTTGTTCATGTGTGTAGTAGTGTGATGCGATGGTATGTACAGAAGATAAAAAGACCCTGAATAACGCAATTTCATCCCCATTAGTGAACCTTCTGATTTTCATAAAACCTCGTTAGTCGTAACGCGTTCTGCCTGCCGGGAAAGGGTCTGGATGCTACATACTTGAGAGCAACTATAGCCTGTGGCATCTGCTATTTCCCGGATGTTCAGTTTTTTAACCTGTCGGTAGGACAGCACTTTCTGGTGCCTAATGGTTTTAACAGCAAGCGATCTGTTTTTAGTCTGAGTATCTGCATACGTTCATCTCCTTACTCAGAAGGAGTACGGTTTTATCGTAGTTACTCAGGCACCACTCATGCTTTTTGATAACCGCCGGTGGGATTTTCTCTATATCTTTGACGGTACCAAATCCCATTGACCCGTAAAAACCTTCAAGCTCAGCAAAAGGTAAACAGTAAAGAACTGACAGACCTGAGTTCTTAATTAGGAAATCTACCACCTTACGGGCGATCCCCAGACCCTCATTGCCGGGAAAAACATAAATTCCCCCAAGCTCGCCGCTTTCTGTATCGATTTTTACAACTCTACCTTGACCAACAATATTATCGCCATCAGTCGCCAATACGATTAGTTCCCCTGCAAGTGACGGAACAAAATCAATCTCAGCATAGCGCTCGTTAACGATGACGAGATCAGCGTTGGTGGCGATTCTTAAAGAAATTTGCATCATTCTCCCTACATCTCTTTATCTGTATTTTTCAGTTTTTGATTTTCAACCATAATATTTGGTGTAAATATCAAACAATAACGGTCAAGAAACATATTAGATATAGCCTAAATGTTTGAATATTTTCTGATAGATTTCACGCACCACCTTGCTTTTATTTTCGTGATATTGTTGAATATCTAAGCTACAACCTTTAATTGCATCTAATTTAACTTCAGCATATAGCTGACAGTCCTTCTTTGACTGTCGCAACCAATCTCGAAAAAGCACATGTCGGATTGTTTCAGGAGTGTCTTGAGTGAAAACATGAAGGTTAACTCTGGGATTATCGTAATGAAAAAGACGATGTCCATGGAAGCGAGGCTCACGCACAATTAGTTTATACCCAAGACTCTCAAGTGCTAATACATAAGTTTTTTCATCTGTAGCATCAGCAACTGTCAAATCAATATCAATAACGGGTTTGGCAGCCAGACCAGGTACCGCCGTAGAACCTATATGATCAATTCTTAGTAAATTCGAACCTAATTTATTTTTAATAGTGGATGCTAACGATGAATATATTTCCGGCCACAGGGGATCATAAGCAACGACTGCAACATTCTCAATCGGCGGTACGCCATTAACAAAATAACTATCCTGAGGATCAATGACATAATGCTGCATTATTTCTTTTGGGCTAACCATAAACCAACACCTATCGACCTTACAAATTATGAACAATAGCGTACAGGAGATGGGTTTGGATGTCTCTCAAACGTCCGCTCCTGGCAAAAATGGCCAGTGAGACGATTCAGGAGCTGCTTTGAACGAGATGTCGGCTGGCCGTGCCAATTCAGATTACTCGATTGTAAGAAGCGTATTAATGTCATTAGACATTATTGCCGTGAGGTGTTTAGTTATCTTTTCTACAGACCATTCCCACCACGCTAATTTTTCCAGTTCGATTACTATTTCATCTGGAAATCGTGATTTAATCACTTTTGCAGGGTTTCCACCGACAATGGTATAAGCAGGCACGTCGGTGGTAACAACAGCCTGGGAGGAAATAATCGCGCCGTTGCCGATCTTCACGCCAGGCATGATCAGCGCTTTGTAACCTATCCAGACATCATTTCCGATTATCGTATCGCCTTTGTACGGCAAATCTTCGGGCTTTGGCATCGCCTTTTCCCATCCATTTCCGAAAATATAAAATGGAAACGTAGAGAAGCCTGATAACTTGTGGTTCGCACCGTTCATAATGAACTGGACACCTTTTGCTATAGCGCAAAATTTACCGATAACCAGTCTGTCACCGATGAAAGGGAAGTGATACAGAACATTCCGCTCAAAATTCTCAGAGTCTTCTGGGTCGTCGTAATAGGTGAAATCGCCAATGATAATGTTTGGATTCGTCACTGTATTTTTGATGAAACAAACCTGAGGAAACCCTTCCATTGGATGCTTGTTCAGTGGATCCGGACCTTGCATACGCTCTCCGACGTAATTGTTTTATTGGCTTCAGATTAACATACATAAAGGGGCAAGCTAATCAGGCTATTACAAAGGTGCTTTTCAGAACCCCAGTAACGTCCGCTCCTGGCACAGGGCTGCTATTGCAGCCCTGACAACCTTAGACTTCAATCGATTCAGAGATCTCTAACGCATCATCGACTTCAATGCCCAGATAACGGACTGTGCTTTCCAGTTTCCTATGGCCCAACAGAAGTTGGATCACCCTGAGATTCTTAGTTTTCTTGTAGATAAGGTAAGGTTTTGTTCTTCTCATGGAATGTGTGCTGTAAAGCGAATCGTCGAGACCAAGCTTTGCTACCCACCCATGAAAAATCCGGTTGTATTGCCGGGTTGATATGTGCTGGTTAGTACCGACCCGGGATCGAAACAAGAAGTCATTACTATGTAAATTACCAATATTTATCAATGCAGTAACAGCTTCTCTTGTCCCTTTGGTTATCTCAAATTGGACAGGGCTACCGGTTTTCTGCTGCAACACCGTTGCCCTGCTTGAAACAGAGTTACCATATGCAACATCAGATACTTTAAGTTTTACCAGATCGCAGCCTCGTAGCTTACTGTCCAGGGCCATATTGAACAGAGCCAAATCGCGCGTCTTACCTTCCAGTTCAAGCCTGATTCGGATCCCCCAGATATGAGATATCTGAAGTGGTCTTTTTTGGCCTACGATACGGCCTTTGTTCCATGATGAAGTGTTCATACTCAAATCTCCTGCAATATGGGAGATTTGAGTATGGTTGTCCCTTATGAGCGAAGAGCTGACGCCCCTGTTGAAAGATGAAGATGAATTTTATAAGGATTTCTTCATAAATATCCGGCTTGTACCTTCCGGCTCGCAGCCAATACGCCCAAATTCCTCCCAACCGTGTTTTTTGTAAAAATCAGGAGCCTGAAAGCTTATCGTATACAAAAATGCAGCTGTGCAGCCCCTTCTCCGCCCTTCATCCTCGAAACGGTTGAGGATATCTGTACCAAGCCCCATTCTCCGCAGCTCCGGTGGAAGATAGAAAAGATCTATAAAAAGGAGACCCAGTGACGAACGTCCTTGCATTCCTCCAAGTACTTCACCAGTTTTAGTTGATTTTATTAATACAGATAATGGTTTACGGTCACTTATTCCCGTCATTAAATCGTTGAAATGATTGAGCCCTTCTTCAATAGGTAATGATTGTTCCGCATCAGTGTTTTCACAAATCTCAAAACTTATCTCTTCAACCGAGCCATTCATTTCAAAAGTCCTATTTGCTGGATAAATAACTGTTTAAATTTACAGTTGTAGAGTCGAATTTCAAGCCTTTTATTTTCTGCTTTGCCTTTCCACTGTACAACTGAGGCATCAACGTCCGCTGTTGGCACACAGTTACCGTAGTGGAGAGCGAGGAGCGGACGTAAAACAACTGTAAAAAAATTATTTAACTCAGGCTGACATGTCAAGGCCGCTGCGAAAATGTCTCCCGCAGCGGCCTCTTTAGCATAACGTCATTGAGCGCATCATCTTTAATTATGGGTTTAACTCAAAATGTTCTCCATTTATTAATTTTCGCAATAAATCAAGTGCCTCAGATGAGTATTTTCCGACACCACTTTTCCCAGATTTAATGAAAACATGATAATTGTTGTCTGATGCTTTAATATTGAAGTCGGTTAGTTTTCTTAATTTCTCGAATTCTTGATTAACATAGTGCCACGATCCCATGTCGAGAATCCTTGCCAGATCAGATATTGTATATGGGAAACTAGCATTTAGTGCCTGCCCATTATTGAGTTCAGCGATACCATACATTTTTGCTAATGCATCATCATGCTCTGCAATATCGCGGAACATCTCAAAATCGTATGGAAGCTCTTGTTTAACAAGGGATTCTGATGCGAATGTGTACGTTCTGGCTAGAAATGCACGCACAAGTTTTGGATTAACACTAATTTCCGGTGTATTAGATGATAATGCATCAAAAATCCAACCAAAATCATTTGCGTATATCACCTTGATTCTAATGCTTTTATTCTCACCAACACCGATTAGCAATTCCTTCTGATGAGAACCAGTGGCCTCGCAGTCCTTACTGAAGGAGACAAGATAAATGTTTGGAATCAATGCATTATTGGGAGCGATGATTTCATCTATATCAGAGAGAATTGCCTTTATGTTTTCATCATTGATGCTGTACCCAAAGAAAAACAAAGGGTGTTCAGCAAAATATGTTAGCAACTTAGCACTGATATATTTCTTACGTTTATAGAAATCAACATAATCTTCATTTGTAATAACAATACTTTCAACCTCATGACTGCTACCATGAATTTTCATGATTTCGCCATAAGATGAATAATTCACTTTAACAACGTTATGACCAACTATTGCCTGATAATTGTCAAATATTTTTTCTAATGTGTCGTCATAATTTGTTGTAATTATTGCATGAGGTTTTACTTTCCTTAATTTCTGAACTTCCTCGGTATATTCCATGTTCGAGAAATCAACGGAGTTTGATAATTCATTCAGAATAGATGCAATTTCATGCTTAATATAAATATCTTTTGCCGTCGTTCCTTCAAAGTATGTCTCTGGATAGCGATCCTTGCCATCATCCCAAGCCCATTCAGCATAGAAGTCACAAAAATCGCTAGCAATCAATGGCTTGTTATCCCCCTTTGTTTGGCTGTAGTAACCATAGGGGCGTTTGATCAAGGGGCAGATTTCCGCTAGTTGCTTCAGTAGACCTTCCCAGTCAGGCGCTTTTATATATCGTTGTGAAATACCTGCACCCATGAATAAAATGGGTTGGACTTGTAAGCTTTCAAGGCAAGATTTAACATCTTCGATTATTTCTTCTTGATATTCCGTAAAGTCCATATAGTTACCTCAGGGATAGGTGATTGCTATGTGATGCACCGCGAAGCGGTTAGGGGCTTTGTGACACCCGAACTTTACCCCGGCTTCCCGGCGTTTCCTTTGTATATAATATCATTGAAGTTATTTGCGTTTCTCAGAAATCTTCTTAGGATGTGATTGCGATAGCTGCAACACAGCGCACACATCGCGGCTGATCAGTGAGTATGAAGTGGTTTACTTAATTTGGCCGCCTGAATAGAGAGACAAAATGTCTGCTTTTGGCACAAAGCTGCCTGTCAGCTGAGCTTAAGCTCTGTATCGTAAGAGCGCTAGCTCAGATCTGAGTTACAACACATAAATATTCACTAAAAGACTTCGGTTATTCTCTCATAATCATCTTTGCGACCACAGGCATATTCCCGTGAAGGATCCACTATTTCACCTCCTGCTGGGCGGCTGCGAGCACACTACGAACCGCGTCGAATGCTGGGGCTACAAATCCAACATCTTCGGTACAAACAGCGTCGAGGTTATTCAGCGTATCGCCCATGAATTCCATCGCGGCCAGTGATTTGAGCAGAGCGTCGCGGATAGAATCCGGAATTACCAGAGAGTTGCCTACCTGAAGCACGGCGGCGCGGCGAATATCAGTTTCCAGTTCCTTGGCCCAGTCCAGCCATTCATCAGGCAGCCCGCTTTTGCTGCTGGCTATGTGATTAGCGAGTTTGTATAAATCCTCGGTCTCTACCCGCGCTGGCTGCGCGTGGCGGTAGAGCGCGACATCTGCTGGCTCTGAGTTCTGCTCGCCCCACAGATGCGCTGTATCTCTACCCTGGTTGATATAGCCTATGTTTCGCTCATCGGTATAGGCTAGTGGGTCCCTGTCCTGCTCAGCCTTGCGGCGTTCCTGTAGCTCGCGCATTGCTGACGCTATATCAGCGTAATCTGTTAAAACAGAGTCGTCGCAAACTTCTGCGCGAGCGAGAATTTCAGCGATACGTTTTTCAGTTAAGTTTCTAGTCATTTGTTGGCCTCTGGCTTATCGACATAATGACCGCCTTCCCGCTGCTCAGCTCCTTCAAAGACAAAGCGCCATTTACGTTGTTTGCTCATTTGCCTGCTCCTGAGCTCTTACGATAACTAAATCTGTTGAGATCAAAATCAATGGTTGCTCGTTGGTCTCGAAACAACCCGAGACGCCCATAGCGGACGACTTTTCCGGAACGCGCCGCAGCACGAAAATGTTTTCCTACGGAATCACGACACATATGAAGTTCGGCGCAGGCCTCTTTCACCGTCAGGCGGCCTCTCGCCAGAGTCAGTTCGATAATTTTCTGAACGCTCGCCTGCTGTTGTTCGCGCGATTTGTTAGCCATAATCTCCTCACTTCACAACGCGCAAATGGTGCACATTTTTGCGGTGACTATCCCAGTCGAAATTGACCCAGATACCGCTATCCATCTGGAGACGGTCGAGGATCCGCGCGCCGAGGGTTTCCACCAGCGATTCATAATTCAGGTTGGTCAGGACCCCTACCGGGCGCATCGACGAAAGCCGGCGATCAATGACCTGGTTCAGAATGACTTTCTCATTCCGGCTATCGCGCTGAATGCCCACTTCGTCCAGCACCAGCAGATCAACCCGGCAAAGGTCGTCCAGTAGTTCCGCTTCCGATTTTCCCGTGTCGTAGCATTCCCGAACCCGCAGCATCAGGTCAGGTATCGTGACCACCAGAATGGTATGCCCGCGCTGCAGCAGATAATTTCCGATCGCCGCGGCCAGATGATTTTTCCCGGTACCCGGCTTGCCACTGAATACAAAACTGGTAAACCCGTCACCGAAGTTCTGCGCGTAGCTTTTTGCCAGCGTTAACGCCCGGCGCTGGCCATCGCCGTTCACCTGGTAATTTGCGAACGTGCAGCTGCGGTGCAGATCCTGAATACCCGCGCGCCCAAAAATTTTCTCAGCGCGAGTCTTCTGGTTTTCCCGCTCCAGTTCCTCGCAGCGCTTCCGCCCTTCGGACTCTTGCCAGGCGCGCCATTCTGCGACTGTGCCGAATTTTGGTTGCACACTCGCTGGAATAATTCGTTTCAGGCGCTCCAGCGCGCTGCCGGTACCAACAATGTTTTTCATCGCTACCCCTTGAATCCCGATGGGATGGTTTTGTCAGGCTCCGAAATCTGATTGGGATCTCGTGTGCCTGGCGCCTGCTGAATCGCCCACGGTTCGCTGAAATGCATACCGGGACCGAAAAACGTCTTCGCCTGTTTCACGTACTGCGTGTTCAGGTTTCCCTCAAATTTCACGAAAGCCGCGTAGCGCTCCACGCCTGAGTAAATTTCCTCAGCAGCTGTTCCATCCCTGATGCGGGCATTCCAGGCCTTGAACGCATCGGACTTACTGTTGCCCCCTGCCCGCTTTGGATAAATCGACCAGACCAACTCGAACTCATCCGGGTATGTTTTTTTCGGTTCTGGTTTATCGCCTTCGCTCTGACTCTGACCGCCTGGGGGTGTGGCGGAGCCATGCCCCGAACTATCGTCTTCCTGTTCCTGTTCCTGTTCCTGTTCCTGTTCCTGATTAGGGATAGACTTCCCGAAAGGCTTTCCCAAAGCCTTTCCAAACGCTTTCTCAAAGGCTGTTGAATAAGATCGTTTCTCAGGTTTATCTGATTCGGAATCAATTAGTTGCATATGATCATATAGCGTAGCTATTGCCTCATCCTTGAGGGTGCATTCTGGTATTAGATCAATCTCTTTTCCCCAGGAAATAACTACATTAGGGGACTCCGGGCGATTGTGTTTTATCGCGTTAGGAATCCACACAACACGAGATATAAAATCAGCTTTCACCATCCCTTGGTTAAAGGCTTCCTGAAAGGCTTTATCAAAGGCTTCAAGGGACCATCCCAATTCTTCGGCGATCGCTGCCCTTCCCGCGCGAAATAACCCAGGTATAGGACTCGTATTTACATTCGTTAATAAATACAGCCAGAGCCCTTGCCCGCAAGGCGGCAACGCAGACAGCGCGCGGAATTTACTATCCCCCCACATTTGAACTTCTATTTTTCGATATCTAGCCATAAACTACCCACTTAGCCCTTTTCATGAGCAAGACAAACCGTTTAAGAGATTTTCAAATGGAGTCATTTTCCTTTTCTCTTCCGCATCGCGATCAAATTGATATTTCTGTTGAAGGTAGCGAAATCATCATTTCTCAATGCAGTGTTCAGGGCGATGAATCTGATACGATTCGCTTTCATTTCAACGATGCCGAATCGTTAATATCAGCGCTCCAAATAGCCGCTGAAACTGCAAAATCCAACTAACGAAGTCACGAATTTAAACCCCGTTGAGTATTTAATCCGGGGCCTTATCATCACCGAGCACCCATCGCAAAGCCGCGGCGTAGTCGCCGGTGGCGTTTTGAAGGGTTTGGGTGATTTCCTTACGGGATTTAAGTCGCGGCTTTGTATCGCCGAGGACAGCGCGCTGACGGCGTGCTTTCTCGTGGCCAGTTACACCCTCTGCGGCTGCCTCTAACTGCTTGACTGTCTCACGTTGTTTATCCGGAGGCATATCAACGAGCTGGCGGGCTTGTGTGACCGTAACTTTCCCGGACTCAACAGCAGTTTGAACAGCCTGCGTCGCATCCAGGAGCGCCACGGTAGCCTGGACAGTTTTAACGCTACAGCCGAAAAGAAGAGCAACATCACTTTCGTCATGCCCGTAATCCATCTGCTGAACCATTTTTTTAGCCCGTCCCAGTGGCGTATCTGGTTGCGTTATCTCGTTTTCGCTGACCATGTATTTGGCCATTTGAATAGCTGACCCGCGCTTAGCAATGCCCGGGATCGGCCAGGGCTCTAGCCCTTCCCGCTTACGCCTGGCATTTGCCTCTGTGGCGTTCTTCACGCGCTGCCGACCGGCCACCACACACGTTTTTCCAGACTCTGGGTCCTTCCACACGATAATCGGCTCGATTACACCAAGTTCCATGATGTTGAGGATCACCGATTCGCTCAGCGGCAGGTGTACACGCTCGTCGTATAGCGGGTGTGATGTATCGGTAACCAGGTGAAGACTTTCCGGATCGAAAAAAAGCACGTTGCTTTTACCGTTGGCGCCGTAAGCGTCGATCGAATTTTTAGCCATTGGCACCCCCGTTATTGATATTGGTTAGTTTCGTGTTCATAATTGCCCCTGTGAATTGATCCAGTCATTTCGCATAGAAAGTCGGTACTGTTAGCGCAGTCCGGCTTTCGCCTTTTTTGGCTTTCGCATCACATGCCCCCCAACATCGAAGTGACCATGCTCATCAGCACGCCTGCCTGCTCTGGCATTAGCCGGAACAACGAAGTAATCCCTTCACTGACCTCTTTTAATTTCTGGTGCTCAGGCGCGTTCAACATCACGGCCTGCTTTGCTTCAGCGCACTCCTTGATAGCTGAAGCCAGACGCGACAAAGCATCGTCCTGCGGCATCAGTCGATTACGGAATTCGAGGGGAAGAACGGCTAAGATCGCCGGGGTTAATTGCCTGATATTTTCTCGGGCATATTCCGTTTCGCCATCGAGCCAGCGGAACAACTTCTGACGTCTGCGACTCAGTTCCTTAGGGAAATCTAGCCCGGTACCGCCCTGCCTTTCCCATTCCTCAATGACCAGTGCAGCGACTACATCCTGGTTATCCAGCGACGCTGACCAAGCTCGGATAACCGCACGGATTTGATCATGAGTAACATGGCCGCCGGACTGATTGCGGTTTATCAGCCTGGGACTACCGGCTCCGGTATTCTGTTGGAAGTGAAGCGAATGCATGCGCTACCCCCGACCCTGATCTTGATCAGCGTTATGCGTTTCGACCGAGGGAACAAATTCCGGCCAAATACTTCGCCATTCATCTGGAAAACAATCAGCTCGGGTAACTCGCCCATCTGTTAGTTGCTCAATAAGAATGGCGCGAGCGGGTGAAATAGCTGCGTTACCCGAGGCCATTTGCGATAAGTAAGAGGTTGAAACTTCAAGCTTTACAGCTAAAGCTTTTGCGTTTCCTCTTTTCATGCTGAGATAGTCTTTGAGTTGCATACATGCTCCTTCGTAAATGTAGCTTGAGTTTATAAATTACTAAACCTAAAAGTCAAGTATTTGCTTGTTTATAAATTACTAATCAAAATGCGCATATGACGACATCAGATATCAGACGAAAACGGCTTAAAGAGTGGTTCTCAGAAAAGTCGTTACCAGAGAAAGAGAAGAGCTATTTATCGCAACTGATAAATGGGCGGAGTTCTTTTGGTGAAAGGGCTGCAAGGCGTCTAGAAAAAGACTATGGCATGCCTGCCGGCTATCTTGACGCTGATGATGAGAACTCAGCTGCAAAACTTGCTGCTTTAGAACTAAGTACAGAAGAAGAAGAACTCATAAAGTACTTTCGCGGATTTCCTGATTCGGCAAAGCGGGAAGCACTCAAAGATTTTGAATCTAAATACAACAAATTTAACGAGCTTTTCAAAGAGTTACTCGCTTCAAGAAAGTGATTTTAATAGCTATCAAATATCTAAACCGCCAATATGGCGGTTTTTTTTCGCCACCAACTCTGTTCTTTCCCTCTAAAAATCTAATCCCAGCAAAAGTTTAGCATTTACTTCACCAAAAAGTTTACTTATCGCTTTACAAAAAGGTTTAGTAATGGTTAAACTCATTTCATCAACAACGCGCTGCGTTGCTCCGATAAAAAACGTTCGGCTACCCGGCCTTAAGGGACAGAAAAACTAATCAGCAGGCTTTGCAATGCGGTGAATGCGGCTATGCGCACGCGGCTCAGTTATAGCGGTACCGCCTTGTTTCCCGGGTGGGGTGGAAAAGAAGCAGCCGGCAGTAGTTGTTAACTGGCTACCGTCACCGGGAGGCACCCGGCGCCGCATTGCAAAGCCTGATTAATGGTTAGTCAGCAAGCACCGTTTGCCGCGTTAAGGCAGGAGCTGAAATGAGTAAAAACGGCATTCGCTCTATGGTCATTTCGGTAGTTATCGGCCTTCTGTTTTGGGCCGCCACTTACAAACCAATGGTAGGGGTAATTTCATGGTTGATTATGCTCGCCAGCCCGCTCGTCAGCAGGCTGTTCGCCTGACGCAAAGCGAGGCTTTTGCTCGCAGGGTTTGTTATCTGATCGCAAAAACAGGCTCTTTTTTCCGCCACCTTTTCTGCCGTCTGGTTGCGCTGTTCGCGCAAAAAGGTGATCCGTCATGAGCACGATGTTCGCGCTGATGCTCACCGTTGGCATGTTAACTGGCGGAAATCAGGATGTTTTGCTCGGTGTTTACGACAGCGAGAAGGATTGTAAAGACGCAGCCGTTGAGCAAGGCGTTCACGGTGATTGTTATCCACTGAAGGGCGTTTTAGAAGAGCACCCCGCCGCATTTACGGCGCAAATGTAGGAGGCACGATGCAAAAGAAATGCGCGTACTGCCGCATGCCGATCGAGGAAGGCACTGAAGTAAACATGACCATCCTCATCATTCACGGCTCGCAGCTGGCGCCACGAGAAAGAACGTATTGCTCTAAGAAGTGCGGTCAGTACGACCAGATGGCCAACGAGGCATAACGTAAAACCCGCCGAAGCGGGCTGTACGTCCGGTGACACCGACCAAAGTTCCACCGGAAATTACCAAAAACCAATGAACACACAATGGGCGCTATCAATGGCCCGTGGATTCTAACATCCAAAATCGAGGCAACGACATGGAATTTTTTAATCTGATAAGGGCCACTCAAAAATCAGGTAAGCCAGACGGCGTTATCTGGCGCACCGCGAAATCTGAAGCTCGCGCTAACCTGCAGCTCGAAGTAGACCTGGAAGATGCGGGAATCGAAACGGGCCGTGGTCATGACTACAATAAGCCGATCCGCACCGATTTCCCGGTATTTAACGACCTGCCGGCTGAAGGCGTGCTCGATTTCGGATGGTGCAACCGTTACGAACTCGCAGACGACCAGCGCACCTGGCAGTTGAAGGCGGGCGCAGTTCCTGCCGACGAATTCCACCAGGAAGAAGAGAGCCAGGACAACGGGGCTGTCATCGTGGATGGTGTCGACACGTCGACAGGTGAAATTCTGATTGGTCAGTCCAGCGCCGGTAATGCCGATATCACTGAAGACGACGATCAAAATACACTTTATCCGGTCGTGAAACTTCGCAGACCACAACTCATTATCTCTCAGTTCATTAGCAACGCTGTTGCTCACCATGTCACTCAGAGGCAGCGTATCCAAATCGGCGCGCTGGAAATGGATACTGACAACCACTACATCCAGAATCTGTTGCTGGCGACACGAAGCATTCCTGAGATCGACGAACTCACGACAGCCAATCTCTGGAAATTAACCGACGCTGTTAAAAAGGTATTTCCCGAAGACAAGCGGACTGAGCTCGGTTTGCTGCTTAATTTCCTGAAAGTCTGGATGGAAACCCCGCATATTGACCGTGGCATTTTGGTCAAAGAGTGGGCCGGTGGGAATCGGATTTCAGGGATTCAAAAACAAGAGACACAAACTACTACTGAATCCCCACGCTACAAACGTGCTGTAACTCAGAGCATGGCGAATCTTGGCATTGAGATCGCCATTGCTCAACTTTATCCCGATGCCGAACCGGGCAAAATTAGCCGCCCCCAGCTCATTGGAGCGAAGGACCTGGTAGACCGGAAAGAGGATATTCACGTAAAAGCGCTGAAGATCCTCGGCAAAACCACCGACATTCTCGACTACGACGCTCACAGCATTTTCGGTGTCACCCGAGCCATTAAATGGAACAGTGAGGAAGATACCTCAGAACTGCGGGCGATGGTTCGCAACTGGTTTACCGAAAATGGCATCTATGAGAATGGTGAACCCTCTAAAGGTTATCCGGAATGGGATGATGCCCCCCGAGGAACCGCCCATTCAAGAGCAGAAACACAGACCTTCGATGATGTTGATAAACAGCCGACCACAGAGCACGGTGAGTTTGGCGAGGTCTTTAGCGACCCGACGGATCCAAATGTGGTCGCTGCAGAGCTGGAGAAAACAGAACAACCGCAAGTCGCCAATCTCGGCGCTGGCATGTTCTCCATCGAAGGCCTGATGGCCTCTCCTGCCCCAACAAACGCCAAAGAAGAGGCCACCAGCAATGTGCAGATGGAAGCGGCTAAGCCGGTCAAAATCGAAGTTGAAAATGCGATATCAGCAGGCGAAAGCGTTGATGCAGTTGATCCGCAAACAGATGCCGTAACCCCGGCGGAAGCACAGCCTGAACTCAGCGCGACCGCTGAAGAGTTAAAGGTGGAGTGGCCTGAGTTTTTCGAACCGGGGCGCTATGAAGGCCTGCCGAATGAGGTTTATCACGCAGCCAACGGTACCAGCTCCACGATGGTCAAGGATGCTCGAGTATCCCTGATGTATTTCGACGCACGCCACGTATCTAAAACCATTCAGAAAGTGCGCTCCCCGGTATTGGATATGGGCAACCTTGTGCATGCACTGGCGCTGCAGCCTGACGACATGGACAAAGAGTTCAGCGTCGAGCCCGTAATCCCCGAAGGTGCATTCACCACCACCGCAACGATCCGCTCCTTTATCGATGAGTACAACGCTACCCTGCCGGCACTGTTGAGCAGTGACGATATCAAAGCATTGCTGGATGCACATAACGCCACCCTGCCCGCGCCGTTCCCGCTTGGGGCATCCGTTGACGAATCCTATGCGTCATATGAGCAACTACCGGAAGAGTTCCAGCGCATCGAGAATGGGACTAAGCATACTGCTACGGCAATGAAGGCCTGCATCAAAGAATACAACGCCACCCTGCCCGCGCCGGTTAAAACCAGCGGCAGCCGCGACGCATTGCTGGAACAGCTGGCAATCATTAATCCTGACCTGGTCGCACAGGAAGCCCAGAAGCCGCAGCCGCTGAAAGTCTCCGGCACCAAAACGGATCTCATTCAGATTGTGAAATCCGTTAATGCTGATGCGGTATTCGCCGACGAATTGCTGGATGCCTGGCGCGAGAACCCGGAAGGAAAAGTGCTGGTTACCCGTCAGCAGCTAAGCACTGCGCTGGCCATTCAGAAAGCACTGTTGAATCATCCGACCGCCGGCAAGTTGCTGACACACCCGAGCCGCGCCGTCGAGGTGAGCTATTTCGGTATTGATGAAGAGACTGGCCTGGAAATCCGCGTGCGCCCTGACCTTGAGATCGACATGGGAGGCCTGCGCATTGGTGCAGACCTGAAGACCATCAGCATGTGGAATATCAAACAGGAAGGCCTGCGCGCCAAACTGCACCGGGAAATCATCGAGCGCGACTACCACCTGAGCGCAGCAATGTACTGCGAAACCGCAGCCCTCGATCAGTTTTTCTGGATTTTCGTCAACAAAGACGAGAACTACCACTGGATCGCCATCATCGAGGCATCCGAAGAGCTGCTGGAACTCGGCATGCTGGAATATCGCAAAGCGATGCGCGCCATAGCTCACGGTTTCGACACAGGCGAGTGGCCGGCGCCAATTACCGAAGACTACGCCGAAGAGCTCAACGATTTTGATGTGCGCCGTCTCGAAGCGCTGCGCGTACAGGCTTAAGGGGGAAATAACTATGTCCAATTTGATGACTACGACTGACAACCAGACCCAGAAAATCGACAACATTTCTATTCTGACGAATGGCGAATTATTCAACCGCCTCCTGAAAATATCTGAGGTGATGGCAAACAGCGGTAATTTCGTTCCTGAACATTACCGCGGCAAGCCTGATTCCTGCATGGCAGTCGTTATGCAGGCTGCGCGCTGGGGAATGGATCCTTTCGCTGTAGCGCAAAAGACTTTCATCGTTGGTAACTCCGGTGTGCTTGGTTATGAAGCGCAACTGGTTAATGCAGTGATCAACACCATGGCTCCGACAAAAGACCGTATTCACTTTGAATGGTTTGGCGCATGGGAAAATATCGTCGGACGCTTCGT
Organism: Klebsiella sp. 18074; assembly: GCF_902705905.1. Lineage (NCBI taxonomy): Bacteria > Pseudomonadati > Pseudomonadota > Gammaproteobacteria > Enterobacterales > Enterobacteriaceae > Klebsiella > Klebsiella sp. 18074. The sequence goes on along the minus strand of NZ_CACSIS010000013.1, from coordinate 49,256 downwards.
CGAGAAGACAAGCAGCCAGAACAAGAAGTACATCGCTCCGGGCTGGAATTTGAAAGATGAAGCTGGCGTGGGCGTTCGCGCCTGGGCAACCCTCAAAGGGGAATCAGAACCTCGCGAGCTTGTCCTGATGCTTTCGCAGGCACAAGTTCGCAATTCTACTCTGTGGGCGACTGACCCCCGCCAGCAACTGGCCTATCTCGCCGTTAAACGTTGGGCGCGACTGTACTGCCCAGATGTGATCCTCGGGGTCTATACCGCCGACGAAATTGACGAGCGCGAAGAGAAGGTAATAAACCCCACTCAGGCTGAAAAAATCACGCTGAATGAGATCACCAGCACGGTAGGTGCTACGGCCAGTACTCAGGAGTCGGGAACTAACGTTGATACTGCTGCCGACGAAATACGCGATCGTATTGATGCAGCAAGCTCCGTTGATCAGGCCAAAGCTATCCGTGCAGATATCGAGTCACAGAAAACCTTGCTTGGTACTGCTCTGTTCACTGAATTGAAAAATAAGGCAGTGAAGCGCTACTACCAGGTCGATGCTCGCAACAAGATTGAAGCCGCGATTAATTCCGTTCCTAACCCCGGCGAACCGGAGGCGGAAGAGTTGTTTGTTAAAGCGGAAGGCACACTCGCCGCCGCGAAACGCCATCTCGGTGATGAACTGTATGACCAGTTCCGCATCACTCTGGACGACATGAAACCGGAATACGTGGGCTAAGGGAGGCGGGAGGGTTCGCCCTCCCGGTAACGTAATGTTAAGAGAAAAGTCTATCAAACATCCGGCCATCCGTTACCACGGCGGTAAATTTCGTCTGGCGCCGTGGATTATCGAACAGATGCCGGAGCATGTCTGTTATGTCGAACCGTTCGGCGGCGCAGCTGGCGTATTGCTTCAGAAACCGCGTAGCTATTCCGAGGTTTACAACGATCTCGATGGCGAGGTGGTGAACCTGTTTCGTGTACTGCGTGACTCGGAACTGAATCAACGCCTGCAGGATGCTTGCTGCCTAACGCCCTACTCACGCGATGAGTTCTGCGATGCATGGGAACCAACTTCTGACCCGGTTGAACGTTCCCGCCGCATGGTAGTTCGCTCTTGCATGGGCTTTGGCACTGCTGCTGCGGCTGGCGGAAACTCCGGTTTTAGAAGTGACAGCAAGCGCAAATACGCAACTGCAGCGCATCTGTGGGAGCGCTACCCGGCGAATCTCGCTGCTGTTTGTCAGCGCCTGCAGGGCGTCATCATCGAGAACAAAGACGCCCTTTCGATTATGCGTACCCATGATGCTGAAACAACCCTGTACTACATCGATCCGCCGTATCTGCCGGAAACTCGGGTACAGAGAAACCGTTACTACGCCCATGAAATGACGCAAGAAGGCCATGAGCAGTTACTGGCCGTAGCCGGCACTTTGCAGGGAATGGTGATGATCAGCGGTTATGACAGCGAACTCTATAACGACATGCTGGCCAGTTGGAAAAAGGTCACCAGATCATCTCGCATAAGCACCGGTCGAGGGACGGCCATTCGCACTGAATGCCTTTGGCTTAACCTGGCAGTGCAGCAGAAAAAGGAGCATGCAGCATGAGCCTCAAACATCGATTACCCGAACTCGAAGCCAGCATTGACCCCGCGGCGTTACGCGCAGCAGCTGATGAGTATTCCGATCTGCTGCTAACTCTCTGCCTGTGCATGAAGATGGCCGGCCCCACTCGGGCGAATGTGCGCGCCTGCGCCACTGAACTGAAGAGGCGCCTGACGACCTGGCATAGCCAGAGGGAGCTCAGCGCGATTCTTTCCAGTTGGGATCCGGTTGGTTATGTGCTTGGCATGCGGCGAGAGGCGAACGACAACGCACACGCCGCAGGCGATCCCGTTGACGTCTTTGTGTGAGGTGTGTATGCGACTGATAAACCGAAGCAAGCAGTCTCCGCTAGGGCGCCAGGCATGTGACGCGGCACTGGCCAAGCATGTTGAGCTCTACGGCGAGTACGGGCGCCAGAAAATGAAGCGGACCTACACCGTTATCGTTCAGGGTTCGAAAATTACGGTCGAGGTCGTGAACCGACATTGCAGCTACGTGGCCACGGCCATGAACTGCGCCCGGCGGCTCCGGAATTTACCCGGCCAGGTTTCCTGATATCGATTTATCAATTTATTAGTCCGGCCTGGTTTACTTTAGAGGCCGGTAATGAGGTAAACATGGCCCTTATTACTTTAAAAGAATGGAACGATCGGCAGCCGCGGCCGCGCAGCCTTGAAACCGTTCGCCGTTGGGTTAGAGAAAGCAAAATTTATCCGGCCCCGAAGAAAGATGGTGTGGAGTATTTGTTTCAGGAAACAGCCGTTAAGGTTGAATCGGCTCAATCATCAACCTGTGGCCTTTTACGGAGAATGACTAGTGGGAAGAAGAAGAAACCATGAGAGGCGCGATTTGCCTCCTAACCTCTATGTCAGAAATGAAGGCTATTACAGCTATCGCGACCCCCGAAACGGAAAGGAGTATGGTCTGGGCAGGAATCGACGACTTGCCGTCAGTGAGGCAATACAGGCAAATATCGAGTTGCTCGGGGATACTGGCCATATCCCTCTCAGCGCGCGGATAAGCCAGGTGGATTCCGTTACTTTTCATTCATGGCTGGAGCGTTACGAAAAGATCCTCCAGGCTCGGGGGCTGAAGCCAAAAACACTCATCGACTACGCGAGCAAACTAAGGTCTATAAAGGAAAGAATGCAGGACAACCCAATCGCGGAAATAACCACCAGGCAAATAGCCATGATCCTCAACGATTACGCAGCTGAAGGAAAGAACGCAATGGCAAAGCTGATTAGGTCGACGTTAAGCGATATTTTTAGGGAGGCTATATCGGAGGGTCATATCACGGTTAACCCCGTCACGGCAACGAGAACCGCTAAATTCGAGGTAAAACGCACCAGATTGATGCTGGACGAATACCGGGCAATTTACCAGGCAGCAGAGGCGCTTTCTCCGTGGGTAAATCTGGCGATGGATCTGGCTGTACTTACCGGGCAGCGCATCAGTGATTTATGCGCAATGAGCTGGGAGGATGTGCGGGAGGGGTATCTTTACGTAGAGCAGAAAAAAACCGGGGCCAAACTAGCCATACCTGTAGCATTGAGGCTTGATGAGTTGGATGTGTCTCTCGAAGGAATTCTGGCGAAATGCCGCAATCTGTCCGGCGGGGAAAACATTATTTCATCGACTGCAGGTAAGGCATTATCACCCGCAACAGTATCGGGTAATTTCAGGAAAGCGCGCGAGCTGTCCGGGCTTAGTTTCTCTGGCGAGCCGCCGAGCTTTCATGAGCTACGAAGTCTGTCAGCACGATTGTACGATAAACAGGCTGGAGAGGACTTTGCGCAGCATCTTCTGGGGCATAAGTCGGGTGTCATGACAGCAAAATATCGCGATGACAGGGGAAGGGAGTGGGATAAGATCGAAATATAGTTATGAGTTTGTTTTGAATGATTTTGAATTGACCAATTTAACCAATTGATTCTAAAGAAGAAAATTATATATGCACTTTAGATACAAAAGAGTATTAACTTTCAGGGTTTTTATGCATTAGAATCGTTGGGTTTTGTCATTCATGCTCAGGTATGTGTATATGTCAGTAATTAATCAGGGGATTGCTCAGTGGCGCGGCTAAACAAAATCGCGATTTCGCTCTGCGCATTACTGTTTACATCTATCTCATTTACACCACTGGCGCATGCTTCAGGGCATACGCACGCCTCCGCCACGCCGAAAGCGCATCAGGCAAAGGGCACCACCGAACGCAAGAAAAAAGCCTCCACTCAGAAAACAAAATCCAGCGTCAAAACCTCCAGCAAGAAAGCATCGACCTCTTCCCGCACCAAACACCCTACCCGCACCACCGCTTCGAGCCAGACGGCATTAAACCGTCAGGCCGCCGGTGGAACGAAAAAGTGCGTGTTGCGCAAAGGCTATAAAAAACAGTGCGCGACCTCGGCTAAATCTACTATCGAGCCGACGCGGGCGATGGCCAGCGTGAAGCAGAAGTGCGTCGTGCGTAAAGGCTATAAAAAGCGCTGCAAGCCGGTTGCCGAGGAAGAAGTGCCGCTGACGCTGGCCGATGCGCATAAGGTACGGGTGCAAAAAGCGCAGAGCACCGCGATGTCGAAGCTGATGGACCAAATTGGCAAGCCCTATCGCTGGGGCGGCACCTCGCCGCGCACCGGCTTTGACTGCAGCGGGCTAGTTTATTACGCCTATAAAGACCTGGTGAAGATTCATATCCCGCGCACGGCGAACGAAATGTACCACCTGCGCGATGCTCGCCCCGTCGATCGCGGCGAGCTGCAGAGCGGCGATCTGGTCTTCTTCCGCACCCGCGGTCGCGGCACGGCGGATCATGTCGGCGTTTACGTCGGCAACGGCAAATTTATCCAGTCGCCGCGTACCGGACGCGATATTCAGATTACCTCGTTAAGCGAAGATTACTGGGTTCGCCACTACGTTGGCGCCCGCCGCGTGATGACGCCTAAAACAATCCGCTGATGACCCCCTGCCGCGCCTGCGGCAGGTTAACTCTCTCTTTTGCCACATCTTTTAATTTGCTACTATCTCCCTGTGTACTACATGGTTATTGCACGCATTAATATAATAAGGAGAGTAGCAATGTCGTTCGAATTACCTGCATTACCATATGCGAAAGACGCCCTGGCGCCGCACATTTCCGCTGAAACCCTGGAATACCATTACGGTAAGCATCACCAGGCCTACGTCACTAACCTCAACAACCTGATCAAGGGCACCGCTTTTGAAGGCCAGTCTTTGGAAGAGATCGTTCGTTCTTCCGAAGGCGGCGTCTTTAACAACGCGGCCCAGGTCTGGAACCACACGTTCTACTGGAACTGTCTGGCGCCGAATGCCGGCGGTGAGCCGGAAGGCGAACTGGCGGCAGCCATCGCTAAATCCTTCGGCAGCTTCGCTGATTTTAAAGCGCAGTTCACCGATGCGGCGGCGAAAAACTTCGGCGCAGGCTGGACGTGGCTGGTGAAAAATGCCGACGGCAGCCTGGCAATTGTCTCCACCAGCAACGCCGGCACGCCGCTCACCGGCAGCGCTAAACCGCTGCTGACCGTGGATGTCTGGGAACACGCTTATTACATTGACTACCGTAACGCCCGTCCGAACTATCTGGAGCACTTCTGGGCGCTGGTAAACTGGAAGTTTGTCGCGGCTAATCTGGCGGCATAAAACTGCACCGCAGAAGGGGAAACCCTTCTGCGGTGATTATTAGCGGCTGGCTAAGGCCTCTTGCGGCCGTCCGCGACCGCTGAACAGCACCAGCATCAGCGCCACGCCGGCGATGATTGCCCCCATCACCGGAACAAATGCGTAGCCCAGCCCGCCGGAAATCACCGCCCCCCCGGCCGCCGCGCCCAGCGCATTGCCGAGGTTAAACGCCCCGATATTCACCGAAGAAGAGAGCCCCGGCGCTTCGTGAGCCACGCGCATTACGCGCATCTGCAGAGGCGGCACCACGGCGAACGTCGCCGCGCCCCACACCACCATGCTGATGGCCGCGCCGACCTGCGACTGCGCCAGCAGCGGGATCGCCAGCATGATAACCATCAGCAGCAGTAAAAAGCCCTTCAGCGTGCCGGAAACCGAGCGGTCGGCAAATTTTCCGCCCAGATAGTTGCCCAGAGAGAAGCCGACGCCAATCAGCACCAGCATCGCGGTGACGAACAGCGGCGAAGCGTGGGTAATGGTATGCAGCACCGGCGAAATATAGGTATAGAGGGTGAACATCGCCCCGGCCCCGAGCACGGTGGTCAGCAGCGCGGAGAGCACCTGCGGCCGCATCAATACCGCCAGCTCCTCCTTCACGTTCGGCCGCTCCCCTGCGCTGCCTTTTGGCAGCGAGAACCACAGGCTGACCATCGCCACCAGGCCAAGACCCGCCGTGGCGAGGAAGGACATGCGCCAGCCGATGGTCTCACCGAGCCAGGTCGCCGCCGGAACGCCGCCAATATTGGCGATGGTCAGCCCCATAAACATGGTGGCTACCGCGCTGGCCTGCTTGTGCTTAGGAACCACGCTCGCGGCCACTACCGACCCGAGGCCGAAGAAGGCGCCGTGGTTCAGGCTGGTGATAATGCGCGAGAGCAGCAGCGTGGTGTAATCCGGCGCCATTGACGAGAGGACGTTGCCAAGGGTAAAAATAGCCATCAGGAAAATCAGCGCGCTACGGCGCGCGCGGTGCGACAGCAGCAGCGTCATCAGCGGCGCCCCGACCATCACGCCGATGGCATAGGCGCTGATCAGCATCCCCGCGGCGGGAATGGATACATCCACGCCTTTGGCGATAACCGGCAGTAATCCCATCGGGGAAAATTCGGTCGTACCAATACCAAACGCCCCAATGGCCAGCGCTAACAGGGGAAAGTTGATCTTCATGCAATGACTCCAGCAGACCGTCCTCAGCGACGGTATCTCATCAGAAGCCAAAAGCATGACATCAATCACAGAAAAACAAAAGTAAACGAAATGGCAAAAGATTTTTGCGAATTTGATAATAATGCGCGGAAATAAGGGGAAAGGAGCCTCTCCCCCGAAAAAATTAGTGCAGTACGGCGGTCAGCGCTGCGGCCACGATCAGGCCCAGAACAATAATCGTCGTGGTCAGCGAAAACTTTAAATCTGTATCCATCAATTTTCCCCCTGATTATCCCCACAAGAAAAGTGAGCCTGCTCATTTTTGCACAATATTGTATAAAAATCTTCTGAGATTTAGGGTGATGCACATTTTTACTCTTCCCCTTTGCCGCAAGATCGGACAAAATCCCACGCTAATTTGAAAGCGTATCGGCCATTGACCCCTTCCTGTCGTTCTGTGTCGTTTCCCGACGTAATGCAATGTTGAACATTGTACTCAGGGTGTGTATAGGCAAACGTTTCCGTATCGATAATCAGACGATCAGGTCAAGGTCTGGAGAGAGAAGTAATGGCAACAATTAAAGATGTAGCGAAGCGCGCAAACGTTTCCACTACAACAGTTTCACATGTAATTAACAAAACCCGCTTTGTCGCTGAAGAGACGCGCAACGCGGTATGGGCTGCCATCAAAGAGCTGCACTACTCTCCGAGTGCGGTGGCGCGCAGCCTGAAGGTTAATCACACCAAATCGATCGGTCTGCTGGCTACCAGCAGCGAAGCGGCCTATTTCGCCGAGATTATCGAGTCCGTTGAGAAGAGCTGCTTCCAGAAGGGATACACCTTAATTCTGGGCAACGCCTGGAACGATCCGGAAAAGCAGCAGGCCTACCTGTCAATGATGGCACAAAAGCGCGTCGACGGCCTGCTGGTGATGTGCTCCGAATATCCGCAGTCGGTGCTCTCGATGCTCGAAGAGTACCGCAACATCCCGATGGTGGTGATGGACTGGGGTGAGTCCAAGGCCGACTTTACCGATTCGGTTATCGATAACGCCTTTGAAGGCGGCTATATGGCCGGTCGCTACCTCGTTGAGCGCGGCCATCGTGAAATCGGCGTGATCCCGGGTCCGCTGGAGCGCAACACCGGCGCCGGGCGTCTGGCCGGTTTTATGAAAGCGATGGAAGAAGCGCAGATTAACGTCCCGGAAAGCTGGGTGGTTCAGGGCGACTTCGAGCCGGAGTCCGGCTACCGCGCCATGCAGCAGATCCTCAGCCAGCAGCATCGTCCGACCGCCATCTTCTGCGGCGGCGATATCATGGCAATGGGGGCGATTTGCGCCGCCGACGAAATGGGCCTGCGCGTTCCGCAGGATATTTCGCTGATTGGCTATGACAACGTGCGCAACGCCCGCTACTTTAGCCCGGCGCTGACCACCATTCATCAGCCAAAGGACTCTCTCGGCGAAGCCGCCTTCAATATGCTGATGGACCGCATCGTTAACAAGCGCGAAGAATCGCAGTCTATCGAAGTTCACCCGCGGCTGGTCGAGCGCCGCTCGGTGATCGACGGCCCGTTCGTCGACTACCGCCGCTAATCCTGCCGGGCGTCGGCTATTCCGGCGCCCGCAGCCACTCCCGATTTAACGTTTCGCTGTCGCCAAGGTAGTCCAGCAGCCATGAGAGCGCTGGCGAGATATCGCTCTGCTGCCAGGTCAGGCAGCAGGCGGCGTCCGGGAACGGATTTTCCAGCGCCAGCGCCGTCCACTCGCCGCTGTCGATCCACGGACGGGCGAAGTGCGACGGCACCATGCCGATGCAGAGCCCGGCCGACAGGCAGGTTGCCGAGGCGTCCCAGTCCGGCACTACCACCCTCTTCTGATTATCCAGCAGCCACGTCGTGCGCTTCGGCAGCGATCGTGAAGTATCCTCCCTGACCAGCGACGGCCAGTTGCGCAACGTGTCATCGCTCAGCGGGCCGCTCATTTTCGCCAGCGGATGGTGGCTGGCGACGACGCAGTGCCAGCTCAGCATGCCCATATCGCGAAAGGCGTAGCGTCCGCCGACCGGAATCGAGCGGGTCGCGCCGATGGCCAGCTCCACGCGGCCGTCGGCCAGCGCGTCCCAGACGCCGTTAAACACCTCCTGGAAAACAATCAGTTCGACGTCCGGAAAGTGGCGATAAAAATCGACAATCATCTGCCGCATCCGCGCCGGCTTAACGATATCGTCAACCGCAATTGAGAGCTGCCCGCGCCAGCCGTTGGCGATCTGCTGGCACTGGCGGCGGGTGATCTGCATTTTTTTGATAACAGAACGCCCTTCCTGTAAAAACCACACCCCGGCAGGGGTGAGCTCCACGTCGCGATGGCGGCGCTCAAAGAGCGGAACGGCCAGCCACTCTTCGAGCTGACGCACGGTGTAGCTGACCGCCGAGGGTACACGATGCAGCTCCTGAGCCGCTGCGCTAAAGCTGCCGTTGCGCGCAACCGCATCAACCACTTCAAGGGAGTATTCGGACCACATATTCTGCCTGCAAATTTTTTGAACGCATGTAACAAATATTAGCGTTTCACAAGCCAGAATGCACTCCCTACACTCTGCGGCATCTTACCTGCATCAGAAAAAAGAGAACTTTATGCAACAACCTGGGAAAGGATTTTTGGTTTGGCTGGCGGGCCTCAGCGTGCTCGGCTTCCTGGCAACTGATATGTATCTGCCGGCGTTTTCGGCTATCCAACAGGATCTCAATACTTCGGCGGCCTCGGTCAGCGCCAGCCTGAGCGTGTTTCTCGCCGGTTTCGCCCTTGGCCAGCTGTTCTGGGGCCCGGTATCCGATCGCTATGGGCGTAAGCCGGTGCTGCTCAGCGGCCTGGCGATCTTCGCCGTCGGCTGCCTTGGCATGCTGTGGGTCGAGGACGCGACCCTGATGCTGGCGCTGCGATTTGTGCAGGCCATCGGCGTCTGCGCGGCGGCGGTCACCTGGCAGGCGATGGTCACCGACTATTATCCTGCCCAGCGCACCAACCGCATATTCGCCACCATCATGCCGCTGGTGGGCCTCTCCCCGGCACTGGCGCCGCTGCTCGGCAGCTGGCTGCTCGCCCATTTCGACTGGCAGGCTATCTTCGCTACCCTGTTTATCATCACTCTGCTGCTGATGTTGCCTGCATTACGCCTCAAGCCGGTGAGCAGACCCGATAGCAGCACGCAGAAAAAGCTCACCTTCCTGGCGCTGCTGCGCTCGCGCGAATACAGCGGCAACGTGCTGATCTACGCCGCCTGCTCCGCCAGCTTTTTCGCCTGGCTGACCGGTTCGCCGTTTATTCTGCACGACATGGGCTACGGGCCAACCGCCATCGGCCTGAGCTACGTGCCGCAGACTATCGCTTTTTTAATCGGCGGATACGGCTGTCGTGCGGCGCTGCAGAAATGGCAGGGACAGCTGCTGCTGCCGTGGCTGCTGGTCGTTTTTGCGATCAGCGTTGCCGCCACCTGGCTGGTGGGCCTGCAGCAGGATGTCTCCATCGTCGCGCTGATGGCCCCCTTCTGCGTGATGGCTATCGTTAACGGCGCCATTTACCCGATTGTCGTCGCCCAGGCGCTGCGGCCGTTCCCTCAGGCGACGGGTCGCGCCGCGGCGCTGCAGAATACCCTGCAGCTCGGACTGTGCTTCCTGACCAGCCTGCTGGTGTCAACGCTGATTGCCACCCCGCTGCTCACCACCACCAGCGTGATGCTGGCCTCCATCGTGCTGGCCGGACTGGGATATGCGATGCAGCTGCGGAGCGCCCGTCTCAGCACCCAGTCGTCACATGCATAGAATGGTTTCAGCGATGTTAAGGTCCAGTAATTAGCCTGCTAATATGTTTTTATTGAAAGCCTTAAAATAGGGGCCTATACTGGATCCCGTATCACATAAATAGAAAGTTTATCGATATTAACGGGAGCAGGATGCTTCCCGTTTCACCATGGAAGGCCTTTCGGCAAGGGTTATCTCCCTTCCTCTGTTCTACGTCGGATAGCAGCTTCACGGATTTTCCGTGAGATTTCTCACAATGCCAAAAAAAGCGTCTACGCTGTTTTAAGGTTCTGATCACTTGGGCGTGATGGAGAAGCTATGAGTTCATCGTGTATAGAAGAAGTAAGTGTACCAAATGACGACTGGTACCGAATTACAGCTGAGTTGCTCGGTCGTGCGGGTATTGAAATTAATGGCCCCGCTCCCTCCGATCTACGGATAAAAAACCCCCTCTTTTTTAAGCGCGTGCTACAGGAAGGGTCTCTGGGGTTAGGTGAAAGTTATATGGACGGCTGGTGGGACTGCGAGCGTCTGGATATTTTCTTCCACAAGGTGCTGCGCGCCGGGCTGGAAAACCAGCTTCCCCGCCATCTCAAAGATACGCTGCGTATTGCTGCCGCTCGCCTGTTCAATCTGCAAAGTAAAAAACGTTCCTGGATAGTCGGCAAAGAGCACTACGATCTCGGCAACGACCTCTTTAGTCAGATGCTCGACCCCTATATGCAATATTCCTGCGCTTACTGGAAAGAGGCGCAATCTCTGGAAGAGGCTCAGCAGGCTAAATTAGATCTTATTTGCCGTAAGCTACAGCTTGAACCGGGGATGCGGGTGCTGGATATTGGCTGCGGCTGGGGTGGTCTGGCCTATTACATGGCAAAAAATTATCACGTTAGCGTGGTTGGCGTTACCATTTCTGCCGAACAGCAAAAAATGGCCCAGCAGCGGTGTGAGGGATTAGACGTCACTATTCTGCTACAGGACTATCGCGACTTACATGATAGTTTTGATCGCATTGTTTCCGTCGGTATGTTTGAGCACGTAGGGCCGAAAAACTACGCCACCTATTTCGATGTCGTCGACCGGAATATGAAAGCGGACGGTCTTTTTTTACTGCACACCATCGGTTCAAACAAAACGGACCTGAGCGTCGATCCGTGGATCAATAAATATATCTTCCCTAACGGCTGCCTGCCGTCGGTACGCCATATTGCAAAAGCCAGCGAAACGCATTTCGTGATGGAAGACTGGCACAATATAGGCGCCGATTACGATACCACGCTGATGGCCTGGTACGAGCGGTTCCTCGCCAGCTGGCCGGATATCGCCGATAACTACACCGAGCGTTTCAAGCGCATGTTTAGCTATTATCTGAACGCCTGCGCCGGTGCCTTTCGCGCACGCGATATTCAGCTATGGCAGGTGGTGTTTTCTCGCGGTGCCGAGAGCGGCCTGCGCGTGGCGCGCTAGATCCTGACCTGCACTCAACATGCCTGCCGGTGTCATCACCGACAGGCATTTTTTTCTCCATCCCGTACTTTTTTCCGCAATAGCGGGCTTTCAACGATGAGAAATGGCGCCGCTGAAATCGGCGAACCGCAGGCTGCGGCCGGGAGCTAAACGGCAGCCCCATCGTAGCGAGCAGCCCACGACTATGACTCTTGCGTCGCCTTTTGGACGGCCTCTTTCGCGGCCAGCACCCGCTCAACGGTATCGACCACCGCCTGCGTCTGCGGGTCAATCTCGATATTGACCCGATCCCCCAGCTTTTTCACCCCCAGCGTGGTGCGCAGCAGCGTTTCCGGAATCAGGTGCACGCAGAAGCGCGTTGGCGTGACTTCGCCAACCGTCAGGCTAATGCCGTCAACGCCGATAAAGCCTTTATACAGAATGTACTTCATCAGCGCCGGGTCCTGGACCTTGAACCAGATCTGGCGGTTATTTTCCGAGGTCAGGATCTTAACCACCTCTGCGGTGGTCATTATATGGCCGGACATCAGATGGCCGCCGATTTCATCGCTGAATTTTGCCGCGCGCTCAACGTTGACCACGTCTCCCTGACGCACGGCGCCGAGGTTGGTGATGCGCAGAGTTTCTTTCATCAGGTCAAAACTGATGCGCGCGCCGTCGATCTCGGTGACGGTCAGACAGCAGCCGTTATGTGCAACCGACGCGCCGGTTTCCAGTCCGTCGAGCATGTGCTCAGGCAGTTCCACCACGTGGGTACGAAAATTGGGCTTCTCATCGATGGACACCACTTTAGCGGTCCCCTGCACAATGCCAGTAAACATGCTTTGCTCCTGTAGAAATGGCTCACAATATATTAATCGGGAACAATAACAGGTGGTAAATAAGGTTGCCAGCACGCATCGTGCCCTACCATTTTTTCACTGGCTTAATGGCTAATCCTCGCTACAATAGACTGGCTAATCCCTCTGCTTTTTCTTCTTGCTGCCATTAACGGCGGCTTTTTTAGTCTCAAAATAACAACAATATAAAGGTGTACAGGTGCAGAAGTACTTCATTGAAGCGCGTCAGTTGTTAGCACTGGCTATTCCCGTCATCCTTGCGCAGGTGGCCCAGACGTCAATGGGCTTCGTCGATACCGTCATGGCGGGTGGCTACAGCGCCACCGATATGGCAGCCGTCGCCATCGGTACCTCCATCTGGCTGCCGGCGATCCTCTTTGGCCACGGCCTGCTGCTGGCGCTAACGCCGGTCGTCGCGCAGCTCAACGGCTCCGGGCGCCGTGAGCGCATTGCGCACCAGGTGCGCCAGGGTTTTTGGCTGGCGGGGTTCGTCTCGGTGCTGGTGATGGTGGTGCTGTGGAACGCCGGCTATATCATCAGCTCAATGAATAATATTGACCCGGCGCTGGCGGATAAAGCCGTCGGCTACCTGCGCGCGCTGCTGTGGGGTGCTCCGGGCTACCTCTTCTTCCAGGTTGCGCGTAACCAGTGCGAAGGCCTGGCGAAAACCAAGCCGGGGATGGTCATGGGCTTCATCGGCCTGCTGGTGAATATCCCGGTCAACTACATCTTTATCTACGGCCATTTCGGCATGCCGGAGCTGGGCGGCGTGGGCTGCGGCGTGGCAACGGCTTCCGTGTACTGGGTGATGTTTTTCAGCATGATCTCCTGGGTGCGTCGGGCGCGCTCAATGCGTGATATTCGGGGCTCCGAGGGGTTCAGCAAGCCGGATTTTGCCATCCTCAAGCGCCTGGTGCTGCTCGGGCTGCCGATCGCGCTGGCGCTCTTTTTCGAAGTGACCCTGTTTGCGGTGGTTGCGCTGCTGGTTTCTCCGCTGGGCATTATCGATGTCGCCGGCCATCAGATTGCGCTTAACTTCAGCTCGTTGATGTTCGTTTTACCGCTGTCGCTGGCGGCGGCGGTTACTATCCGCGTCGGCTTTCGTCTCGGCCAGGGCTCAACCCTGGATGCGCAAACCTCCGCCAGAACCGGCGTCGGCGTTGGCGTCTGCATGGCCGCGATCACGGCGATTTTCACCATCCTGATGCGTAAACAGATCGCCCTTCTCTATAACGACAACCCGGAAGTGGTGGTGCTGGCTTCCCAGCTGATGCTGCTGGCGGCGATATATCAGATCTCCGACTCCGTCCAGGTCATCGGCAGCGGGATCCTGCGCGGCTATAAGGATACGCGCTCAATCTTCTTTATTACCTTTACCGCCTACTGGGTTCTGGGACTGCCGAGCGGCTATGTGCTGGCGTTAACCGATATTGTCGTCCCGCGCATGGGGCCTGCCGGCTTCTGGTGCGGGTTTATTATCGGCTTGACCTCCGCGGCAATCCTGATGATGCTGCGGATGCGCTTCCTCCAGCGTCAGCCGTCGAGCGTCATTTTACAGCGCGCAGCGCGCTAACCGGCAGCGGTGCCCCGTTTTCGGGGCGCCGTTTCTCAGCGATAGCCGGGCCCGCGCGGGCCCAGCGCCTCTCTCAGCGCCTCGACAAAGCATTTGATTTTGGTCGTTCGTCGGCGTCCTGCCGGCACCAGCACATGCATCGGTCGCGAAGGGCCGGAAAACCCCGATAAAACCTGCACCAGCCTGCCCTCCTCAACCTCGACTCTCAGCACCTCTTCCGGCCCGAGGGTGATGCCGTGTCCGGCGAGAGCGGCGTTCATCAGCGCTTTCCAGTCGTTCGAACGAAAGCGCCCTGCGGGCTTAACCTCCACCGTGGCGCCCTCCCTGGCGAACTGCCAGCGGCAGGCGTTCATGGCCGACCAGTGGCCATAGACCAGGCAGGAGTGGTGCTGAAGATCCACCGGCGTCTGCGGCTCGCCGTGGCGCAAGATATAGTCAGGTGAGGCACAGGCTATTAGCCGGTAGGGGCGCAACGGCCAGGCGACCATGGTGCTGTCGGCCAGCTCGCCAATGCGAATAATCACCTCGAACTCCTCTTCTATCGGGTCGACGATGCGGTCGCTGAGGGTCAGCTCAACCTGAACCTCGGGGTAGCGGGCGAGATAGTCGGTGATAAACGTCGAGAGCACGTGTGAACCAAAGGTAACCGGCGCATTGACTCTGATAATACCGGAGGGAGTCGCCTTCATCTCCAGCGCCAGCGCGTCGGCCTCAGCGACTTCGTCGAGCACCACGCGGCAGCGCTCATAGTAGCTGCGGCCGATATCGGTCAGGGTTTGCCGCCGCGTCGTTCGCGCGATGAGCGAAGTGCCGAGATGTGCCTCCAGGGCCGCTACGTGGCGGGCAACCATCTGCGGCGAAAGCTGCAGCTGCTCGGCGACGGCGGCAAATGAGCCGGTTTCTGCCGCCTTGACGAAAACCTTCATGCTGGTGAGCTGATCCATGATTCACTCATTTGAGTTGTTTATCATGCAACCATCTTACGATTTATCTTCTGTGACGAGGGAATTAAATTTATTCCCTCAACGAGGCAATTTGTCAGGAGTTAAAGATGAAGATCGGAATAATAGGCGCCGGGTTTGTAGGACGTGCCATCGCTAAGCTTGCGCTGCAGGCCGGCCACGACGTGATGCTCAGTAACTCGCGGGGGCCGCAGACGCTGTTCAGCCTGCGGCCGATGATCGGCTGCCAGGTGGGCTGCGCGGACGAGGCTGCCGAATTTGGCGAGGTGGTGGTGATTGCCGTCCCCCTCAGTGCCGTCAACGCGCTGCCGGTCGCTGGCATTAACAACAAACACGTTATTGATGCGGTCAATTACTACCCCGAACGGGACGGCGACATTGCCGAGCTCGACTCCGGGCAAACCACCACCAGCGAACTGCTGGCGCGGATCCTGCCCGCCGCCAGAATCACCAAAGCTTTCAACGCCATCCCGATGACGCAGCTGGAAAGCGATGGCCTGGCCGCCGGGGCGGAAAATCGCCGGGCGCTGCCGCTGGCGGGCGATGACGAAGAGGGGAAAGCCATCGCCGCCGCGCTGTACGACGCCTTTGGTTTTGATGCCCTTGACGTCGGGCCGCTCAGCGAAGGATGGCGCTTTGAACGCGGCACACCCGCCTACTGCATCCCGATGAGCGAACGTGAGCTCGCCGCGACGCTTGCCCAAACGTCGCGCGGCTAATCACGACCCACTCCGCTAACGCTTCTTCGTTAGCGGAACCCCCTTATGCCCTCCCGCAGCCTGCGTCGTACATTCGGTTACCTGCCGATACCAAACACTCACTGAACTCGCGCCATGACCGGCATATAGTTGTTTCAACAGCCCCGCAGTGGGGGTTAACTGAAGAAACATTTTCGAGGATATCAGAATGAAAAAAGTATTAGCTCTGGTCGTTGCCGCTGCTATGGGTCTCTCTTCTGCTGCTTTCGCTGCTGATGCGGTAAGCACCACTCAGGCTCCGGCTGCTGCAACTCACAGCACCGTTGCCAAGACCACTCATCACAAAAAACATCATAAAGCCGCCGCCAAACCGGCTGCAGAGCAGAAAGCTCAGGCTGCTAAAAAACACAAAAAAGCAGAAGCTAAACCGGCCGTAGCCCAGAAAGCCCAGGCCGCTAAAAAACACCACAAAGCCGCAGCAAAACCTGCCGTAGCCCAGAAAGCTCAGGCTGCGAAAAAACATCACAAAGCCGCAGCAAAACCTGCCGTAGCCCAGAAGGCCCAGGCCGCTAAAAAACACCATAAAGCCGCAACAAAACCTGCCGTAGCCCAGAAAGCTCAGGCCGCTAAAAAACACCACAAAGCTAAACACCACGCTGCCGCTAAACCTGCTGCACAGCCGGCTGCATAATTACTCCGCTTAGTCTGGTATCGTAATAAATCGGCGCTGCTTCAGCGCCGATTTTTTTAGGAGAGCACTATGCTGCAACGCTATCGTTTTGAGCTCATTCTGATCCTGCTGATAATCTGTGCCCTCTTCACTCTTCGTCTTATATTTAAATAAAACTCAACGCTTCCATAAATTAAAAAAGGCCGCAACAGCGACCTTGTTCATATCAAAATACAAAAGCGTTACGCCGATACTTATTATTAAGTACGACGCGTCACTTCAAAGATCCCTGGCGCAACTTCAATCACCGCGAACTGGCTGTATGAAGTGCCGGTTGAGGTATACGGCTTCGCCTGTATGTCCCGGTCTTCAAGCTGCACTACCGCATTAATCCGCGTGAGCAGGCATAGCCCGCGGGCAAACGACTCCTGCGCCCCGGCCCGCAGGTCAAAATCGTCGGTGCTGCAGGCGGCATATTTTATCTCACCATGCACGCGATAGCGGGTGGTATTCACCACGCAGGCCTTCAGGTACGCGCCATCTATCTCTTCGTTTTTTAAATCCTGAACTTCCTGTGTGCTTATTTTCACTTCCCTTGATTGTTTAGTGAGTGCGAGAACCACGTTACGCTGTTAATAGCCATAAATTCGTGACCAAAATAAAACTCAAACCAGCAAAGAAGATAATCATATTAATATCGCACATAAGAAAAACCCACATCACAAATATCGCCAAAGCGAATACATTGACCACACAAATCATTATCGGTAGTTAATTACATTTAATTAATAAATATCGCGACAACACGCGCGCATCTTTTATCTATTTCACCCGGGATAAGAGTTAGCCGACGCCGGCTACCCGCCGCGCTCCCCTGTGCGTCCGCGACGGATTAACGATACCGCGTCCGCCCGCCAACAGGTTCTCTGCAGGCGAGGCGAAACGCCCCATCTCCCCGCTCGCCAGGGCCTACCGGGGCAAACTGGGCAAGAAATATCCTTTATCATCAGCAAAATATAGACAATATGAGTAAAACTTCCGCAATCGCGTCTGTTCTGCAAGAAAAGTGACGTTTGCCTCTTGCCACAACCTCTCCCTATCGCTAATATGCGTCCCCGTTGTCACCACAACATTGCGTTCATAGCTCAGTTGGTTAGAGCACCACCTTGACATGGTGGGGGTCGTTGGTTCGAGTCCAATTGAACGCACCATAAAGCGTTTATAGCTCAGTTGGTTAGAGCACCACCTTGACATGGTGGGGGTCGTTGGTTCGAGTCCAATTGAACGCACCATAAAGCGTTTATAGCTCAGTTGGTTAGAGCACCACCTTGACATGGTGGGGGTCGTTGGTTCGAGTCCAATTAAACGCACCAAATGCGTCCGTAGCTCAGTTGGTTAGAGCACCACCTTGACATGGTGGGGGTCGGTGGTTCGAGTCCACTCGGACGCACCAGATTTTCTTAATCTGGTGCATTTTCCTCGAAAGAAGCGCTTCCTGAAGCAGTTCAGTCCTACTCGACATCCCCTGTTCCACGACATCCAAATTCATTTAATACCCTACGCCTGATGCTAACCAGACATCCCAGATTCCAGTCCTGACCAGATCCGTCAGCGGCACGGAGCGTAGGTGCTTTTAGCGCCAGCAATCCGCCCGGCAAATGCTACGGACAAGTTGTTTTAGCTGACGGCAAAAAAGGCCGAAATAGCAAAATATCCCGGCCCGTGATTGATGATGCCTTAGAAATGCGTATTCACGCTCACATAGAACGTCCGCCCCGACTCGTTGTAGGTTTCCGCGCCGGCGCCATACAGATAAGCCCCGGTTGTCGAGTTCCCCGTCGTCTGCGCATTACCGGCACGATAGTGGCGAATATCAAACAAGTTATCCACGCCGCTGGTTAGACTCAGGTTTTTATTGACGTCCCAGGTCGCACTTAGCCCAACAATGCTGTATGGACTGACTTCGTTTAGCTCGCTTCCGGACACCGCCTCACCTTTATAGTTAAAGCGCTTCGGTTTCTGGCGGCCATACCAGGTGAAGGTGCTCTGTAAGGAGAGATCGTCGCGCACCTGCCAGCTAACGGTCGAGTTCAGCGTGAACTGCGGAATGACCGACAGGCGATCGCCGGTGGTCTTGTTCTTACTCTGCAGCATCCACGTCAGGTTATTGCTCCAGTTGACCGTTTCGCTCACCGGCAGGTTTAGCGAGCCTTCGAGCCCTTCTACCAGCGCCTTCGGCACGTTTTCCCATTGATAGATATTGGTCGTACCGTTGCTGGCCGTGCCTACCGCCGAGTAACCGGATTCAATCTTATTGCGGTAGTCGTTGCGGAACCACGTCAGCCCCGCCTGATAGCCCTCGTGCTTATACTCAAGACCGATCTCTTTGTTAACGCTGGTTTCGGCCTTCAGATCGCTATTACCCATCAGGTAACAGGCGGAACTGCTGGCGTAGCAGCCCTGGCCGTTACTGTACAGAATATAGTTCGGGTTGAGCTGGTAGAGGTTCGGCGCTTTATAGGCACGGGCAATCCCCAGTTTCAGCGTCCAGTCATCGGAGAGCCCCTGGGAGAGGTTCAGCGATGGGCTCCAGTTATTACCGACAATACTGTGGTGGTCAAAGCGCAGGGCTGGCGTCAGCATGGTGCTATCCGTCAGCGCGATATTGTCTTCGGTAAACAGCGAGAAAATTTCCGCGCTGGAGTACGGGCTGCGCCCGGTTGCCGGGGTGCCGTCGATGGAGCCATAGGAGAGAGACTGGGTGGTCGACACGCCATCCTTCATCCGCTGTTGGTTCCACTCGGTGCCCAGGGTCAGATTCTGCTCAACCCCGAGGGTAAACGGGATATTCACTTCACTGTGCAACAGCACGTCCGAGAGGTCGATATCCGAGAATTCGCTGCTGGAGAAGATGCCCTCCGTTCCGCCCGCCAGCCCTTCGCTCATCCGGGAGTTGCGGGTATGTTCATACTGGGCGTAGCTGTTGCTGGTCACGCCGTTATCCCAGCCGCCAGTCCAGGTCACGCCGTAGGTCTGGCGATAGAGGCGGTTGGTCTCCTTGCCGTACATGCTTTTCACCAGCGTGCTGGTGTTGGTGTTCTGCGTGTCGCCGGCATACAGGTTGCCCTGACGGCTGTAGCCGGTTTCGAACTCCAGCGCCTGCATCGGCGCAAACTCCCAGCGCAGCTTGCCGTGGATATCTTTATTCACGACGCCTTCGCGCCCTGCAGGATAGGATCCCGCATAGGTACCGGTTCGTGCCGCTTCATGACCGGAGTTAATATCCTGGGCATCGGCCTAGGTCTTGCTCAGGTTACCCCATAAATTAAAGCTGACCTCATCCGACAGCGGACCGTTTAGGCTGAAGTTCGTGCGCTTCGTCGAGCCCTCTTTACGGTGCTGAGGGGCGTTCATATAGGTATTCCAGGAACCATGCCACTCGCTGCTGGTCGGTTTAGTGACAATGTTAACCACGCCCCCCATTGCGCCATTGCCGTAGCGGGCCGCCGCCGGGCCGCGAATAACGTCGATATGGTCAATCATTTCCGCCGGTACCCAGCTGGTATCACCGCGCGTGTCGCGGTCTCCGCGCCAGCCATAGCGCACGGAGTTACGACTGGTCACCGGTTTACCGTCCACCAGTATCAGCGTGTTCTCAGGCCCCATACCGCGAATATCGACCTGGCGGTTATTACCGCGCTGACCGCTGGTGGAGTTGCCCGTCAGGTTGACGCCGGGCTGGGTACGAATCAGTTCGGAGACGTCGCGTGCGGGTGGATGTTTGCGGATTTCATCGGCAGTGATGGTGGAGACGCCGGGGGCCTGGAGAGTCTGCGCGGCCGCGGTAACGAGCATCGTTTCGTCGTGATTCTCCGATGCGGTTGCCGCAGCGGATTTCTTCGTTTCGTCTGGCGTGCTGTCGTCAGCGGCCTGCGCTGGCAACCCCACTCCCCAGATAGCCATGTGAATCAGCACGGCCAGCGAGTACTGCGAATAATGTTTCATGAAATATGCCCTGTTTTCTTTTTTTGCTGTCGGGGCACGCCTTCTTCATCCGTCAGATAAACAACGGCAGCAACCTCCAGGCACAGAACATCGTCTCTGATTTTGGCGTAAGCAGGCGCCTCCCGATGTTATATCGGGATATCAATTAACCCTTTTTGCCAAAAATAAAAATTCCGCCCTGGAAAAACGAAGAGACAAACGCGCCACGCTATTCTTTGAGAGCGTATTCCGAACAGCACCCAATAGGATTATTGTGCCGCCCTACGTTATTAAAAACGAGATTCATTATCAAGCCCATAATTAACTGGCAGGATGTAAATAAAAATAAAACAATAAAAACAGCAAGATACAAATAAACTCAAGATTTATTAATTACAGCCAATAAAATTCAATGAATTACATCCACATTAAATAAACACAATTTAATCATAATATACTCTAAATAATTCAAGTTGCAGGACGGCGGCAAGGGAGTGAATCCCGATGAGCTTACACCAGTAAGTGATTCGGGTGAGCGAACGTAGCCAACACACATGCAACTTGAAGTATGACGAGTATATAATCACAATCATTAAATTCTGGGCTTGTTTATTGCCGCAAGAAAAATACCGTCCGCGTTAATTATTAATTCCCCTCATCCCCATGATTTTCGGTTCCTCATACCGGGCAGGCTAACGCCGCGGAATTGACAACAACAAAAAATGATTTTAAGTCCCCTTTAATGAAAGGATGCTCCCGCCGCTTCAGCACAACTATTCGCTAGCAGATACAGGCACTTTACCGTTGCCCCGCGATCCTTCGTTTATACTTTGGTCCGTGCCCTTAGTTACACCTTCAGCATCAGCCAGATAACGGATGGCTGCGCCTAAAACAACGAGCCCATATCAATGAAGAAAATTGCGATTATCGGCGCCGGACCGACGGGGATTTATACTTTTCACGCCCTTTTACAGAACGCGATACCGCTTGCCGTCTCCATCTATGAACAGGCCGACCGGGCCGGCGTCGGGATGCCCTATAGCAAGGAAGACACCGCGCGGATGATGCTGGCGAACATTGCCAGCATCGAAATCCCCCCCATTTTCTCAACCTATATCGACTGGCTGCAGGGGCTGAGCGCTGAGCATCTGGCGCGCTACGGGGTGCGTAAAGAGTCTCTTCATATCCGCCAGTTCCTGCCGCGCCTGCTGCTGGGTGAATATTTCCACGACCAGTTTCTGCAGCTGGTGGCGACGGCCCGCCGGCGCGGATTTGAGGTCGCGATCCACGAATCCTGCCGGGTGGAGGATCTGCACGTCACCTCCGAAGGCGTGATGCTCTGCGCCCAGAGGGTTACAGAACCCGCGCATTTTGACCTTGCGGTTATCGCCACCGGCCACGTCTGGCCTGACGACGACACCACCCCGCGCGCCCATTTCCCGAGCCCGTGGTCGGGGCTAATGAGCGCGCGCATCGCGCCCTGTCGGGTCGGAATTATGGGAACGTCGCTCAGCGGCATCGATGCCGCCATGGCGGTTGCCGCGCAGCACGGGGAGTTTGTGGAGGCGGAGGACCGGTCGCTGAGCTTCAGGCTGGATCGCGGCAGCGAGGCGCTGGAAATGGTGATGATGTCTCGCTCCGGGATCCTGCCTGAAGCCGACTTCTACTGCCCCATTCCCTATGAGCCCTTAACAATCGCCAGCAACGAGGCGATTGCCCGGCACATCGCCGTCGGACCCGAGGGGCTGCTCGACCGGGTCTTCGCGCTGATGGCGCAGGAAATTGACGCCGCCGACCCGCAGTGGAGCCGGGAAATAGCGCTGCACTCGCTTAACGCCGACAGCTTCCACAATGCCTGGTTCGCCGCGCGCAGGAAGCGTGACCCTTTCCGCTGGGCCGAGGCGAATCTCATCGAGGTCGAGCGCAACAAGCGCGACAGGCGCACGGTGGCCTGGCGCTACGCAATCCTCAGACTGCATGAAGCGGTCCAGGCCATCGTCCCTCATCTCAACTCACGGGACAGCGAGCGGTTTAGCGCCGGCCTGGCGCGGGTATTTATCGATAACTACGCGGCGATCCCGTCGCAATCCATTCGTCGGCTGCTGGCGCTGCACGAGGCCGGCGTTATCAGCATTCTCCCGCTTGGGCCCGATTACGCCATCGCCATTGAGGATAACCTAACGGAAATTAGCGTTGGCCAGTCCAGGTATGCCTTTGAGGTCTTTATCGATGCCAGAGGGCAGAAGCCGCTGAAGACCAAAGACCTGCCGTTCCCGACGCTGCGCCAGCAGATCCTCGCCGCCGGGGACGCTATTCCCGACGTCGGGGAAGACTATACGCTGCTGGAGCCGGAGATCGTTCGCGGGCGCATTGCGTTTGGTGCGCTGCCCTATCTCATGCACGACCGCCCGTTCGTTCAGGGGCTTACGGTCTGCGCGGAGATCGGCGCCGCGATGGCTAAAGCCGCATCGCAGCCGGCAGCGCGCCCGCGGCGGTGGCTGCCGTTTATCGAGCGCTAGCCGCCATTGACGCTTTCGGGCGGGCATCGGCGCTAAGGCCCTGCCCTTAGCGCCGGTCGGGAGCAGGCTGCCAGGGGTCCTTTTTGCGATCTTCGCTATCATCCCTTTTACGCGGTATTTCCCCTCGTTCGCGGGGATCGCCTTTTGCCGGATGGCGGGCCGGTTTATCAGGGGCGTTTACGCTAGACTGGGACATAGTATTTATCCTCCGCTGCTGGCTGCGGTCGTTACGCAAAGAGCAGACTATTTAACAGACGACGCAGATATATAGCATTGATGCCGGTGCGTTGACGCTGTGGGCAAAAAAATGCGGGCCAACGGCCCGCAGGATATATGACGCTGACGATAGCGTTACGCTTTATGCCAGACCGAGCGGGAATTAGCTGGCGCCTGATTTACGCCCGCCGCCGTGGCTATTCTCACCGCCCTTTTTCCCGGCTTCTGAAGCACGCTGAGGATCGTTTTTAAAATTCCCCCCGCTATGCTGACCGCCTTTACGACCGGCTGCAGATGCTTTTTCCCGGTCTTGCGCGAAATTACCCGTTCCACCTCTGTGCTCTGCCATAATGCTACCTTTCGGTTGGTTTATGAAAAATGATTCGCGATGGAAAATCATCGCCGTCGAGAGTTAACAGTAAGTGATATGAAGCCTGTGTCAAACCGCCGGATCGCTTACCCGGCGGGCCAGGCCAATAAAAATGGCGCCAGAAATAAATTTAAACATCTCATTCCATCCCGCATAACCCTCAACCGGACAACCTATTAAGCGGCACCGAAT
Organism: Klebsiella sp. 18074; assembly: GCF_902705905.1. NCBI lineage: Bacteria > Pseudomonadati > Pseudomonadota > Gammaproteobacteria > Enterobacterales > Enterobacteriaceae > Klebsiella > Klebsiella sp. 18074. The sequence continues at coordinate 25,531 of NZ_CACSIS010000013.1, read as the reverse complement.
TATTTTTTCAGCGCTAAAATTCGGCGTATTTGTAAAGAACGTAAAATTAATATCATCCTGCCGCAGGCTATTACCACCACGCATCGCCAGGTAATACCTTCCGCACCGACTGCTGGAACAATCCTAAAGTTTTATTCAGCCCAAATCGGGCGTTGGAATAAAACATGGAGGCTAATCAGCCAATTACGCATGATATCTTCCCGCGGCAACATAATAACACCGACACCACGGCTTAATTAATCCATAAAATACCTTTTCGCGCCGGTCGTTGGGCCTATTATTAATATTTACCTGAACAGAGGAAATTAGATGAGCGACCACGCCAAACTCAGCGCACAATACCCCCTCCCTCCTTTTGCCGACCAGCCGCAAACACCTCCCGGCCTGGCATCGGAGATGCTGCCCGTTCCCGATCATGGCGAAGAAAGCTACGTTGGCTCGGCCAGGCTGTCCGGCAAGAGAGCGCTGATTACCGGCGGCGACTCGGGTATCGGCCGCGCGGTGGCCATTGCGTTTGCTCGGGAAGGAGCGGACGTGGCGATAAACTATCTGCCGGAGGAAGAAGCCGACGCCGAAGAGGTCATCGCTCTGATTGAGACCGCAGGGCGCAAGGCGGTGGCTATTCCCGGCGATATTCGTAGCGAATCCTTCTGCGAAGCGCTGGTTGAAAAGGCCGCCAGAGAGCTGGGAGGTCTGGATATTCTGGTCAATAATGCCGGGCGTCAGCAGTACTGCGACTCGCTGGCAGAACTCACGACGGCGGATTTTGACGCCACCTTCAAAACCAACGTCTACGCGCCGTTCTGGATAACCAAAGCCGCGCTGCGCCATCTCAAAGAGCATAGCGCTATCATCAACACCTCCTCGGTTCAGGCCTTTAAGCCGAGCCCGATACTCTTTGATTACGCCCAGACCAAAGCCAGCCTCGTGGCCTTCACTAAATCATTAGCCAAACAGCTGGGCCCGAAGGGGATCCGCGTCAATGCCGTCGCCCCCGGCCCCTACTGGACGGTTCTGCAGTCTAGCGGCGGCCAGCCTGAGGAGAAGGTCCGCCAGTTTGGTGCGGATACCCCGCTCGGTCGCCCTGGGCAGCCGGTGGAGATTGCCCCGCTGTACGTGACGCTGGCCTCCGACGCCTGCTCGTTCACCTCCGGCCAGGTCTGGTGTTCGGACGGCGGCGATGGCGTGCTGTAAGCCGTCCGCCAGCACGGCAGAGAGCACGATAGCGTTGTCGGCGCGCCGGCGTTGACAACGCTACAAATATGCAATATTAAATTAACACTTGCACTCCTCCCCGGCGGATCCCTGGTTATGTAATGTCCTGACAATAAGCCCGATAACAGTTGTATTAATTTTCAGCTAACGGCGGCTAGCCCGTGGCTGGAAAGACAATTTTTCGCTTATTACGGACATGACAATGATTCGAATCCTTCTCCAGACCATGGCGAATAAGCCGTGGCTACGCCTGCTCGCTCTCGCGTTTCTGATCTCCTCGATAGGCAACGGTATCACCTGGATCGTCGTTTTTGGCGAGCTAATCCGCCTCTCGACACCCGTCGCGTCGCTGGCTCTCGCCTACGTTCTGTCCACCGTGCCAGGACTGCTCGGCAGCATCGTGGGCGAACGCTTTTGCCGGCGCCTGAGCCCCTTTACGATCCTGATACTCGGCGAAGGGCTCGGCCTTATCGGATTGGCGGCGCCGTTTTATGCCGTGGCGATTGACTCTATCCCGCTGCTGCTCATCGCTCAGGCGATCGGGGCGTTCACCACCGGCATGACCTTCCCGGCGCTGAGTCAACTCTTCAAAACCGGCCTGAGCGAAGAGGAGCTCCCGGTCGCCACGACGCTCGAAAGCATTATTTTTGCCGGTAACGTGCTCTGCGGTATTGGTCTGGGATTCGTCCTGCGGGGATATATGAGCGCAACGCATCTGCTGCTTATCGATCTGCTGAGCTTCGCCGCCGCCCTCATCCTCCTCGGGCGGGCGAAAACGCGCGTCGGCGCGCCGTTTGTCGAGCACGTCCGGAGCCACTCTCCGCTGCGCCGGCAAACGCTGACCCATTCCCAGCGCCGTGCGATGCTGCTCCTTCCCCTGCTGGCCGCGGCGGGGGCGCCGGCAATGGCGCTGCTTCCGGGGCTGGCACCTGGGGCGCTCTCATCAGGCTCGCCGGAACAAACAACCGCTCTGGCGCTGCTTTTTACCCGCAGCCTGGGCCAGCTGGTTGGGCCGCTGCTGCTCAACCCGGCGCGTTTTGAAAAAAACAGCAGCAGCAACGGGCTGCCGATCGGCTGCCTGGCGATTTTTCTGCTGTGCTACGGGCTGATCCCCTTCGCGCCGTGGCCCGCTGTGGCGCTGGCGCTGGTCTTTGTGGCGCATATTTTCTCTAACGTCGTGTTCTCCCTCGCCGTCTACGCGTTGCTCAGAAACTTCGAGCGGCAACAGGTGCCAGCCGCGATCGCCAGAAGCTACCGGCGACAAATGGCGGTCTCGGCGATCGTCTCTCTCAGCGCGGGATACTGCGCTGAGGCTATCGGAGCCGCCGGCTCGCTCTATCTGTTCAGCGGAACGGGATTTATTTTGAGCGTCGCGCTGCTGGCGATCGGCAAAGCCTCTATCAGACCCGAGCGGGCGTAGCGGAGCGTTTATCAGCAGGATGACGGCGAAGTGCGGGATGCAGGGCTTCCATGCCCTGTAGAAGAGCTACTCGAAGAAAACTTCAGGGTTTTCAGAGAGCGAGACGAAGGATTTGGTGTTTTTATCGAGGGCACCAATCGCACCGCTTTCGATATCATATACCCAGCCGTGCAGGCGCAGCGCGCCGTCGCGCAGCCCGACGGCTACCGACGGATGCGTTTTGATATTGTTAAGCTGGGCGATAACGTTCTCTCGCACCATCGCATTCACTTTATCGATTTCGCTATCCCAGGTTTTGCTATCAACCACCGCTCTCGCCGCATCGGCATAGTGCAGCCAGTGGGAAACCGCCGGCATGGAGTCGAGGCACTGACAGGTCGCAACCGCCGTCATCGCGCCGCAGTTAGAATGGCCGCAAATCACGATATCGGTCACTCCGAGGGCAACAACCGCGTACTCGATGGTAGCTGAAACCCCACCCGGTTCCGGCCCGAAGGAAGGCACGATATTACCCGCATTACGAATAACAAAGAGCTGTCCAGGATCCTGCTGGGTCACCAGTTCTGGCACCAGACGGCTGTCGGAGCAGGAGATAAAAAGCGCTTTGGGATTCTGGCTGGAAGCCAGGCTACGAAAGAGCTCTTTACGCTGGGGGAAGATCTCTTTTTGGAAGTTGAGGAAACCCTCAATGATATGTTGCATAGCAGTGTCTCTTTTCTCTGTTTTAATTACGGTATGACAAAGATCACAGTATGTAGTGTATCACCGACGGGTCGAATGGGAATTATTTTGATAAACGGCGATTTAGCGAGCACCCGGCCGATGCCCCGGCGGGCGCTTGCCTGGCGGATAGCTACATAAAGAACTTCACCGCCTGTTGGAAGGTGGTCCCTATTCCCCACAGCAGCGGCACCCCTACCGCGAACCAGCTCAAGGCCATCAGCGCCCTCGACGGCCGCGGCTCCCAGCTGAGCTGCGCGTTCTCATTCACCGTATACAACCCCTTCGCCTGCTGCTGTTGCTGGGCGGACATAGCATATTTTTGCGGTATCGGGCGGATCAGCTGGTTGCAGATCAGGCCGATAACCAGCAGCCCGGTGAGGACCATCAGCGTAATATCGTATACCCGCTGTGGAGCAAGCCCCTGCGCCAGCTGATATTCCCGTAAATAATTCACTAAAACCGGGCCGCTAATACCGGCGGCGGACCATGCCGTCAGCAGACGCCCGTGAATCGCCCCCACCATCTGCGCGCCGAAGATATCGGCCAGATAGGCGGGGATAGTGGCAAAGCTGCCGCCGTACATCGAAATGATAACGCACAGGGCGCAGACGAAAATGGCGACATAGCCGCCGTGGTTGATCAGCGGCAAGGAGCCGTACAGCGCGGCGCCGAGAAGAAAAATCATGGCAAAGGTCATTTTCCGGCCGCAAAGATCCGAAACCGAAGCCCAGAAGAAGCGGCCGATGATATTAAACAGGCTCAGCAGCCCGGTAAAGCCTGCCGCCATGGTCGCGATGCGCCGTAGCTGGTCGGCGTTAAGCTCGTGCCATTGCAGACTCGTCGCCAGCAGCTTGCCGGCAAAAATCTCCTGCAGCATGGGTGAGGCCATCCCTAAAATACCGATCCCCGCCGTTACGTTCAGCCACAGCACCAGCCACAGCAGCCAGAACTGCGGCGTGCGCCAGGCTATGCTGACGTGTACCTGAATGGTGGAATGCGCGCTCATCACTTTTAGCGCCTTCTCTCCGGCAGGATGCCAGCCCATCGGCGGCAGACGATAGCCGAAGGTACCGCAGAGCATAAACAGGGCATAGATGACTGACAGCGCCAGAACGCTCTGCCAGACGCCGTTACCCGTCGCGTCGGCGAAAAAATTCATCAACGCGTTTGCCAGAGGCGCCCCCACCAGCGCGCCGCCGCCAAAGCCCATTATCGCCATGCCGGCGGCCATTCCGCGCTTATCGGGGAACCAGCGCAGCAGGGTCGAGACCGGAGAAATATAGCCCAGCCCAAGGCCGACTCCGCCAATAACCCCTGCCCCCAGCCACAATAGCCAGAGCTGATGAAAATAGATGGCAACGCTTGAGAGCAGCAGCCCGCCGCACCAGCATAGCGTTGCGATGAAGCTCACCAGCCGCGGCCCGACCTTTTCCAGCCAGCTTCCCCACAGCGCCGCGGAGCAGCCGAGAAAGACAAAAAACAGCGTATAGGTCCAGCCTAGCAGCGAGATTTTCCAGTCGCATTCACGGGTAAAAAGCTGCTGCCAGAAGGACATCGTGACCGGGCAGTGCAGCGATCCGCTGCCGCCCACCAGCTGCGACATCGGTAGCCAGAAGACGGAAAAACCGTAGGCCATCCCGATACAGAGATGCACCGCCAGCGCCGCCGGCGGCACCAGCCAGCGGTTAAACCCCGGTCGGGCGATAATGCGTGGTTTTGAAAAAAAAGCGTGTCGCGGGGGTACGGATGAGGGAGCGATATTGTCATTGGTTTGCGCCATGTTCCTGTCCTTATCATGTTTGCTACCGGCCGCCGCGGCGGCCGAAGAGAACATCACAAGGCAAGAACGGTGCCATCCATCCCGTTAAGACTATGAAATGGCGACTGAAGCGAGCAAGCACGACGGCGGATCGCTTTGAACATTGCGCTCAAAAAACGAACAACCCCAAAGTCATCAAAGAGCGACAACGAAGCGGGCGCCCGGTAGCGATTTTGATAACTGGACTCTCAGAGTGATACGCGGGGTGCTTTCAGCCCCTCCGGCCGGCGCTTTTACAGCCCCACCAGCTCATACTTTTTAATCTTACGATACAGGGTGGCAATGCCAATCCCGAGCTCATCTGCCGCCTGCTTTTTATTGCTATGGCGGGTTAACGCTTCGCGGATCATCTGCCTTTCCATCTCCTCCAGCGCCGTGACGCTCTCCTCTTCTCCCGGCATGCTCACCGGGAGGGCGGCGCCAGGTTCACGCTCGGCAAGCCTGGCGCCGCTGATAATATTGGGTGGCAGAAGCGAGGCGTCGATAACCTCGCCCGAGGGCACCACGTTGACCAGATACTCCATCAGGTTGCTCAGCTCGCGAATATTTCCCGGCCAGCGGTAGCCCTTCAGCATGGCAACGACCTCCGGAGCCACGCCGGGGTAGACCAGCTCAAGGCGCCGAGTGTGCAGATGGAGAAAATAGTGGATCAGCAGCTCAATATCCTCCTGACGCTCCCGCAGCGGCGGCAGTCTGAGAGGGATCACGTTGAGGCGATAGTAGAGATCTTCGCGGAATTTACCGGCCACGATAAACTGCTCGAGATTTTGGTTAGTCGCCGAAATAATGCGGATATCGACGGGCACCGGATGGCTGGCGCCGACGGGCTGGATTTCGCGCGATTCAATCGCCCGCAGTAGCTTAGCCTGCAGCGTCAGGGGCATATCGCCAATCTCGTCGAGAAACAGCGTGCCGTGGTTTGCCGCCTGGATAAGCCCGGTCTTGCCGTTCGCCGAGGCACCGGTAAACGCGCCCTTGACGTAGCCGAAGAGCTCGCTTTCCAGCAGCTGGTCAGGGATAGCGGCGCAGTTAATGGCGATAAAAGGTTTGGCCTGACGATCGCTGAGCTTGTGTATCGCTCTGGCAACCACCTCTTTCCCGGTGCCGCTTTCGCCGGCAATCATGACGCTTGAGGGGCTGGGGGCGATGCGGCTGATCAGCTTTTTCAGCTGCCGCATCGGCCGACACTCTCCCACCATCTGCTCAATCTGCGGCTCCTCCACCGAGGCGGTTAAATTCGAGGAGGAGTGCGATTGATGGAAGGCCATTAAAAACAGCCACTGATCCTGAACCGCGTGCAGCTGGCCAATAATCATTTCGGTCTTGTTATCGAATGAGATCACGTGCTGCATATGACCGCGCGTGAAATTATGCTCAAAGGTCAGCGGCCTGAAATTAATGAGCTGACCGATCATATTTCCCTGGTTCGCCCCGAGAATCTTTAACGCCGTATGATTGGCAAATTTGACCTTCTGATCGTGACCGACAACCAGAACCCCCTGGTCCATATTTTCGATCATCGTTAAAAACATCTTCTGGATATTATCGCTGCCGCCCTGATCCTCCAGCAGTCGTGAAACAAATATAGACGAAACGTGGCGGACATAATCGGAAAACTCGCGCAGGTTGTTATTAATACGCTCCTGCTGCTCGCAGGTTAATGCCACCAGACTAATGACCCCTACGCACTGCTCCTGATAAATAACCGGAGTACCCAGAAAAGCTTTCTCTTTACAGCTATCTTTACTGGTACATCCTTTACACAAGGGATCGAAACGGGAATGGGTTACCACCTTCTCTTTCTTTGTTTCAATAATGTAGCGCAAAAGTCGCGAATCTGTATTTAATTTGCGCCCCAGTGATTTGGCATATACGCCGGTCCCGGCAACCCGGCACAGCGTGTTATCAACAATTTCAACTTCGAGCTGAAGCACGCTGGATAGCATCCTCGCAAAGCGCTGGATGGTCGGCTGAATCTGCATCAAAACGGAAAATGTGTTAGAGGGCATCATAATAGACCTTTTAATATCACTAACCAACTGAGATATCTGGGATATGTGATTGTTCTTATTCTTCGGCCATGATACTAACTCAGCCGCCAACAATATTTGATAGAGGCAGGCTTCTTTTTCACTCCTTGACGAAAATATGTAAGAAGTATCACATTTTCATATCAATATGAGAATTGACGCGGTGTATTTATCACTTTGGTGACTTTTTACGCCGCCGCCGAGGGTATATCTCTTCGCGGACTTAACCTGCTTTCGCCCGCATCCGAATAAGACCGTGAATTTATTATTACCTCTGACCACCTGAAGCTATATTTCGTGACAACCTTCGCATAATTCTCGCCCCTTCCCCCCCGTTACGCCTGAGGCTGGATGAACTGGCATGCTTATTGTTAGGAGAAATATAGCGCTGGCAGTCGCTATTGCGTCACCACCCTTTTCCGACCGCACAGCAATCATTAAGCCGTCACTCACCCCAGGATTTAAAAAATGAAAACTGTTAACGACCTGATTAAGGATATCAACAAGCTAGATTCGCATCTTCATCAGAAGGACTTCCTGCTGACGTGGGAGCAGTCCCCGGATGAGCTAAAACAGGTGCTGGACGTTGCGGCGGCATTAAAAACCCTGCGCGCGGAAAATATCGCCACCAACGTATTTAACAGCGGTCTGGGCATTTCGGTTTTTCGCGACAACTCAACCCGCACGCGCTTTTCCTACGCCTCGGCGCTGAACCTGCTCGGCCTTGCGCAGCAGGACCTGGACGAGGGTAAATCGCAGATTGCCCACGGCGAAACCGTGCGTGAAACCGCCAACATGATCGCCTTCTGCGCGGACGCTATCGGCATCCGCGACGACATGTACCTCGGCGCCGGCAACGCCTATATGCGCGAGGTGGGCGAAGCGCTCGACGACGGCTATCGTCAGGGCGTGCTGCCCCAGCGCCCGGCGCTTATCAACCTGCAGTGCGATATCGATCACCCAACCCAGGCCATGGCCGACCTCGCCTGGCTGCGGGAGCATTTCGGCTCGCTAGAGGAACTCAAAGGCAAAAAAGTCGCCATGACCTGGGCCTACTCTCCGAGCTACGGTAAACCACTCTCGGTCCCGCAGGGCATCATCGGCCTGATGACCCGCTTCGGTATGGATGTCACCCTCGCCCACCCGGAAGGCTACGATCTGATCCCCGACGTTATCGAAGTCGCCAAAAACAACGCCGAGGCCTCCGGCGGCAGCTTCCGCCAGGTCACCAGCATGGAAGAGGCCTTCAAGGATGCCGATATCGTCTACCCGAAATCCTGGGCGCCCTACAAGGTCATGGAAAAGCGCACCGAACTGCTGCGCGCCGAGGATCGCGACGGACTGGAGGCCCTGGAAGCCGCCTGCCTGGCGCAGAACGCGAATCATAAAGACTGGCACTGCACCGAAGAGATGATGGCGCAGACGAACGGCGGCGACGCGCTCTATATGCACTGTCTCCCCGCCGATATCACCGGCGTCTCCTGCGCCGAGGGCGAAGTCAGCGAAGCGGTCTTCGAAAAATACCGCATCGCCACCTATAAAGAAGCGAGCTGGAAGCCGTACATCATCGCCTCGATGATCCTCTGTCGGAAATATGCCAAACCCGGCCTGCTGCTGGATCAGCTGCTGGACGAAGCGCAAAAACGCGTCAAATAACCCCTCAGGCCGGCCGCTGGCTGGCTCTCCCTCTCACGTCATGAAGGATAAGGAAAGAGTATGTCTGCTTTCTCACTGAAAATGGATATTGCCGATAATCGGTTTTTTAACGCCACGGGCTCGCCGCTTTTTTCTCGCCAGCAGGCGCAGCAGGCGCGCTGCTTCCATCAAAAAATCGCCGGCTATCAGCCCACGCCGCTGTATGCCCTCGACGACCTTGCCGCCCTCTTTGGCCTCGGCCGGATTCTGGTCAAGGATGAATCGCAGCGCTTCGGCCTGAACGCCTTCAAGATGCTCGGCGGCGCCTGGGCCATTGCGCAGCTGCTGTGCGAAAAATATCGCCTGGATATCAACGAATTTTCCTTCGACACGTTCAAGCCCGGCATGACGGAGAAAATGACCTTCGCAACGACCACCGACGGCAACCACGGCCGCGGCGTGGCGTGGGCCGCGCAGCAGCTGGGGCAGAACGCGGTGATCTATATGCCAAAAGGATCGGCCCAGGAGCGCGTCGACGCCATCCGGCGGCTCGGCGCCGAATGCATCGTCACCGAAATGAACTATGACGATACCGTGCGCTTCACCCTGCAAACGGCGCAGCAAAACGGCTGGGAGGTGGTGCAGGATACGGCCTGGGAGGGATATACCCGCATCCCGACCTGGATTATGCAAGGCTACGCTACCCTCGCCGACGAAGCGGTCGAGCAGATCGCGTCCATGGGCATTGCCCGCCCCACTCACGTGTTTCTGCAGGCCGGCGTCGGCGCCATGGCGGGAGGCGTGCTGGGCTACCTCGTGGACGCCTATGGCGCCAACAATTTGCATTCGGTGATTATCGAACCCGAGCTGGCCGACTGCCTATACCGCTCCGGCGTTAAGGGCCAAATCGTCAACGTCGGCGGCGAAATGGCCACCATCATGGCCGGCCTCGCCTGCGGCGAGCCCAATCCGCTGGGCTGGGAAATTCTGCGCAACTGCGCGACCCAATTTATCTCCTGCCAGGACGCCGTCGCCGCCCTCGGGATGCGCGTGCTGGGTAATCCCACCGGCGGCGATCCGCGGGTGATTTCCGGCGAGTCCGGCGCCGTCGGGCTCGGAGTGCTGGCCGCCGTACATTTTCATCCCCAGCGCGAAGCGCTGATGCACAAGCTCAGGCTGGACAGCAACGCCGTCGTGCTGGTCATCAGCACCGAAGGCGATACCGACGTGAAGCACTACCGGGAAGTGGTCTGGGAAGGCAAACACCCGGCAACACGATAGGCCTCAGCATACTTTTCAACTCATCCCGCGCGGCGGGAAAATCAGAACCGGAGAACCGAGCCATGGCTAAGCATATTCCATTCAAACTGATCCTCGAAAAAGCTAACCACTACCAGCAGGATATGACGCGTTTTTTACGCGATATGGTGGCCATACCCAGCGAAAGCTGCGACGAGAAGCGCGTCGTCCAGCGAATTAAAAAAGAGATGGAGAAGGTGGGTTTCGACAAAGTTGAAATCGACCCTATGGGCAACATCCTCGGCTATATCGGCCACGGCCCGCGCCTTGTGGCAATGGACGCGCATATCGACACCGTGGGCATCGGCAATATCAAAAACTGGAATTTCGATCCCTATGAAGGCATGGAGACCGACGAGCTGATCGGCGGGCGCGGCACCTCGGATCAGGAAGGCGGTATGGCCTCGATGGTGTATGCGGGAAAAATCATTAAGGACCTGGGCCTCGAGGATGACTATACCCTGCTGGTGACCGGTACCGTTCAGGAAGAGGACTGCGACGGCCTCTGCTGGCAGTACATCATCGAGCAGTCCGGCATTCGTCCCGAGTTCGTGGTCAGCACCGAGCCCACCGACTGCCAGATATACCGCGGCCAGCGCGGACGCATGGAGATCCGCGTCGACGTCCAGGGGGTCAGCTGCCACGGCTCGGCGCCGGAGCGCGGCGATAACGCGATTTTCAAAATGGGGCCGATTCTTAACGAACTGCAGGACCTCTCCCAACGCCTGGGCAATGACGACTTCCTCGGCAAAGGCACTCTGACCGTTTCGGAAATCTTCTTTACCTCACCCAGCCGCTGCGCGGTTGCCGACAGCTGCGCCGTCTCCATCGACCGCCGCCTGACCTGGGGAGAGACCTGGGAAGGCGCGCTGGACGAGATCCGCGCCCTGCCGGCGGTACAAAAAACGGGGGCGGTGGTATCGATGTACAACTACGACCGCCCTTCCTGGACCGGCCTGGTCTACCCCACCGAGTGCTACTTCCCAACCTGGAAAGTGGAGGAGAACCACTTTACCGTCCAGGCGCTCAGTAACGCCTATGAGGGCCTGTTTGGCAAAGCGCCGGTGGTCGATAAGTGGACGTTCTCGACCAACGGCGTGTCGATCATGGGCCGTCACGGGATCCCGGTCATTGGCTTTGGCCCCGGCAAAGAGCCGGAAGCCCACGCCCCGAATGAAAAAACCTGGAAATCGCATCTCGTGACCTGTGCCGCAATGTATGCCGCCATCCCGCTGAGCTGGCTGGCAACAGAATAATGATTATCCGCAATACCTCCCGCCGCCAGCGACGGGAGTCTGGAGCTTTTTATGCGCGTACTGATTAAAAATGGCACCGTCGTCAACGCTGACGGCCAGGCAAAACAGGACCTGCTGATTGAAAACGGCTTAATCAGTCAGCTGGCGGCAGACATCACCGTGGAGCAGCCCTGCGAAATAATTGACGTCGAGGGATGCTACGTGATGCCTGGGGGCGTGGACGTCCACACGCATTTTAATATTGATACCGGACTCGCCCGCAGCTGCGATGATTTTTTCACCGGCACCCGCGCCGCCGCCTGCGGCGGCACAACGACCATTATCGATCATATGGGCTTCGGGCCAGCCGGCTGCCGTTTGCGCCACCAGCTTGAGGCCTACCACGGCTACGCCGCCTACAAAGCAACCATCGACTACAGCTTTCACGGCGTGATCCAGCATATCAACCACGCCATTCTTGATGAGATCCCGCTGATGGTTGAGGCGGGGATCAGCAGCTTTAAGCTCTATCTCACCTACCAGTACAAGCTTAACGATGACGAGGTTCTTCAGGCGCTAAAGCATCTGCATCACGCCGGAGCGCTCACCACCGTCCACCCGGAAAACGATGCCGTGATTGCGCAAAAGCGCGCCGAATTTCTCGCCGCCGGCAAAACCGCGCCGCGCTATCACGCCCTGAGCCGTCCGCCGGAGTGCGAGGCCGAAGCCATCGCCAGGATGATCAACCTGGCCCAGCTTGCCGGCAACGCCCCGCTGTATATCGTGCATCTCTCTAACGGGCTGGGGCTCGATTATCTGCGCCTTGCCCAGGCGCGCCGGCAGCCGGTTTGGGTCGAAACCTGCCCGCAGTATCTGCTGCTCGACGAGCGCTGCTACGAGCGCGACGACGCGCTGCAGTTTCTGCTCAGTCCGCCGCTGCGCAACGCCCGCCACAACGACGCGCTGTGGTGCGGCATCGCCGATGGCGCCATTGACGTGGTGGCAACCGATCACTGCGCCTTCTCCATGGCCCAGCGACAGCAGCTATCCGGCGGCGACTTCAGCCGCTGCCCCAACGGCCTGCCCGGAGTTGAGAACCGCCTGCTGCTGCTGTTTTCGCACGGCGTGATGAGCGGCAGGATCTCGCCGGAGCGCTTCGTATCGCTCGTCAGCACCACGCCGGCCAGGCTGTTTGGCCTCTGGCCGCGAAAAGGCGTGCTGGCACCCGGCGCGGATGCCGATGTGGTCATTATCGACCCGCGACGAACCACCACCATCCGCCACGAACAGCTCCACGACAACGCCGACTACTCGCCCTGGGAGGGGTTTATTTGCCAGGGCGCCATCCGCCAGACGCTGTCTCATGGCCGGGTCATTTTCAGCCACGGCACCTTTACCGGCAGCGCCGGGCAAGGCCGATTTATACGCCGTAACCCTTTTTCAGCCGCGCCGGATTTCTCGCGCGGCGCACGCTTTTAAAGAGAGGCATTAATGAGTAAGAAAATTGTTCTCGCCCTCGGCGGCAACGCCTTAGGGGACGATCTTGCCGGACAGATGCAGGCGGTGACGCAAACCGCGCAGGCGATTGTTGACCTCATTGCCCAAGGGCATCAGGTCGTGGTGACCCACGGCAACGGCCCGCAGGTCGGGATGATCAATCTGGCCTTCGAAGCCGCCGCCAAAACCGAGGCCCATACCCCGATGCTACCAATGTCGGTCTGCGTCGCCCTCAGCCAGGGATACATTGGCTACGATCTGCAAAATGCGCTGCGCGAGGCGCTGCTCGCCCGCGGGATGCCGGTTCCGGTCGCCACGGTGATCACCCAGGTTGAGGTTGACGCCGCCGATGAGGCCTTCCTCGATCCGAGCAAGCCCATCGGTTCATTCTTCAGCGCAGCGGAGGCCAAAGTCCTGACCCGCCAGGGCTACACGCTGAAAGAGGATGCCGGGCGCGGCTATCGGCGGGTGGTAGCCTCGCCGGAGCCCGTCGATATTATCGAAAAAGAGACGGTGAAGGCGCTGATGGATGCCGGACAGGTGGTGATTACCGTCGGTGGCGGCGGTATTCCGGTGGTCCGCGAGGGGAACCACCTGCGCGGGGTGAGCGCGGTCATCGATAAGGACCGGGCCAGCGCCAGGCTCGCCGCCACGATCGATGCCGATATGCTGATTATCCTTACCGCGGTGGAAAAAGTAGCCATCAACTTTGGCCAGGCCAATCAGCAGTGGCTGGACCGGCTCTCGCTGAGCGATACCGACCGCTTTATTGCCGAAGGCCATTTCGCCAAAGGCTCCATGCTGCCGAAAGTCGAGGCCGCCGCGGCGTTTGCCCGCTCCCGGCCGGGGCGCCGGGCCTTAATTACCATGCTGAGCAAGGCCCGGGAAGGGATAGAAGGCAAAACGGGAACCCTGATTGAAGGATAGCCCACGGCCCCTCGCGGCACTCGCGAGGGGGTTCACATCATGCGGTCTCCAGCGTTTTCTGTCCCTCACTATCCTGATATACGGGCATCATCAGGCCGCCGGGAGCCTGGTTTTTGATCTGCAGGATCTCGGCCAGGACGCTGACCGCAATCTCGTGCGGCGTTTCGGCGCCAATGTTGTAGCCCACCGGCGCATGGAGACGCGCAATATGCTCTTCCGCCACGCCGCTTTCCCGCAGCTGGCGTAAAAACACCTGCACCTTGCGGCGGCTGGCCAGCAGCCCGAGCCAGGCCACCGGCAGGTCGATCAGCTTATCCAGCGCCTCCCGGTCTTTATTATTCGTGGCGATAAGGACAAAATCATCGGCCCCCACCGCCAGCCGTTCAACGGCCGCGGCAAAGCTTTCGGCATGCACAAGCCGGGCGGTCGGCGGAAACAGCTGCGGATCGAGGCTGGCAGAATGGATATCGGTGACGACAATATCAAACCCAAGCAGCGCCGCGCCCTGCGCCACTGCGCGATTGACGTGCCCGCCCCCGACCAGCACCAGCCGCGGCCGCTGGCAGTGGACGCTGATAAACACCGACATCGCCCCGCCGCAGTCGGAACCTACGGCATCCGTGCCGCTGCGCGCCATCCGGCCGTGAAACATGCGCGAGGACTTTTCAGCCATCGCCCCCAGCGCTTCATCGATGACCTTACGTTCGACCATCCCGCCACCGATGGTACCGATAATGGTGCCATCAGCGCGGATCAGCATCTGCGCGGAGTGTCTGGGCGTTGAGCCACGGCTCTCGACAATCTGCGCCAGCGCAAACGGGCAGTTCTGTGCTTCAAGCCTCGCGGCTTCTGAGAAAATATTCATAACAACCTCAATGGCTATTCCGGTGGTCAGCCCGGGCGGGCCGGGTCCTGTACTCTGCACTGCGTCATCTGCGGGCTGGCCGCATTTTCTCACTTTGAGACTGCTGATTTCTCCCACCCAGCGGCGACATCCTGCCGGCGGGCCTGAAACGGCGGACAGCATTGACGGCAGCGGCCTAACGCTAGAATGGAGTATGCAAGGTTCATGCTCAGCCGCAGCTTTTAGGCCAGATTCGTGAACCGGGTCGCGGAAGCGGGGTCAGGCGGACGGTTTTATTTGCCGGCAGCACGTCCGTTATTCATTTGGCGGACTCATTTGGCGGAATAGTTTGCCCGTTTAATAATAAAGCCGCACAGCAAACATTATCATTGTGATAGCTCGCCGATAATTTTTAACGCTATTCTCCCCGTGCATTATTGAATGATTTTAATTCTCATTTAAACAGGCGATCTCACGGCAATAACCGTCGTCAACTTTAGAGTTCCTTCACAAATTCATGCCTAATCCTGCCGCCGGTTAAATAACTGGTGCGAATGTTGCTATTCCTTTCTCCATCCGCCGGAATGAATACGCCGCACGCTATTTTCATTACTGAGATGGCAGCCTTGAAAATAGCGCGCTCGTACCGGCAACATTGATCGCATACATGAATCTAAGGAGAGGGTTATGGGTGATATTATGCGTCCCGTCCCGTTTGAGGAACTTTTGACGCGTATTTTCGATGAGTACCAGCATCACCGTTCAATATTCGGCATTCCGGAACAGCAGTTTTATATCCCGGTAACGTCCAGGCGCCTGAGCGTATTTGGTGAGTGCTGCGCCACGCCCATCGGCCCCGCTGCCGGGCCGCACACCCAGCTGGCGCAAAATATCATTACCTCATGGCTCACCGGCGGGCGTTTTATTGAACTGAAAACCGTGCAGATCCTCGACCACCTTGAGCTAGAAAAACCCTGTATCGACGCCGAGGACGAATGTTTTAACACCGAGTGGTCCACCGAATTTACCCTGCTCAAAGCCTGGGATGAATATCTGAAAGCCTGGTTTATCCTCCACCTGCTGGAGGAGATATTCCCCTTCACGCCGTCACAATCCGGCAAGTCGTTTATTTTTAATATGAGCGTCGGCTATAACCTCGACGGTATTAAGCAGCCGCCGATGCAGCAGTTTATCGACAATATGATCGATGCCGCCTTTCATCCTAAATTCGAGCAGTATCGCGATACGCTCTCCCGCTGGACGCATAGCGACCGCTTTGTGATCGGCAATCAGCTGGAGGATATTCGTCCGCAGCTGGCGACGCTGGCCCAGCGCATCCCGAGCCGGCTGGTGAGCGGCGTCACGCTCTCCACCATGCACGGCTGTCCGCCCGATGAAATTGAGGCCATCTGCCGCTATATGCTGGAAGAGAAAGGGCTGAATACCTTTGTGAAGCTCAACCCGACGCTGCTTGGCTACCCGCGCGTGCGCGAAATCCTCGATACCTGCGGCTTTAGCTACATCGGCCTGAATGAAGAGTCCTTTGACCACGATCTGAAAATCGGCCAGGCGCTGGAAATGCTGCACCGCCTGATGGCGCTGGCGGAGGAGCGCAGGCTGGGTTTCGGCGTCAAGCTGACCAACACTCTTGGGACGATCAATCGCAAAGGGGCGCTGCCCGGCGATGAGATGTATATGTCCGGCCGCGCGCTCTTCCCTCTCGCCATCAACGTTGCCGCCCTGCTGTCCCGCGAATTTGACGGCAGGCTGCCTATCTCCTACTCCGGCGGCGCCAGCCAGCTGACGATCCGCGAGATATTTGAAACCGGGATCCGCCCGATTACCATGGCCACCGACCTGCTAAAACCGGGCG
Source organism: Klebsiella sp. 18074 (assembly GCF_902705905.1). Classification (NCBI taxonomy): domain Bacteria; kingdom Pseudomonadati; phylum Pseudomonadota; class Gammaproteobacteria; order Enterobacterales; family Enterobacteriaceae; genus Klebsiella; species Klebsiella sp. 18074. Next base: position 9,014 of record NZ_CACSIS010000013.1, on the reverse strand, counting down.
GCTATCTGCGGCTAAGTGCCTGCATGCGCGAGCTGGAGCAGGCCAGCGGCTGGGATTTACAGCAGGTGGACGTCCCGCGCCTCAGCGCGCTGGCCGAAAAAGCCATCAGCATGGAGTACACCCAGAAGCACTGGAAATCGCCGGACCGCATCGAGGTCGCAGAGCCACTGCCGCTCACCGACTGCTACGTCGCGCCCTGCGTGAGCGCCTGCGCGATTAAGCAGGATATCCCCGAGTATATTCGCCTGATGGGCGAGCAGCGCTATGCCGACGCGCTGGAGCTTATCTATCAGCGTAACGCCCTGCCGGCGATTACCGGCCATATTTGCGATCATCAGTGCCAGAGCAACTGTACTCGCCTCGACTACGACAGTTCGCTCAATATCCGCGAGCTGAAGAAAATCGCGCTCGAGAAAGGCTGGGAAGAGTACCGGCGGCGCTGGCACAGGCCGGCCGGCTCCGGCTCGTTGAACCCGGTGGCGGTGATCGGCGCAGGCCCCGCGGGGCTTGCTGCCGGCTACTTTCTCGCCCGAGCAGGATACCCGGTAACCCTGTTTGAACGCGAAGCCAACGCCGGGGGCGTGGTGCGCAACATCATTCCGCGCTTCCGTATTCCCGGGGAGCTGATTCAGCACGATATCGATTTTGTGGTGAACCACGGGGTTAATATCGTCTACGGCTGCGATCCGCAGCTGACGGTGGAGAAGCTTCGCGGCGAAGGCTACCGCTACGTGCTGGTCGGCACCGGCACCGACAAGAACAGCGGCGTCAGCCTCAGCGGCGACAACCGTAACGTGCGAAAATCGCTGCAGTTTTTACGCGAATACAATCGCGGAGTGACGCTGAGCCTGGGGAAACAGGTGGTGGTCATCGGGGCGGGCAATACCGCCATGGACTGCGCCCGCGCCGCGCTGCGGGTACCCGGCGTGGAGAAAGCAACCATCGTCTACCGCCGCTCTCTGCAGGAGATGCCGGCATGGCGCGAAGAGTATGAAGAGGCGCAGCGTGACGGCGTCGCGTTCGAGTTTCTCAGTAATCCTGAACAATTCTACGCCGACGGGACGCTCACCGTCCGGGTGATGGCGCTCGGCGACGCCGATGAAAAAGGCCGCCGTCGCCCGCTGGCAACCGGCCAAACCCGCACCCTACGGGCGGATACGGTCATTACTGCTATCGGCGAACAGCAGGACGTTGCGGCGCTGGCGGCGATGGGCATTCCGCTGGACGACAGCGGCTGGCCGGCGGCGGATCCTACGGGAGAAACCGCGCTGCCGGGGGTATTTCTTATCGGCGACGTTCAGCGCGGCCCGTCGTCCATCGTCTCGGCGATCGGCAACGCGCGCCGGGCAGCGGATGCGATTCTGGCGCGAGAGAATATTGCCAACCACCATCAGCATAAGCGGTGGAACAACGTCGATCCGGCGGATATTTACCAGCGCAAAGGGACTATCGCCATCGCTGAGGTGGCAAGGGATCGCCGGGAGGCGTTCGTGGCTCAGGAGGCGGATCGCTGCCTGGAGTGCAACTACGTGTGCAGCAAATGCGTGGACGTGTGCCCAAACCGCGCCAACGTCTCAATCGCCGTGCCGGGATTCCAGAACCGCTACCAGACGCTACACCTCGACGCCTACTGCAACGAATGCGGCAACTGCGCACAGTTCTGCCCGTGGCAGGGCAAGCCCTACAAAGACAAAATTACCGTCTTTAGCCTGGCGCAGGATTTCGCCAACAGCAGCAACCCCGGCTTCTTCATCGAGGACGACAGCGTTCACCTCCGGCAAAACGAGCATACCTGGCTGCTGAAAATCGACGATAGCGGCCATATCGCTGACGTTCCCCCTGCCGTTACCGATCTTTGCCGCATCATTAGCCACGTTCATCTTAACCACCGCTACCTGCTGGGAGGCGTCGAAGTATGAGTATCTTAATTCTGAAAAATGCCACCGCCGCGCAGCTCTATCCGGCGAAGGTCATGGAAGGTATCGATATCGCGATTGAAAACGACGCGATCCTCGATATTGCTCCGGGGATCGCTCAGCGCTATCCCCAGGCCACGGTCAAAGAGATGCACGGCCGGCTGGTGATGCCGGGGATGGTCTGCGCGCATAACCACTTCTATTCCGGCCTGTCGCGCGGGATCCAGGCCACTATCCCCTCCAGCCCCGATTTTATCTCGACGCTGAAAAATCTGTGGTGGCGCCTCGACCGCGCGCTGGATGAGGAGTCGCTCTACTACAGCGGGCTGATTTGCGCCATGGAAGCCGTGCGCAGCGGCTGCACCGCGGTGATTGACCACCACGCTTCTCCCGGCTATATCGCCGGGTCGCTCAGCCAGCTGCGCAGCGCCTTTCTGCGGGTCGGCCTGCGGGGAATGACCTGCTTTGAGACCACCGATCGCAACGGCGGGCTTAAGGAGCTCCGGGCCTGCGTTGAGGAGAATATTCGCTTTGCCCACGAAGTCGACAGCGCCCGGGAGATGGGCCGCGACCCCTACCTGGTTGAGGCGCACATCGGCGCCCATGCCCCCTTTACCCTACCCGACGAAGGGCTGGCGATGCTCGGCGAGGCGCTGCAGGCCACCGGCCGCGGCCTGCATATCCATGCGGCGGAGGACCGTTACGACGTTAGCCATAGCCATCATCGCTACGGTAAAGACCTGCTGGTCAGGCTGGCGGAATTTAACCTGATTGACCGCAAGACGCTGGTTGCCCACGGCCTGTACCTCTCCGATGAAGATATTGAGATCCTCAATTCTCAGGATGGGTTCCTGGTGCATAACGCGCGCTCAAATATGAACAACCACGTCGGCTATAACCAGCGACTGGTGGACTTCCGCAACCTGGCGCTGGGCACCGACGGCCTGGGCTCGGATATGTTTGAAGAGCTAAAGTTTGCCTTCTTTAAGCACCGCGACGCCGGCGGGCCGCTGTGGCCGGACGGCTTTGCCCGCGCCTTAAGCAACGGCAACGAGCTGCTCGCCCGCAGCTTTAACGCCCGCTTCGGCCGCCTCGAGGCGGGATACAAAGCCGACCTGACGATTTGCGACTATCCGTCGCCCACGCCGCTTATCGCCGAGAATATCGCCGGGCATATCGCCTTTGGCCTCGGCAGCAGCCACGTGCATAGCGTGATGGTCAATGGCGTGATGATTTACGAGAACCGGCGGTTTAGCTTCGATCACCAGCCGCTCTTTGCCGAGGCTCAGAAAGCGGCGATGAAGATGTGGGCGCGGATGGACGCGCTGTCTTAAGGCTGCGTCGGCCATGCATCGGCGCGGGTTAGTCCACGAGGCCTCAAGCCGGTCAGCAGAGCAGCTGACCGGCTTTTTTACCTGATCCGCGAGTGCACCGCTTGCTGCCTGATTCAACCGCGACGACGTGCGTCCCGTAGCGAAAAGGCATGCAGCGGGGCCCTGGCTCCCCGCTGAAATCGGCGAACCGAAGGCCGAAAGACAAGGGCTGGCCGCCAGGGATGGCGGCAAGAGGCGAATCGAGACAGGAGCGAGCCCCTGAAATGGGCGAGCAGGTCGAGTTGAGCCGACCGCAGGCTGCAGGCCGGGAGGTGAGCGCAGAGCGCAGCACCGATTTCCGTGCGGGACCGCGGGGATTGTTAAGGGGAAGACGGTTATCTTCCCCTTAACCCGGTCACCTGGCATCAAGGCCGCATGTTCTGCAAAGCGTCCGGTGAACGGAACCTCCTCTCAGCTGACCAGGGGAATCGCTCGACAGCGATCTCCATTCCCCGCTCGCTAGCAGTGGTCTTCTGGCAGCGAGGCTGCATGTTCTGCCAGGCGCCCGCTGAACGGAACCTCCTCTCAGCTGACCTGGGGATCGCTCCGCAGCGATCTCCATTCCCCGCTCGCTAGCAGCGGCCTCCTGGCACCGAAGCCGCATATTCTACCAGGCGCCCGCTGAACGGAACCTCCTCTCAGCTGACCTGGGGATCGCTCCACAGCGATCTCCATTCCCCGCTCGCTAGCAGTGGTCTTCTGGCACCGAGGCCGCATATTCTACCAGGCGTCCGCTGAACGGAACCTCCTCTCAGCTGACCAGGGGGATCGCTCCGCAGCGATCTCCATTCCCCGCTCGCTAGCAGCGGCCTCCTGGCACCGAGGCCGCATGTTCTGCCAGGCGCCCGCTGAACGGAACCTCTTCTCAGCTGACCAGGGGATCGCTCGACAGCGATCTCCATTCCCCGCGCGCGGCGGCCTCCTGGCGCCGTTTGAGCAGCGTGGCCAGCCGCTCGCTGGTCATCACGCTCAGCGCTGCGGTCGGACAAACCGCCACGCAGGCAGGACCGCCCTCGCGGCTCGCGCACAGATCGCATTTGATAATCAGCGGCGGATGCGCGGCGACAATCTCCACGATAATGGCCCCAAAGGGGCAGGCTACCGCGCAGCTCTGGCAGCCGATGCAGCGCGACGCATCGGCCTCAACCCGATCCTCTCCCATGCTCAGCGCCGCCACCGGGCAGGCCGCCACGCAGGGGGCGTTCTCGCACTGATGGCACATTACCGGTACGCTGAGGCTATCGAGACGCTGGACCTTCAGACGCGGCTGAAACATGGCCGCGGATGCAGAATGCTCCAGCGCGCAGGCGACCTCGCAGGTCCGACAGCCGATGCAGGCCTCGGCGCTGGCGATAATAAAACGGGTCATAGGCTCTCCTTTCGCTTAAACAGGCCGAGCATCTCTTCCGCCGCCCGGCGCCCGGCGGCCATTGCGGTCACCACCAGATCGGCACCGTGTACCGCGTCGCCGCCGGCAAAAACTTTATCATTGCGGGTCTGCGTGCTGGCCCGGCCTTCGCCGCCCGTGCAGATTTGCCCCCAGCGGTCGAGGTCGATCCCGTGACCGCGCAGCCAGGGCATATCGTGCGCCTGGAAGCCAAACGCCATCACCAGCACGTCGGCCGCCAGCTCAAACTCAGAACCGGCAACCGGGCGCGGGCGACGTCGCCCGTCCGGCCCCGGCTCGCCCATTTCGGTACGGATCATGCTCACCGCGCGCACCGCCCCTTTACGGCCGCGGAGGATCCGCTGCGGCTGGAGGTTAAACTGAAACGCCACGCCCTCTTCCCTGGCGTTGACCACCTCTTTTTTCGAACCCGGCATGCTCTGCTCATCGCGGCGGTAGGCGCAGGTCACGCTCGCCGCACCGCGTCGAGCGGCGGTGCGCAGACAGTCCATCGCCGTATCGCCGCCGCCGAGCACCACAACATGCTTACCCTCGATATCGGTGAGCGGATACTCCCCGGACGCCTCCAGTCCCATGACTTCGCGGGTGCTGGCAATCAAAAACGGCAGCGCCTGAATCACCCCCGAGGCATCTTCCCCCTCGAGGCCGGCGGCCATCAGGCCGTAGGTGCCGACGCCGAGGAACAGCGCATCGTAGTCGGCCAGCAGATCGGCGAACGCCACGTCGCGCCCCACCTCGTGGTTAAGATGGAACTGAATGCCCATGGCGCTGAAAATCTCTCTTCTCACCGCCAGCAGGCTCTTATCCAGCTTAAACGGCGGAATACCGAAGGTCAGCAGCCCACCGATTTCCGGATGCCGGTCGAAAACGTCAACCTTTACCCCCGCGCGCGTCAGGATATCGGCGCAGCCCAGGCCCGCCGGCCCGGCGCCAATCACCGCCACTCGCTCCTCACGAGGGCTGACGTCCCCTGCCTGCGGCCGCCAGCCCATCGCCAGCGCGCTGTCGGTAATATAGCGCTCGAGATTGCCGATGGTTACCGCCCCGCCCTGGGTCTTCATGGTACAGGCCCCTTCGCACAGCCGGTCCTGCGGGCAGACCCGGCCGCAGATTTCCGGCAATGAGCTGCTTTGATGGCACAGCTCCGCGGCCTCGATAATCTTTCCTTCATTCACCAGGCGAATAAAATCCGGGATGTGGTTATGCAGCGGGCAGGTCCAGTTGCACCATGCTTTCTGCGCGCAGTAGAGGCAGCGTTCGCTCTCATATTCCGCCTCAGCGGCGCCGAGTGGGTGATAGATCTCCGCGAAATGCGCCTTGCGCTCCTCGGCGGAGATCTTTTGCCCCCCCACCCGCGGCGGCTTACGCAAGAAGGCCGAACGCCGGTCGTCGCCCCGCATCCGCACCGGCTGACCCTGGGCGGCACGGGCCTGCCTTTCACGACGCAGCTGGTTTAGCCCGGATTCATCCATCAGCCGCAGCGCCTCGGTGGGGCAGCTGCTGACGCAGGCCTGCAGGCCCGACGGATGCTGGCGACAAAGATCGCATTTCTGCGCCAGCTGCGGCGCATCCTCACCGGCGGCTACCATCTCGATCGCGCCAAAGGGACAGGCAACGGCGCAGTTTTTACAGCCGATACACTCCGCCGGCTTAAGCTGGATACTGTCGGTGGAGAAACAGAGCGCCTGGGTCGGGCAGGAGGCCACGCAGGGCGCATCGTTGCAGTGACGGCAGGTGGTCACGCGGCTGACGCCGCGGTGAGAAACCAGGTGGATACGCGGAAGAAAATCATGCCGCCGCTGCGGCCAGCAGTCCTCGTTGTGGGCGACAGCGCAGGCCACTTCGCAAGCGTGGCAGCCGATGCAGCTCGCAGCGTCGGCAACAATAAATCGGTTCATTGGCTTCCCTTGTTATTATTCCGAAATTGACAAAGGGTCGCGATGCAATAATCAGGCGATTTTTACATTCTCAATCGTGGCGAACTTATTTTTGCGAGCAGCCTCAAAAAAATATCCCCTTCACCCGGCATAAATATCAGGGAGACGCGCTGCAGAATCATATTGTGAGTCAGAATGATTATTTCCCTCTCATTATGAGACGCTATTTTCTCCACGGCGTTTTTTCTCCCACCGCGCGCCGCCGTTACCGCCTCTTTCTGTGATATTCGACTCATTTCAACATTATTTTGCCTGCAGGAAGAAAAACTGGCACTGCCTAAGCATGGTAATAGCGAGCTTTGCACTCTCTCTATTCACCCCCTTCCCGGTCGGCTCCTAAGCCCGCCGTTGGATATTAAGGAGAAATACATTATGAGCGCCATTGATTCTCAACCACCATCGGTCACTGGTAGCCCCCACACAATTGATGAGGTGGATCGCGTCTTATCCCCGGGGAAGCTGGTCGTTCTTGGTTTGCAACACGTTCTGGTTATGTATGCCGGTGCCGTCGCCGTCCCTTTAATGATTGGCGACCGGCTGGGGCTAAGCAAGGAAACGGTCGCACTGCTGATCAGCTCCGATCTGTTTTGCTGCGGCGTCGTTACCCTGCTGCAGTGTATCGGCGTCGGACGTTTTATGGGCATTCGCCTGCCGGTTATTATGTCGGTGACCTTCGCCGCCGTGACGCCGATGCTGGCCATCGGCATGAATCCCGATATCGGACTGATGGGTATTTTCGGCGCGACGATTGCGGCCGGGATCATTACCACCCTCCTGGCGCCGCTGATCGGCCGATTGATGCCGCTTTTCCCCCCGCTGGTCACCGGCGTCGTCATCACATCCATCGGTCTGAGCATTATGCAGGTCGGGATCGACTGGGCGGCCGGAGGGAAAGGTAATCCGGAATACGGCAGCCCCATCTATCTGGGGATTTCGTTTGCCGTACTGCTGTTTATTCTGCTGGTCACCCGCTTTGCCAAAGGCTTTATGTCTAACGTCGCCGTGTTGTTAGGCATCGTTTTCGGTTTCGGCCTGTCGATGATGATGAATGAGGTTAACCTCACCGGCCTGCATGACGCCCACTGGTTCGCCGTGGTCACTCCGCTGGCCTTAGGTACGCCCGTCTTCGATCCGATATCAATCATCACGATGACCGCCGTCATGATCATCGTTTTCATTGAGTCAATGGGGATGTTTCTGGCGCTTGGCGAAATTGTCGGTCGTAAGCTGACGCCGCAAGATATCATTCGCGGCCTGCGCGTTGACGGCATCGGTACCCTATTCGGCGGGCTGTTTAATAGCTTTCCGCACACCTCCTTCTCGCAGAACGTGGGCCTGGTCAGCGTCACCGGCGTCCATAGCCGCTGGGTCTGCGTCGCATCTGGCGCCATTCTGATTATCTTTGGCACGGTGCCCAAGATGGCGGTGCTGGTGGCCTCTATCCCGCAGTTCGTGCTGGGCGGTGCGGGGCTGGTGATGTTCGGCATGGTGCTGGCAACGGGGATACGCATTCTCGCCCGCATCAACTACTCCACCAATCGCTACAACCTCTATATCGTCGCCATCAGCCTTGGCGTCGGCCTGACGCCAACGCTATCGACGCAGTTTTTCTCTAAATTCCCCGAGGTACTGCAGCCGCTGCTGCACAGCGGGATCATGCTGGCTACGTTTAGCGCCGTCACCCTGAACCTGTTTTTCAACGGCTACAACAAGCACACCGGTCTGGTGCCGGAAGCTCAGGCGGCGCATCGTGCGCCGCGCACGGTGCGCATGTGGTTATTAATGCGCAAGGTTAAAAAACAGCAGCATGAGGAGTAGCGCTGGACGGTGCGGCATCGGGGTGACCCGCTGCCGCGTTTCATTTTGCAAATAAGCACAACAGCTTGCGGAGAAACCACCATGCTACTTCGCCTGACCCTCGCCGTGACCCTACTGCTGATGATGAGCTTTCCGGCGATACAAGCGGCTGTCGATCTCGGTATCAGCAGCCGGTTTGGTTTTTTTTTGTTTTTTTAATCGCGACATCGCTGCCGCATGATTAAAAGGAGTCCCGTCACAATGAAAATGGTAACAACCGTGTGCCCCTACTGCGCGGCCGGCTGCAAGATAAAGCTGGTGACCGAAGAGGGGCAGATTATCCGCGCCGAGCCGGCGATGGGCAAAAATAACCAGGGAACCCTGTGCCTGAAGGGCTACTACGGCTGGGACTTTATTAACGATACCCAGATCCTCACCCCGCGCCTGAAAACCCCAATGATCCGCCGCCAGCGCGGCGGCAGGCTGGAGTCCGTCTCCTGGGATGAGGCCCTCGACTACGTTGCCACGCGCCTCAGCGCGATTAAGGCTAAGTACGGCCCGGATGCCATCCAGACCACCGGCT